>JBFWWQ010000001.1:0-45992 GCA_050246095.1 Pseudorhodoplanes sp.
GTCGGCCTGCGCGCGGATGTGGTGCGCGCGATGCACGAGGCCGGCTGGTATCCCGCCGATCCGGTGACGCTGCGCTCGAGTGTCGAGATCGTCGGCAGTGTCGTGCTGCACCGGCCCTACCGGCATGCGCCGGTCTCGCCGCTCTATTACGAGGGGCGGCGCGAGGACCTCGCCTTCGAGAAGCCGGTGGGCGACAGCGCCGACCACCGCCATCACGTCCGTTTCTGGCAGACGCTCGACAAGGGCGCGGAGGGCCGGCCGGTCTGGCTCGGATCGGCGACCTACGACCGCAGCGTCGGGCTCTCGCATTATACCGGCGCCGTCACCCATCATATTGCTCCCGACATCGACGAGGAGCGTGCGCTCGTCCTCGACGATCTGACCCGGGCGCGCGTGGTGGAAGCCTCCTACCGCGTCACCGGTGTCGGTCCGACGCTGAACGGGCGCAACGGCGGCGGCGACCGCTACTTCACCGATGGGGAAATCTGGATCGCGCGGCTGACGCAAGATGCGCGGCCGTCCGAGACGCCGCCGCAGGTGCTGGAATCGCCGCCGCTGGTGGCGTGGAAGGATTCGATTTGGAACGGCGCCAAGGGCATGTTCGGTCGGTGATTCATGTTTCTGTTTCTTGAGAACAGCTTTGCGCTGATCGAGCCCTATATCGTTGCCTATGGCGCCGCGGCCCTGTTCGTCATCGTCTATTTCGAATCCTTCGGCGCGCCGCTGCCGGGCGAAACCGGCGTGGTGGCGGCTTCGCTGCTTGCCATCAAGGGCGACCTGTCGATCGTGGCGGTGTATTTCGCGGTGCTGGTCGCCGGCATTCTCGGCGATTCCACCGGCTATCTGATCGGCCGCTTCGGCGGCCGCGTGCTGCTGCGCCGCTACGGGCCGCTGGTGAAGCTCACGCCCGAATTGCTCGATGAGCTGGAAGCGAAATTCCGCAGGAACGGCGTCTATCTGGTGATGATCGCGCGTTTCCTGCCGCTGATGCGCCAGCTCAACGGCCTGATCGCCGGCTCGATGGCGATGCCCTGGCACATTTTTCTCGCCGCCAATGCGATCGGCGCCGTGGCCTGGACCACGGTCTGGGTGCTCGGGCCGTACTACTTCTCGCATCTGTTCGAGTGGGCGCGGCACGCGCATTGAGGGCGCTTTAGCAGCCTGTTAGATCGCCGACAGCCGCCAGGCCTGCGGGAAGCTGCCATAGTCGGTGCTGGTCACGCCGTTGCGCGTGGAGCCGGGATATTTCTCCAGCGCCGCGGCGACGGTCAGGCGCAGCACGCCGGTCTCGCCCGGCTTCAGCAGTCCGGCATGCACGGCGGCCGCTCCGATGGTCGAATCGCGGGTATAGGTGTCGGTCCCCCACAATTGTCCCTCGGTCGTGCCGGTGACGCGGAAATAATAGGTGGTGCCGGGCGTCTCGGAGAGACCGACCATGCTGGGCGGCGCGTCCGAGGCGATGAAGTTCTGTTCGAGCAGCTTGCGCAGCTGTCGGCGCGACAGCTTCCCGCGCCGGTCGAAATAGGCGACAAGCTCCTGGATTGCCTTCATGGCGCGTCCTCCTTCCGCATGGTGACGATCCGTCCGTAGGACGGCTGAAAACCGGAATTCTCGCGCGGCAAGGCCCACAGCACGGCATAGGGAGGGGCGTCCGGCGGAAAGGCGATGTCGCCGTCGGTGATCACCACGGCGGCCGTGACGCGCGGATCGTCCGTCAGCGCGTGCATGGCCGGCGAGAGGTCGCTGCCGCCATAGCCGCTGATCTCGTATTCGGCGAGTTCGGCCGGCGAGACCCGCTCGTCGGAGGTGACGACGGTATCGCACTGGATGACGCGGATGTCGTCGACCCCGGCCGCTTCGCAGAAATCGGCGATCGCGCCGAGCGCGAACGGGATGTTGTCGCCCATCGACGCGCTGGTATCGAGCACGACATTGAGCAGCCAGGAATAGCGCTTGCGCCCCGGCGTCACGACGTCGGTGCGCTCGGCGCCGCCGCGGCGGGACGGGCGCATGAAGGTGCGTTCGCCGGGGGCGACGCCTTCGAGCCAGGTCTGCAGCGCCATCTGCCACGGGGTGCCGCTGATGCCGCGCAGCGCGCGGACATTCTGCTGGGTCGTACCGCTCTGCGTGCCGCGCCCGCGCATCGTATCCATCGCTTTCGCGAGCGCCATGCCCTTGGCGGCGAGATCGCCGATCGCGCGCGCGCGCGCGTCCTGGTCGGTGCTGTCGTCGGGGAACATGTCGCGTTCGCGCGCCGCATCGAGCACGTCGCCCGCTTGCCTGCCGGCCGCCTGGCGCGCGGCGCCGAGCGCCTGATCGACGGTGGCGATGCCGCCTTCCCAAACCTGGGTGCGGGAAGCCATGTTGCTGCCGGAGGCGCGCATCTGCACGATGATTTCCTCGGCCGATTTCTCGCGCGCGCCCGGCATGTCGAGGCCGCCGGCCGGGATGGCGGTAAGGCCGAGCGCGTGGCGCAGCATGTCGTTGATGATGTAGTCGTGCGCGTAGTTGAATTCGAGGTGATGCGAGCCGCGCGCGCGGTCATGCGTGCGCAGCGCCAGATGCCGCAATTCGTGCGCCAGCACGAAGACGAGATCGTTGCCCGACAGCCGCGCCGTGAAGTCCCGGTTCGCGACCAGGCGCCCCGAGGCGAAAACGCCCATCGTGGGCACGCGATCGTCGAGCGCGACGCGCACGGCGGCGGCGAGCCCGGCGAGATGCGGGAACGGCACCGTGACCATGCGCAGCGCGCGCGCGATGCGCGCGAGCGCCGCGCGGTCCGCGGCAGCGGCGCCGGTCATGCCGCTGCGACCTTGCGCAGGAGGTCGTACATGGCGCGGTCGGCGCCGAGCGATCCCCATTTCTCGACCATGTCGGTCAGCACGATCAGCTGATGCTCCGACGACAGGCTGCGCAGGAAGCGGTTGATTGCGCGCGGCTTGAACCCGTCGGCCCTGCCGTCGCGCACGAATTGGCGGATGCAGTCGAGGATGAACCAGCGCGCCGAATCGCCCTTCGGCAGCAATTCGGGGTTGCGCAGATAGTCCGCCAGCGGGCGCACCGCCTCGATCGCCTCCTCCGCGAGCGCGCAGAAGACGGCGGCGTCTTCCGGCGAAAGCCGGCCGAAGGCGAGGGCGCGCCGCGTCTCGTTGGTGAGGACGCCGGATTTCTCCGCCATGTCGAAGGCGCGCGAGAGCAGCGTCCAGGCGCGCGGCGTGGAGAACGGCACCGGGTCCGCCGGCACCGGCCGCATCAGCGCGTCAGGCACCGTGGCGACGAAGCTGCAGATTTCGTTGCGGACGCCGCTGCGCCGCGCCCAGGCGAGCCATTCGTCCACGTCGATTCGCAGTTGCAGGATGGTGACGCGGTTGATCAGCGCCGAGCTCATGGCGCGCACCAGCGCGCGGTCCTGCAGCCGGTTGCCGGCGGCGACCACCCAGGTGCCTTTGGGCAGCGCATGCTCGCCCAGGCGGCGTTCCAGCAGCAGCGAATAGAAGGCCTTCTGGACGTCCGGCGCGCAGGCCGGCAGCTCGTCGAGGAACAGGCAGAACGGCTCCGGACGCTCCGGCAGCAGGATGCGCGGCGGGCAGAACACCGAGCGTTCGCCGACGATGCGCGGGATGCCGCTCACGTCCTCGGGCGCGATCTGGGTGCCGAGCAGCGAGCGGCAGGGCAGGCTCGCCTCGCGCGCCGCCTCGTAGACCATTTCGGACTTGCCCATGCCGGGGGCCGAAAGCAGCAGGAAGCTCTGTTCGTGCGCCATGCACTGGATGAGCTTTTTCGCCTGGCGAAGCGTCACCACCTCGTTGAACGCGCTTTGACCGCTCTGCATGGACATCTCCCCTGAATGACCGGCGCGAGCCACAAAGCGGCGCATGTGGGGGGGAGGCCGGGCGCAGCAAGGCCGCGCCGAAAATAATTTTATCGGACGGGGCGGGCGGCCCATTCGGCCGGCGTTCAGAATCCGCGCGCCGGGTCACCCCGTCCGCTGCACCCGGCAGGGGCCCGGCGGACGGCTCAGAACTCGACGTCGAGCTCCTCCAGCTCGTCCGGCTCGGTTTTCGCGCCGGCGATCCATTCCTGCATCGGCGGCATAGTCATAATGACCGAGCAATAGGCCGCGCATTCGGAATCGAGCTTCACGTCGTAGGTGAGGAAGCGCGTGCAGACCGGCGCGTACATGGCGTCCGCCATGCACGGGTCCTTTCCGAACAGATACGGCCCGTGCGACTGCGCCAGGCATTCGCGCCAGATCGTCATCACGCGGTCGATGTCGGCTTGCGCACCCTGCCAGACCTTGAAGCCGGGATAATGCGCCTTGATGTTCATCGGCAGGGCCGAACGCAGGTTCGAGAATCCCGAATGCATCTCGCCGGAAATTGAGCGGCAGCGCGCGCGCGCCTTGCGGTCGGCCGGCATCAGTCCGGCCTGCGGCTTGATCTCGTTCAGGTATTCGGCGATCGCCAGCGTGTCCCAGACCGCTATTCCCGCGTGCGTGAGGCATGGCACCAGGAAGGAGGGCGACAGCAGCAGCAATTCGGCGCGGGTCGACGGGTCGTCGCTCGGCAGCATGACCTCTTCGAAGTCGAGGCCGGCCATCTTGCACAGCAGCCAGCCGCGCAGCGACCACGAGCCGTAATTCTTGCTGCTGATAGTCAGCGTTGCCTTGGACATGAACCGTTCCCCCGTGACGCAGCATGACAAGCGGCCACCCCGGACGGGGAGGCCGGCGAATCCCCGGCGGAAACGTGATTTATTATCTCGCAGTGCAGCGAGAAATGCACTAGCCTTTTCGCGCCGGGAGTTGGGGTGGGGGGGGCCGTCAGGCGTCGTCGCGCCTTTTTTGCGTGGATGACGCAGAAAATGCTCTATCAGGCATATCAGGCCCATTCCGACATCATGGTTCCGGTCCGGGCGCTGGCTACCGCAGCGCAAAAAACGCTGGGTGCGCCGGTCAACGGCCTGGCCGGCCATCCCATGATGGCGGGGATTTCCAATCTCAACGCCGCCTACGAACTGATCGCCCGCGCCGGGCTCACGCATCGCCGTCCCGATTACGGCATCCGCAGCGTGACCTGCGGCAACAGCGAGGCCGCGGTGGTCGAGCGGGCCGTGCATGTCACCCCGTTCGGCTCGCTGCTGCATTTCCGCAAGGAGGGTGTGGAGACGGCGCAGCCGCGCGTGCTGGTGGTGGCGCCGCTGTCGGGGCATTTCGCGACGCTGCTGCGCGGCACCGTGAAGACGCTGCTGCCCGAGAACGACGTCTACATCACCGACTGGCACAATGCGCGCGACGTCTCGACCGGGCACGGTCGTTTCGGCTTCGACGATTATGTCGAGCACCTGATCACCTTCTTCGAGGTGATGGGACCGGGCGCGCATGTGATCGCGGTCTGCCAGCCCTGCGTCGCCGCCCTGGTTGCGGTCGCGGTGATGTCGGAGCAGGGGCATCCGGCAACCCCGCGCTCGATGACGCTGATGGCCGGGCCGATCGACACGCGCGTGAACGCGACCAAGGTCAACGAGCTGGCCAAGTCGAAGCCGATCGACTGGTTCGAGAAGAACCTGATCGCCGCCGTGCCGCTGCGCTTCGGCGGCGGCGGCCGGCGCGTCTATCCCGGCTTCGTGCAGCTTGCGGCCTTCATGAGCATGAATATCGACCGCCACCTCAAGGCGCACGAGGAACTCTACCACAACCTCGCGCGCGGCGAGGTTGAGAAGGCGGAGACGACCAAGAGCTTCTATGACGAGTATTTCGCGGTGCTCGATCTGACGGCGGAATTCTATCTCGAGACCGTCCGCTGGGTGTTCCAGGAGCACCGCCTGCCGCTCGGCACGCTCGACTATCGCGGCCGCAAGGTCGATCCCTCCGCGATCCGCAAGACCGCGCTGCTGACGGTGGAGGGCGAGCGCGACGACATCTGCGCGGTCGGCCAGACGGTCGCGGCGCACGATCTCTGCAGCAAGCTGCGGCCGGCGCGCAAGAAGCACCATATGCAGCCGGGCGTCGGCCATTACGGCGTCTTTTCCGGCACCAAGTGGCAGAACCAGGTCTATCCGCTCGTCCGCAACGTCATCCTGCAGAGCGACTGAGCGATTCCGGCCGGCGCCGGGCGGCTTTTATTTCCGCCGCCGCTTCCTAAATGTCGCCCCCAACAAGGGTGTGACATGCTGGATTTTGTATCGGACTTCGCTACGGAAGCCGAAGAAGTCGTCCCGCCCGCGGCTCCCGCGGATAGCGACGCGGCCCTGCTCGACGCCTATTCCAGCGCCGCGCCGCGCCGGCATGCGCGCGTCGCCGGGATCGGGAATGCGTCCGGCGCCGTGCTGACCGCGCTCGATCCCGAAGGGCCGGCGGCGAAGGCCGGCCTGATGTCGCTCGACCTCGTGGTGCGCGCGGACGGGCAGGCGGTGACCGGGGTCGACGACCTGATCCGCCTGCTCAATCACGAGCGGATCGGGCGTGCGGTGACGATCGAGGCGCTGCGCCGCGGACAATTGCGCCGGTTCGCGGTCACGCCGCTGGAACGGCGCGCCAAATCCCGGTAGCGCGCCGCGTGCGCCGCCGACCCTGCTGCTGGGGACGGTTTCATTCATGTTATGTCTGTCCCGCCCTCATCGTGAGGAGCGCAGCGAAGCGGCGCGTCTCGAAGGCCGGTCGAGGACAAGGACTTCAACCGAGGTGAATCGGACTCTAAAGCACGTTCGTTTTACATGGAATCGGAACATGCTTTAGATTCTTTTATTCTATCGCATTTTCTTGACGCGAACCGGTACCCACTTCGCACGAAAATGCGCTAGCTGCGCTTCGACCACCAGCCGAAACGGCGCGGCTTCTCGCCCTCGCCGTTGGTTTCGGCGGCGGCTTCGGGCTCGGGTTGGGCGGGAGCGGGCGGCGCAAAGGCCGGCGCCTCGTCCGCCGTCCCGAGCATCGGCGCCGGTTCGCGCACCGTGGAGCGGCGGCGCGGTGCCGGTGCGGGGATATCCGCCGGGGGTTGCGGCGCGGGCGCGGGCGCGGGTGCCGTGTGCGGTGCCGGCTCTTCCGCGGGGCGGAATTCCGGACCCGGCTCGGCATGGCCGCGCATGTCGTCGGCGCCGTCGCGCTCATAGGGCTGGGCCGCGGCTTCTTCGCGTTCCTCCTGATCCTCGCGCCGGTTGCGGCGTCCGCCGCGGCGGCCGCGCCGGCGCCGGCGCGGACCCTCGTCGGCGCCTTCGTCATCGCGCGGTTCCGACGCCTCGGCACCGGCATCCGCCTCGACTTCGTCTGCGCCGGATGCGGCCGGATCGAAATCCGCCGCATCCGCTTCCGGCGCGGCCGCCGTCGCCGTGTCGTCGCGATCCTCGCGCCGGTGGCGGCCGCGGCCGCCGCGGCGTCCGCGCCGGCGGCGGCGGCCGTCGCGTTCGCCGCGTCCCTCGTCCTCGCCGGAAGCCTCGCCGTCCGTTTCCGCCGCCTCGTCGCCGGCCGGTTCTAGGGCTTCGCTTTCCTCCGCGTCCTCGTCCGCCGGGCGCGGCATGGCGCGGTCGAACTGCACCGCCAGCGCGCGTGCCTGCTCGGCGCTCATCACCTGCTCGCCGCGGTCGATGGCATAGGCGGGGATGCTGGTCAGGGTCGGATCGGTGGTGACGGTGATGGCGACCTTGTAGCGCTCCTCCAGCCCGCGCAGATGCGCGCGCTTGTGGTTGAGCACGTAGATCGCGACATCCGCGCGCGTGCGCGCGATGAGGTTATGCGTCGAGCCGCGCATGAGCGTATCGTCGAGCGCGCGCAGCAATTGCAGCGCGACCGAGGAAACCGAGCGGACATGCCCGGTGCCGCCGCAATGCGGGCAGGTCTCCGTGGAGCTTTCCAGCACCGAGGCGCGCAGCCGCTGGCGCGACATTTCCATCAGGCCGAAATGCGAGATGCGCCCGACCTGGATGCGCGCGCGGTCGTCCTTCAGCGCGTCCTTCAGCTTGCGCTCTACCGTGCGGTTGTTGCGCTTCTCGTCCATGTCGATGAAATCGATGACGATCAGCCCGGCCAGGTCGCGCAGGCGAAGCTGCCGCGCGATCTCGGCGGCCGCCTCCGAATTGGTCTTCAGCGCGGTTTCCTCGATCGAATGCTCGCGCGTGGCGCGGCCGGAATTGACGTCGATCGCAACCAGCGCCTCGGTCTGGTTGATGACGATGTAGCCGCCCGACTTCAGCTGCACGGTCGGCGAGAACATCGCGTCGAGCTGCGCCTCGATGCCGTAGCGCGTGAAGATCGGCTGGGTGTCGCGATACGACACGACATTCTGCACATGGCTCGGCATGAGCATGCGCATGAATTCCTTGGCCTCCTGGTAGGCGGCGTCGCCCTCGACCAGGATCTCGTCGATGTCCTTGTGGTAGAGGTCGCGGATCGAGCGCTTGATCAGCGAGCCTTCCTCGTAGACGAGGGTGGGAGCCTGCGAACGCAGCGTGAGATCGCGGACCGTCTCCCACAGCCGCAGCAGGTATTCGAAATCGCGCTTGATCTCCGCATTGCTGCGGTTGGCGCCGGCGGTGCGCAGGATCACGCCCATGCCTTCCGGCACCTGCAATTCCTCGGCGATCTCCTTCATGCGCCGCCGGTCCTCGGCGTTGGTCACCTTGCGGCTGATGCCGCCGCCGCGCGCGGTGTTGGGCATCAGCACCGAATAGCGGCCGGCGAGCGACAGGTAGGTGGTGAGCGCCGCGCCCTTGGTGCCGCGTTCCTCCTTCACCACCTGCACCAGCATCACCTGCCGGCGCTTGATGACTTCCTGGATCTTGTACTGGCGGCGGAAGCGGCGGGTGCGGTCGGGCACCTCGTCCATCATGTCGGCGTCGCCGCCGACGGATTCCACCACCTCTTCCTCGTGCGCGGCTTCGTCGCCGTTCTCGCCGTTCTCGCCGTCGCCATTCTCGCCTTCGGCGGTCGCGGCATCCGGCTGCGCCGCGTCGCGCGCCTCACCGGCCTCGGGCGCGACGGTCGCTTCCTCGAACTCGGCAGGCTCGTCGTCACGGCGGATGAAGGTTTCGATTTCGTGCGCGGGCTCGTCGTGGGCTTCCGCCTCGTGCACGCTCGCGGGCAAAACCTGCTCCTCGAACGGCGCCGGCGCTTCGGCGGGCGCGGCGTCGCCGTCGTCCGTGTCGTGGGCGGCCGTCGTCTCGACCGTCTCGGTGATCAGCCCGTCCCCGAACGGCGCTTCCGGATGCGGGGATTCCGCGCCGTCGGCGGGCGCCGTTTCGCCGCTCGCGGCAGCCATTTCGTCGCTCTGCACCGCCTCACCGCGACCGCGGCGACGCTCGGAACCGCGGTTGCGGTGACGCCGGCGGCGTCCGCCGCCTCCACCGCCGCCGCCGTTACGTTCCTCGTCCTCGTCTTCGCGCTGCGCGCGCTGCTCTTCCTCGATCAGCGCCTGCCGGTCGGCAACCGGGATCTGGTAATAATCGGGATGGATTTCGGAGAAGGCGAGGAAGCCGTGGCGGTTGCCGCCGTAATCGACGAAGGCCGCCTGCAGCGACGGCTCGACGCGCGTGACTTTGGCGAGATAGATGTTGCCGCGGAGCTGCTTGCGCGCGGCGCTTTCAAAGTCGAATTCTTCGACACGATTGCCGCGCAGAACGACCACCCGGGTTTCTTCCGGATGGGTCGCGTCGATCAACATTTTGTTGGCCATTGAAAATTCTCATGGCGGCGGGCGGGCGCAAGGCGCCGCTTGCAGCGCAAGCGGACAGGCGCAGGCGCGCTCCGCCGGATTGACGGTGAAGGGATGAGAGGCCGCGGACGGAATTCGCCGGTGCGCGCGAAACGGCCGGCGCCGCACGCCGCGCAAACGCGCGGCGGCCGGAACCGGATTTCGACTGCACCTGAACCATGACGTTTCGGCCCCTCGCGGGGCGGCCGCTGCCGTCGGGGCGCGACCGCCTTTAGTCTTGTTGCCGACGGGTCATGCCGGGCGGAAAGCGGATAGCCCGCCACCTGGCCGCGAGCGCTTTCCTGCAGGAACGCGCCGTGTGTCCGGTTGCCGTGGGACACGCCTCAATCATTCCCGGGCAAGGCCTCCGCGGCGTCTCCGCCGCCTGCATCGTGGCAGGGGGCTGGAGCGTGAGCCGCTGGCGCCCGCCGCCTCCGCGTCCGGAACTCAACCGGACCCTGTGCTGTCGAGGCGGGCGTGCCGGATGCCCGAACGCGGTACAACCGGAACCATGTAAAACCGTCAGCGCATCTTTATTAGGCGCGCGGGCCCGGCATGGCAAGGGCGGGCAAAAGCTCAAGCAAATGCAGCTTTAGGACAGCCCCGGCGGTCCGTGGGCAGGGTCGGGGACGCAGAATCGCGGCGAAATGCAGCCGGCCGGCGAAGCCGGGGGAGGCCGCAAGATGACAAAACAATGACCGGCGCGGCCCCATCCCCAGCGGTATTTCGCGCCGGCCCGCTCGAATTTTGCGGCGGGACCCGCTAGCCTGCGCGCGACTGCAGTCACGCTCCTTGTGTCACGTCAGTCCTTTCAGTGAGGAGGAATGCATGAGCATTTTCGGAAAGATCATGTCGGCTATTTTCGGAACCAGCGCGAGCGCGCAAACCGCCCCGGGCGGCGTCGGCGGCGGGGCCGCGGGCGGCGGCGCGCCGATGTCGCAGGTCGACGTCGAGAAGGTGGTTTCCGAGATGGCCGCGAAGAAGAAGGAGAAACTCGATTGGCGCAAGTCGATCGTCGACCTGATGAAGGTGCTCGATCTGGATTCCAGCCTGAAGGCGCGTCAGGAGCTTGCCAAGGAACTGAAATATACCGGCGACATGAACGACTCGGCCAAGATGAATATCTGGCTGCACAAGCAGGTCATGCAGAAGCTGGCCGAGAACGGCGGCAAGGTGCCGGCCGACCTGAAGGATTGATTGCGCAGAATATCAGGGCGGCGCGGGGTGCCTGCATCCCGCGCCGTCTGCTTTTTTCGGGTTCTCGCAGCGCCGGCTACGAAACTTTTTTGACCGGCGGTATCTTCCAGCTGCCGTTGATGATCGACGGCGATTTCTCGTTCGGCCAGTACATCCGCAGCATCAGCACGAAGTCGCCGGGAGGTGCGGGCAGCCAGTTCGATTCCTTGTCGGCGCCGGGCGAGTCCTTCTGGATATAGAGGTCGGTCGAGCCGTCCGGATTGCTCTTGAGCTTCTGGCGCGCGCTGATCGAGTAGCGGTTGATCGGATTGGGAACGAAGAAATAATCGCTGTTGTACATGGTCAGCGACCAGAACCCGCTGACCGGCGGCAATTGCCCCTTCGGGAAGCGCATGACGTATTTGTGCTCGCCGCTGTATTTGCGGCGATCGGGATCCCGCTCCGAGGTCGGATAGACGGCGTCCTGCGGCCGGTTGGCGCCGAGCCCGATCGCGGTCACCAGCGCGCGCATCAGATAGTCGGTGCCGTAGATGCCGGTCTTGGTGGTGAACGACCAGCCATCATGATGGGTGACCGCCCGGTTGACCTTGAATTGCAGCATGATGCGGTCGAACGAGGCTTCCGGCACGCGCTTGAGGAAATCGGGCTTCAGCTTGCTCGGATCGAAATCCTTGCCGGGTACGATTCCGATGCGTGCGAACTTGGCGAGCTCGGGCGCGTCGGCGGCGGCGGGCGGATTGGCCTTCATTAGCTCGCACAGGAGCTTGAAATAGGACACCGCATCCATGCGGTTGACCTGTTCGCGCACCGCTGTCTTCATGTCGATCGAGGCGTCGACCGTGCCGGCCGGCGGCGTGTAGGGCTTGCCGTAGGAGCTGAGCGGCACCAGCTTGAATTCGTCCTGCAGCTTGTGCACGGCCGCGTAATCCTCCGGCGTGCCGGTGCAGTAGATGCGCCCGAGCAGCCAGACGATGCTGGTCGGCGACTTGTATTCGGTCACGCCTGCGGGAAGCGTGCCCTTCCAGCCGGGGCCGGTGATCGCAAAGGTCTGCGCCTTGGTGCCGGTGGTGCGCTTGCCCGGGACCTGGAAGACGTTGGTCCAGCCGTCGAGCATCGGCAGCAGGAAATAGCGATCCTTCATGTCCGGAACGCTGAGCACCCAGGGCTCCTTGCCGACGTCGAAAAACGCCGTCGTATACAGCGTGTCGGCATTGGGCGCGGTGACGTCGCGGAACGATGCATCCGGATACTGGCGCAGCTTGATGATCTGGCCCATCGGCGCGCGCGTGCCTACCGGTGCGGCGACATTGGTGATGACGCGCCGGGTCATTTCCATCGTGACCAGCGGATAGCCGAAGACATAGGCGTCCGACGCCAGCCAGAATTCTTCGAGCCCTTCTCCGACCCCGAAAATCGTTTCGCGTACGGCGTTGGCCGGGTTGGCCATCGCGCCGGCGGTCAGCAGGCTTGCGCCGCCCAGAGCGGCGGCGCGTCGCGTGAACTTCATTTTCGTCCTCCAAAATCAGCGGTCATTATGGTTATAGTCGAGCGATGCAGGGGGCACTCTTTACCAGCACGGCAAATTGGCCGACTATCCGTTTTCTGCATTTGAATATGGATTGTCGACGTGGATACATTGCAAGCGGTTTTCGATGACATCGATGCGATGGCTGCGAGCCCGATCGGCTGGAATCAGCAATACGAGCAGATCGGGCGCGGGAAATTCCAGGGCGCGGTGGCGCAGATCGTCCTGAATTCGATCCAGCTCGGCCGCGTGACCTGGTCGCCCGGCATATTGCAGCGTGGCGCCCCCGCCGAAGGCGCCTGGGTATTCGGCCTGCCGGTCGCAGCCTCCGGGTCGCTGCATGTGCGCTATCGCCAGGTCGAGCAGGGCGAGATCATCGCCGCGACATCCGACGACGATATCGGCTTCGCGGCGACCGGCGACACCGATCTCGTCGTCGCCGTGCTGCCGTTGCCGCTGATCGAGCGCTGGATGCAGGCGAGACGCAAGGGCACGCCGCTGTCGAAGCCGCACGACACGCGCCTTGCGGTGACGGATGCGCAGTTGCGCATGCGCGCACGCGCGCTTCTCGGCATTCTCAATCAACTCATGGCCCGCAAGGACGAATTGTCCGCCGGCAATGTGATCGCCGCCATCGAGGCGCAGATTTTCGACATCGTCCTGGCCTCGCTGCCCTCGGCCGAGATCGTGGAGCCGCTGCATCACCGCGCCCGCATCGCCCGCAACATGCTGGCGATCCTGAAGGAGAGCCTGGAGATTCCCGTCGGCATCGGCGAATTGTGCGAGAAGCTCGGGGTGGGCGAACGCACCTTGTTCCTGAGCTGTGCCGAGGCGTTCGGCCAGTCGCCGGCGCGCCTGCTCGCGGAATTGCGGCTGAACGCGGCGCGCCGCGCGCTGTCGCAACCGAAGCCGCAGACCAGCGTGACGCAGGTGGCGATCCAGTACGGCTTCATGCATTTCGGACGCTTCGCGGAAAGCTATGTGCGCCAGTTCGGGGAATTGCCGTCGGCGACGCTGGCGGAGGCGGGGGCCTGGCGCGGCCATTAGGGCATGATCCCGAAATAGTGCCAGCTGTCCGGTTCCCCGTCGGTGCGGGGATAGGGATCGCGGCCGCACTCCCCGTCACCCGCCGGACACACCGCGCCCGGGCCGGGCCTGCTTGGTTAAGAAGCGATTAACCGCCGCCCGATTATTGGAGTAAGGGGGAAGTCGGGAGGGCGCGATGTGACGGGCCGCTTCGGACCATTGTCGATCCTGGCTGCGGCGCTTATGGGCGCGCTGGCCTGCCTGTCCGCGACGCCCGCGTCCGCGCAGGCGCCGGAGGCTTTCCCGGTCGCGACCGACGTGCGGCTCGCCGGCGACGAGCGGGAGACGCGCCTCGTCTTCGACCTGACCCGCCGGGTCGAGATCCGCAGCTTCACGCTCGCCGATCCCTATCGCGTCGTCATCGACATGCCGCAGGTGACCTTCGCGCTGCCGCCGCGCGCGGGGGAAACCGGGCGCGGGCTGGTCAAGGCATTCCGTTTCGGACTGATCATGCAGGGCGGCTCGCGCATCGTGCTGGATGCGGCAAAGCCCGTGCGGATCGAGCGGGCGCAGGTCCTGGATTCCGCGCACGGCCAGCCGGCGCGCCTGGTGCTCGATCTCGCGGCGATCGAGCGCGACGCATTCATGCGCAACCTCGCGCAGGAGAGCCGCACGCGCGCGCCGCCGCGCGCGTCGGCGCCGGCGCCCGCCGCGTCCCGCGATCCGCGGCCGCTGGTGGTGATCGATCCCGGTCACGGTGGGCTCGATACCGGCACCAAGGGCCCCGCCGGCGAGATGGAAAAGACCATCGTGCTGGAATTTGCGGCCCTGCTGCGCGACCGCATTGCGCAGGGCGGCAAATACCGCACGGCGATGACGCGCGCCGACGACACCTTCATTCCACTCGGCGAGCGGGTGCAGTTCGCGCGCGACCGGCAGGCGGCCCTGTTCATTTCCATCCATGCCGACTATCTCGCGCGCTCGGAAGGCGATGCCCAGGGCGCGACCGTCTACACGCTGTCGGAGACGGCGACCGATTCCGACGCCGCGCGCCTTGCCGATGCCGAGAACCATGCCGACGTGATCGCGGGCCTCGACTTGTCGCAGGAGCCCAACGACGTGGCCGGCATCCTGATCGATCTCGCCCAGCGCGAGACCAAGTCGTTCTCCAGCCATTTCGCCCGCACGCTGGTGTCGGAGATGAAGAGTTCGGTGCGGCTGCACCGCAATCCGCTGCGTTCGGCCGGCTTTCGGGTCTTGCGCGCCCCCGACGTGCCCTCGGTGCTGGTGGAACTCGGCTATGTCTCCAACAAGGACGACCTGAAACTGCTCAATTCGGTGGAATGGCGCGCGCGCGCCGCCGACACCATCGCGGCGGCGGTCGGCCGCTTCTTCGCCAGCACCCGCGCTTCCGCCAGCCCGGTCTCGGTCGCGACGCCCGCGTCGCCGCGGCGTTGAAGCCTCGGCCGGGCGGCAGGCCAATGGCCGAGTATCCGGCCGGACGCCGCGTTCGGTTCCCGGTCGCAGGGCGCGCGGCCCGCGCGGTCCGGTGGTGGGGCGGGGGCCTCAGTTTGACCATAAAATGCAGGGAGAGGGGACCGGCGGCTGGTCGCAGGTTGCGCCTTCCTGTAAGGATATCGGGGATTCGAGGGGCTTCAGCCGTCGCCGTCGCGGCGGCCCCGCGGAGCGGTTTCTGGCCATGAGATTTCTGCTGCGCTTTGCAGGCTTTCTGTTCGCTGCGGGTACGATCCTGTTCCTGGTCGGGGTCGCCGGCGCCGCCGTGATGATGTGGCAATATTCCAAGGACCTGCCGGATTATTCCCAGTTGCAGGATTACGAGCCCCCGGTGATGACGAGGGTGCACGCCTCCGACGGCTCGCTGGTCGCCGAATATGCGCGCGAGCGGCGGCTCTATCTGCCGATCCAGGCGGTGCCGAAGATGGTGATCAACGCCTTCATCTCGGCCGAAGACAAGAATTTCTACGACCACGGCGGGCTCGATTTCCAGGGCATCATGCGCGCCGGCATCCTGTATCTGCAGAATCTCGGCACCAGCCGCCGTCCGCAGGGCGCCTCCACCATCACGCAGCAGGTCGCCAAAAACTTCCTGTTGACCAACGAGGTTTCGTTCAACCGCAAGATCAAGGAAGCGCTGCTGTCGCTGAAGATCGAGCGCACCTATTCGAAGGAAAAAATCCTCGAATTGTACATGAACGAAATCTATCTCGGCTTCTCCGCCTACGGCATCGCCGCGGCCTCGCTCTTGTATTTCGACAAGTCGGTGCACGAGCTGACGATCGCGGAAGCCGCCTATCTCGCCGCTTTGCCGAAGGCGCCCTCGACGCTGCATCCGTTCCGCCAGCGCGAGCGCGCGATCGAACGGCGCAACTACGTCATCGACCGCATGCGCGAAGACGGCAAGATCACCGCGGCCGACGCGGAGAAGGCGAAGAAGGAACCGCTCAACGTCACCTCGCGTCCGTCCAGCGCGCACATGTTCGCCGCGGAATATTTCGCCGAGGAAGTGCGCCGCGAAATCTTCGAGCGCTACGGCGAGAAGAAGCTCTACGAGGGCGGCCTCTCGGTGCGCACGACGCTCGATCCCAAGCTGCAGGTGGTTGCGCGCAAGGTGCTCGCCGACGGCCTGGTCAAGTATGACGAGGCGCACGGCTATCGCGGCGCCGCCGCCAAGATCGAGGTCGGCGGCGACTGGGGCGTGAAGCTCGCGGAAGTGAAGGCGCTTTCCGACATCGGCTGGAAGATGGCGGTGGTGCTGGAGACCTCGGACCAGTCCGCGCGCATCGGCTTCCAGCCCGGCCGCGAGCCCGGCGGCGCCGTGCTCAAGGAGCGGCAGGTCGGCATCGTCCCGCTCGACGGCGTGCGCTGGGCGATCAAGGGCGCGACCGCCAAGAATCCGGGCCGCGTCAGTGCGGTGCTGAACCCGGGCGACGTGATCTATGTCGACCAGCTCACCACCAAGGAAGGTCCGGTGGAAGGCCAGTATCGGCTGCGTCAGATCCCGGAAGTGTCGGGCGCGCTGGTGGCGATGGATCCCTGGACCGGCCGCGTGCTGGCGCTGAGCGGCGGCTTCTCGTTCGAGCAGAGCCAGTTCAACCGCGCCACGCAGGCGCTGCGTCAGCCGGGCTCCTCGTTCAAGCCGTTCGTCTATGCCGCCGCCCTCGACAACGGCTACACGCCCTCGACCGTGGTCATGGACGGGCCGATCGAGATCGACCAGGGCCCGGGCCAGGCGCCGTGGCGTCCGGAAAACTATTCCGCCGGAAAATATTACGGGCCCTCGACTTTGCGCACCGGCATCGAAATGTCGCGCAACACCATGACGGTGCGGCTGGCGCAGGATGTCGGCATGCCGCTGATCGCCGAATATGCCAAGCGCTTCGGCGTCTATGACGACCTGCCGCCTTACCTGTCGTTCGCGCTCGGCGCCGGCGAGACCACGGTGCTGCGCATGGTCGCGGCCTATTCGATGTTCGACAATGGCGGCAAGCGCATCAAGCCCACCCTGATCGACCGCATCCAGGACCGCTACGGGCACACGATCTACAAGCACGATCAGCGCGAATGCCGCGGCTGCGACGCGCCGAAATGGGCGAACCAGACCGAGCCCACCTTGATCGACAAGCGCGAGCAGGTGATCGATCCGATGACGGCCTACCAGATCACCTCGATGATGGAAGGCGTCGTGCAGCGCGGTACCGCCACCACCGTGCGCGAGGTCGGCAAGCCGATCGCCGGCAAGACCGGCACCACCAACGACGAAAAGGACGTCTGGTTCGTCGGCTTCTCGCCGGACATCGCGGTCGGCGTCTATCTCGGCTACGACAAGCCGAAGCCGATGGGCCGCGGTTCGACCGGCGGACAATTGGCGGCGCCGATCGTGCGGGAATTCCTCAAGGTGGCGCTCGCCGACAAGCCGGCCGTGCCGTTTCGCGTGCCCGCCGGCATCAAGCTGATCCGCATCGACGCCCATACCGGCATGCGCGCGGGTCCGGGCGAGGGCGGCAAGGTCATCCTCGAGGCGTTCAAGCCGGGCACTGCGCCGCCCGACAGCTATGCCGTGATCGGCTATGGCGAAGGCGGCGGGATGCCGGGCGAGGATCGTTATCCGGCACCACCGCCGCCCCAGCCGGAAGCGCGCGGCGGCGGCTTTGGCGGTTTCTTCAACCCGTTCGGCTTCCCGGGCTTCGGGCAGCAGCGCGCGCCGCAGATGCGCGGCGGTACCGGCGGATTGTATTGATCGCCCGCGGCGCGGCGCTCAGCGCCGCGCGGCCTTCCAGCGTGCGTAATCCTGCTGCGACTTCTCGTCGGGCGGATACAGCCCGAATATGCCGGCGCCGCCCTTCACCTTCTCCGTGACATAGGTTTCGAACAGATCCTGTTCGGCGGCGTCGTGCGCGATCTCCTCGGCCAGATGCGCGGGGATCACCACCACGCCTTCGCCGTCGCCGACCAGGATGTCGCCGGGAAAGACCGGGACGCCGCCGCAGCCGATCGGCACGTTCAGGTCGACGGCGTGATGCTTGATGAGGTTGGTCGGCGCGGACGGACCGGCGCAATAGGTGGGGAAGGGCAGCTCGGCGATTTCCGGCGAATCGCGCAGGCCCCCGTCGCTGACCACGCCGGCCGCGCCGCGCACCATCATCCGCGTCACCAGGATGCTGCCGGCGGAAGCGACCGAGGCGTCGCCGCGGCAATCCATCACCAGCACATGCCCGGGCGGGATGTCCTCCACCGCCTTGCGCTGCGGATGCGTGCGGTCCTTGAACACGTCGAGCACGTCGAGGTCCTCGCGCGCGGGGATATAGCGCAGCGTATAGGCCTCGCCGACCATCGGCGGCGCCTTCGGGTTGAGCGGCCGGATTCCCTGGATATAGGCGTTGCGGAATCCGCGCTTGAAAAGCTGCGTGGTCAGCGTCGCGGTCGAGACGCCTTTCAGCTTTTCGCGCGCGTCTTTGCTGATCCCGGCCATGCTTCCCCCTTTTGCCTGTATCGCCGCAGGTTTTTCCGCGACGATCTATGCCGCCTGCGCCGCTGCCCGTCCAGCCGGCTGGCCCTGAGGCGCCAAGGTCGATGCGCCGCCGCCGGCCGCTGCGTCCCGGCCGGGGAGCCGGGACGGTTGCCTTCGTCCGACGCAGCGGCTACATCCGCCGCCTGCAATCGGAAGGCAATCGGAAGGCCTGGGTCGCCATGCGCGCGGAAACCGAATCCATCGTCGAGGAAATCAAGCGGTCGCTCGGACTGCTGAGGAGGCATCTTTGACGTCGACAAGGCCAATGCCCGCCTGGCGGAGCTGAACAAGCTTTCCGAAGACCCGAATTTCTGGAACGATTCCGCGCGCGCCCAGAAGCTGATGCAGGAGCGCACCGCGATCGAGGATCAGCTCAAGTCGATCGGCCGCATCGAGCAGGAGCTCGACGACCACCTCACGCTGCTGGAACTCGGCGAAGCCGAGAACGACGCCAAGGTCGTGTCCGAGGCCGAGGAGGCGCTGGGCAAGCTGAAGGCCGATGCCGCACGGCGCGAGCTGGAGGCGCTGCTGTCGGGCGAGGCGGACAATCTCGATTCCTATCTCGAAGTGCATGCGGGGGCCGGCGGCACCGAGAGCCAGGACTGGGCGCAGATGCTCATGCGCATGTATACGCGCTGGGCCGAGCAGCACGGCTACAAGGTCGACTGGATCGAGGAGACCGAAGGCGAAGAGGCCGGGCTGAAATCGGCGACGGTGCAGATCAAGGGCCGCAACGCCTATGGCTGGCTGAAGACCGAGAACGGCGTGCACCGGCTGGTGCGCATCTCGCCGTTCGATTCCAATGCGCGCCGCCACACCTCGTTCGCCAGCGTCAACGTCTATCCGGTGATCGACGACCGCATCCAGGTGGACTTGAAGGAATCCGACGTGCGCATCGATACCTTGCGCGCCAGCGGCGCCGGCGGCCAGCACGTCAACAAGACCGAGTCGGCGATCCGCATGACGCATATCCCGACCAATATCGTGGTCTATTGCCAGAACGACCGCTCGCAGCACCGCAACCGCGCGCAGGCCTGGGACATGCTGCGCGCGCGCCTCTACGAACTGGAATTGAAGAAGCGCGAGGAGAAGGCGGCCGCCGATAACGCCGCCAAGACCGATATCGGCTGGGGGCACCAGATCCGCTCCTACGTGCTGCAGCCCTACCAGATGGTGAAGGACCTGCGCACCGGCGTTTCCACCTCCGATACCGGCGGCGTGCTCGACGGCGACCTCGACCGCTTCATGGAGGCGACGCTGGCGCAGCGCGCCTTCGGCGGCGGGCCGGACGCCGTGGAGGATGTGGACTGATCCGCGTCGGTTGGCATCCGCGAAAGCGACCCTTCAATTTGAAGATTCATGCACCCGCGTCGCTCGCGCGGGACTTCGGTCGGTGCGGGAATGCACGGATTCTGCGGCTTGGGTTGCGGGCGCAATAACGACACCGGGGAGGGCCAAGGCGGGGCCTTGCCTGACTGTGCGGCCCCTTGGGCCCTCGCCGGTGCGCCGCTCGTGGATGTGGCCGCTACGCTCGCGTCCGAGCGGGTTTCGCTAGCGATGATCGCGGCCCATCTGCGTCGGTGGTTCCATCAAGACCTCCGCGCTGTTCGTCGATTGCACGACACCGATAGCCTCTCCCAAACGCCGCGCGTGTCAAGGGAGAAGTGCCGGCGAGGCGATCAACACTCGTGACTTGCGCACCGCCCTGTGAATTGCGAAGTCTGGCGTCACGAAAGCGGGATGACCTTTCTCCGAACCGTCATTTCGTTTTAGCTCGTTGTTCTCGCGCATGATCCCGTCCGGAACCAGGAACCGGCTTTTCGGGATCGTGCTTCGGCAAAGGAAAAGGACATGAAACGCATCGTGCCGCCGGCCGCTCTGGCGTCCGCGCTCGTTTTGTCGGGGTATGTCGCTGCGATGGCGGCCGGGCAGGCCGGCCACGGCCACGGCCATGCCCAAGGCCATGCGCCGCAGGGCCATGCCGCAGGCGATGCTCACGCCGCATTCTCGGCCGGCGAGCCCGGCAATCCGAAACGCCCGGCGCGCGTGATCCAGGTCACGATGCGCGAGGGCGACGGCAAGATGTTGTTCGTGCCCGACCGCGTCGAGGTCAAGCGCGGCGAGCAGGTCAAGTTCGTGCTGCGCAACAGCGGCGCGCTGGAGCACGAATTCGTCCTCGCCACCACCGAGGAGAATCTCAAACACGCCGATGCGATGGCGAAAGACTCGCAAATGCCGCACGACGATGCGAATGCCAAGCGGGTTGCGCCGGCCAAGGTGAGCGAAATCGTCTGGAAATTCACCAAGCCGGGTCAGTTCGAGTATGGATGCCTGATTCCCGGACACCGGGAGGCCGGGATGACCGGCATCGTTGTCGTCAGGTAGCGCGGCTCAGTTTGCGCCGAGCCGGATCCCGGCGCGCAGGTATTTCTCCGGGTTGACCGCTTCGCCGTCCAGCCGCGTCTCGTAATGCAGATGCGGGCCGGTGGAGCGGCCGGTCGAGCCGATCTTGCCGATGATCTGGCCGAGCTTCACGCTCTGCCCGACCTTGACGTCGATCTCCGAGAGGTGGCCGTAGCGCGTGGTCAGGTCGTTGCCGTGATCGATCTCGATCATCTTGCCGTAGCCGCCATTGACGCCGGCGACGGTCACCGTGCCGTTGGCGGTGGCGCGCACCGGGTCGCCGGTGTCGCCGCGCATGTCGATTCCGGTATGGATCGCCGGGCCCTTCACGAACGGGTCCATGCGCATGCCGAAGGGCGAGCTCATGTCGATCTCGCCGAAAATCGGCTTGCGTATCGGCACCGAGGCCAGCGTACGGGTCAGCCGCTCGACATGGTTGCGGGCGATGTTGATGCGGTAGATCTGGCGCTCGAAGCCGCCGGCATCGGGGCGCACCGGCACGAACGGTCCGCCGGTCGCCCCCGTATGCGCGAGGCGGGTGTCGGCGGGCGGCTTGCCGGCGTTGAGGCCGAGATCGGTCAGCACGCTGCGCATGCGGCGCGCCTTGCTGTCGAAATTCTCTTCCACCGTGTTCAGCGCCGTCATCTGCTGCTGTTCGAGACGGTCGAGCGAATCCTGCATCCGCAGCAGCGCGCCTTCGACGCCGCCGCGCATCCGCTTGCCGCCGGTCGGCGCAGCGAAGGCGACGGTGCGCGATTCCAGCCGCGCCTCGCGGTCGGGCGGCGCCTGGAAGATCACGGTGTCGTTGATCGGGGAGGGCTTCAGGATGTTGCTGCCGCGCGCGGTCTCCGGCGCGCTGCCCTTGCCCGCGGGCTTGACCGAACCGGTCGTGGCCGGATCGCCGAGCGTATGCAGCATGCCGGCGCGCTGCTCCAGCGTCGCCTGTTTGCGCGCGACCTGGTCGAGCTTCTGCTCGAATTGTTCCTGATCGAGCAATTGGCGGCTGGTGATGCGGTCCACCTGCGCGCGCAGTTCGGCGATGCGGTCCTCGTAGGCGAACTGCATGTCGGCCTGGCGCGCGATCAGGCGCTTCAGCACATCGTCGTGGAAGGCGAAATAGGTGCCGGTGGCGACCGACCAGCCGGCCATCACGACCAGCGAGCCGACCACGATCCAGAACGCGACCGGTCCGAGCCGGACCTGCCGGCCGGCATGGACGAGCGTGTAGTCGGTGCGATGTCCCTGCCGGCGGCGCGGCGGATGGGCGCGAGCGGCAGGCGGCGCAGGGTGCTGGTCGGGCCGCGCGGGATGCGGGGCCTGCCAGTTTGCGTGTGCGGGGGGATGGGGATGACTGCTCGAACCGTGGCGGTTGGACATCGACGCTCCCGCCGGTTCCTATCTGAAATCGACCGACGCTGACGGAGCGGATTTGAGCCTTGTATGGTTAATTTTCCGCAAATGTTTGCGGTCTAGGGTGTCTCCAGCGCCCGCACGGCGGCGAGGACCTCTTCGGCATGGCCTGGCACGGATACTTTCGGCCAGACTTGGGCGACCCGGCTTTGCGGGTCGATCAGATAGGTCGTGCGCAACACGCCGAGGAAGGTCCGGCCGTACATGGATTTCTCGCCCCAGGCTCCATAGGCCTCGAGCATGCGGTGGGCCTCGTCGGATGCGAGGGGAATGCCGAGCCTGTGCTTTTTCTTGAACGAATCCTGCTTCTTGACGGAATCGGCCGAAACCCCCAGGACGGCGGCGCCGGCCTTGGCGAAGCCTTTGGAAAGTCGGGAGAAATCCATCGCCTCGCGGGTGCAGCCGGGGGTGTCGGCGCGGGGATAGAAATACAGGACCAGGATTTGGCCGCGAAAATCCGCCAGCGCGACCTCTCCGCCGCCGTCGCGGGGCAGGCGGAAGGCCGGTGCTTTTGCTCCTATTTTCAAGGTCATAATGCCTTCCTTTCGTCGCTTTCGGCAGGACAGTGTGACGGTGAGGACTGAGCGGGTGGACGGGCGCCGGACGGGCTTCCGGGCCCTTGTCGGGAATTTCGATCAGGCGAAGCGACGGGCGGCGATCTTGCCGCATGGGGCGTAACGGACAAAGGGGATGTCCGGCCGAGCATGACGGGTAAGCAGAAATCTTCGCGCCTTGCAGCCTTGCATGCGCTCGAAGACGACCTTCATCGGCACCACGGGACCTCGCGCAAGGGGCGCCGCCGCGCGCGTGCGTCCTGGCGCTGGCCGGCGCTCGGCCGCTACTGGAAGCGGGCGCAGATTCTTCTGCAGCAATCCGGTCTGAAACGGGGTTGGCGGCGCGTGGCGCCGAGCCGCACCACAATGCGGCAGGCGCGCAAGGCGCTGCGCCGTCCGCTGGTGCGCAAAATCGCCGTCGGCGGCGGCTTCGCCGCGCTGATCGCTGTGATCGGCATTGCCGGGTTCATCGCGCGGCTGATGATGGGGCCGATCGAACTCGGGATCGCCACGCCGTTCCTGGAATCGGCGATCAAGCAGACCATCGGCAACAGCCACGACGTGCAGATCGGCGGCACGCAGATCGAGCGCGATCACGGCCGCAACTCCATCCGCGTCAGCAATGTGGTGATCCGCGATGCCGACGGTGCCATCGTCGCCGGCGCGCCGAAGGCGGAGGTCTCCGTCTCCGGCACGAGCCTGTTGTTCGGCCGCCTGCGCGTGAAGCGCCTCAGCCTGGTCGAGGCGGAGCTGGCGATGCGCATCGAGACCGACGGCCAGGTCACGATCTCGACCGGCGCCGAACGGCGTCCGATCGCGGTCACCCCGGCCATCGTCAAGCCGGCCGAGGCGATCGGCCCGAACCGCGTTCCGCTCGCACCGGGCACGACACCGTTCCCGACCGCCGGCGAGCATTTCGCCGCGTTCATGGAGTGGCTCGACAAGTTTGCCGCCGGCGGCGACGAATCGGTGCTTGGCGAGATCGGCCTCAAGGACGGCAAGCTTTCGGTCGACGACCGCCGCACCGGCAAGGCCTGGAGCTTCGACAACATCAATTTCAGCATGACGCGGCCGGGCCGCGGCGTGCTGGTGCTGCGGCTCGGTTCGGAGGAAGACGAGCGCACCTGGTCGCTGGTCGCCTCGGTCACGCCGGTCGGTCCGCAGCGGCGCGCGATCCAGGTGGAGGCGCGCAAGGTCTCGACCCGCGACATCCTGCTGGCGACGCGCCTCGACGACGTGGTCAAGGCCGACGTGCCGCTGTCCGGCGTGATCCGCGCCGAGATCGGCGCCGACTCGCTGCCGCGCACGATCGAAGGCCGGCTGGTCGCCGAATCCGGCCTGATCGGCGATCCCGCCGACAGCGACGGCTCGTTCCAGCTCGACCGGGCGGAATTCTCCCTCGACTGGGATTCCACCCGCCGCTCGATGGTGGTCCCCTTCCAGGTCCTTTCCGGCACCAACCGCGTCACGCTGCTGAGCCAGTTCGAGGCGCCGTTCGAGGCGGGCGGGCCGTGGCGCGTCACCGTGACCGGCGGCAGCATCGTGCTCGGCCCCCGCCACACCAACGACAACCCGCTGGTGCTGAACCGCATCATGCTGCGCGCCAAACTCGATCCGGCGCAGCGGCGCATCAGCCTCGAACAGGGCGATATCGGCGGCGCCGGCGTCAATCTGGCGATGGGCGGCAATCTGGATTTCTCCGGACCGGAACTGCGCGTCGCGGGCGGCATGGCGGGCACGCCGATGTCGGGTCCGGTGGCGAAGAAAATCTGGCCGGTCTTCGTCGCCTCGAAGGTGCGCAGCTGGGTGCTGAACAACATGCATAGCGGCGAGATTTCGCGTCTCGAACTCGCCGCCAATGCGCCGACCGATACGCTGCGCGAGGGCGGGCCGCCGATCCCCGAGGACGGCCTGTCGGTCGACATCACGGTCAACAACGCGGTGATCCAGCCGGTCGAAGGCCTGCCGGCGATCCGCGACGCCGAGCTCGTCACCCGCATCAAGGGGCGGCATGTCGCGGTGACCGTCAATCGCGGCATCGTGGAAATGGAATCCGGCCGCAAGCTCACGCTGACCAACGGCCTGTTCGAAATTCCCGACACCGACCCGAAATCCCCGCCGGCGCGCGCGCGCTTCAAGATCGAGGGGCCGGTGCAGGCGGCCGCCGAACTGCTCGGCTCCGACAAGCTGAGGGAAGCCGCCGCCGGCGCGCCGATCGACCCGGCGACCAGCCGCGGCAATATCAGCGGGCAGGTGAGCGTCGGATTCCCGATCATGCGCGACCCGCCGAAGGGCGCGACGCAATACAACATCGCGCTCGACATCACGAATTTCGGCGCCGAGAAGCTGATGCTGGGCCAGAAGGTCGAAGCCCAGACGCTGAAGGTCACTGCCAACGCGCAGGGCTACCAGATCAAGGGCGACGTGCGTGTCAACGGCACGCCGGCGGCGCTCGACTACCGCAAGCCGCGCGATGCGCCGGAGGCGGACGTGTCGCTGCGCGCGACGCTCGACGAGGCGGCGCGGGCGCGGCTCGGCCTCGATGCCGGCGCCGCGCTGAGCGGACCGGTGCCGGTGCGGCTGAGCGGCAAGATCGCCAACGACAAGGATGCCCGCATCCAGGTGGAGGCGGACCTCACCCAGGCCAAGGTGGAAAACCTGCTGCCCGGCTGGGTGAAGCCGGCGGGCCGGCCGAACCGTGCCGTCTTCACCCTGGTGAACAAGGACAAGGCCACGCGCTTCGAGGACATCTCGATCGAGGGATCGGGCGCCAATGTGAGGGGCAATGTCGAACTCGATTCCGCGGGCGACGTGGTTTCGGCGTTGTTTCCGATCTTCGCGCTGGCCGACGGCGACAAGGCTTCGGTGCGGGCCGAGCGCGGCAACGACGGCGCGCTGCGCGTGACCATGCGCGGCGACGTCTATGACGGGCGCGGCTTTGTGAAGTCCTCCTTCAGCGGGCAGTCCGCCGAGCAGAAGGCGAAGCAGAGCTTCAACGATCTCGACCTCGATGTCCGCCTCGGCGCGGTCGCCGGCCACAACGGCGAGACCCTGCGCGGCATGGATTTCAAGATGTCGCGGCGCGCGGGCCAGATCCGCACCTTCTCGTTCGCCTCCAAGATCGGGCGCGACACGCCGCTCACCGGCGATCTGCGCGGCGGCGCGCGCGGGCGCCAGGTGCTGTATCTGGAGACCGAGGACGCCGGCGCGCTGTTCCGCTTCACCGACAATTATGCGCGCATGCAGGGCGGCCAGATGTGGGTCGCGATGGACCCGCCGACCGCCGATCACGCGCCGCAGGACGGCATCCTCAACATCCGCGATTTCTCCGTGCGCGGCGAGCCGGCGCTCGACCGCGTGGTGGGTGCGCATGCGACTGCGCAGACCGGGGTGGGCTTCTCGCGCATGCGCGTGGAATTCACCCGTTCGCCCGGCAAGCTCGCGGTGCGCGAGGGCGTGGTGCGCGGACCGACCATCGGGGCCACGATGGACGGCACCATCGATTTCGCCAGCAACGAGGTGCGCATGCGCGGCACCTTCGTGCCGCTTTACGGGCTGAACAACGCCTTCGGCCAGATCCCGATCGTCGGCCTGTTCCTCGGCGGCAGCAACGAGGGTCTGCTCGGCATCACCTATGAAGTGGTCGGCGCGCCGAACAAGCCGGTGCTGCGGGTCAATCCGATTTCAGCGGCGGCGCCCGGCCTGCTGCGCAAGTTCTTCGAGTTTCCGGGCGAGCGCGGCACGCAGCCGGCCGATCAGCGGCCGAGCGCCTATTCCAATCCCGAAGCCACACGCTAGAGCCTTTTCGAGCGAAGTGGGTACCGGTTCGCGTCAAGAAAATGCGATCAAATAAAGGAATCTAAAGCACGTTCCGATTCCATGTAAAACGAACGTGCTTTAGCGCGATGACGGCGCGTCGCGCGCCGCACGCATCTTTGGATCGGCGCTAGACCGGCTTCATCAGCACGTGCTTCTTGCGTCCGAGCGACAGCTTGATCACGCCTTCCGGCGTCAGGTCGCGCGGCGTGAGCATCATCTTCTCGTCGGTCACCGCGATGTCGTTGACGCGGATGCCGCCGCCCTTGATCTGGCGGCGCGCCTCGCTGGTCGAGGCGACGAGGGCCGCCATCACGTTGGCGGTGAGGATGCCGATGCCCCGGTCGAGATCGGCGCGGGAAATCTCCACCGTCGGCAGCGTCTCGGCGAGCGCGCCTTCCTCGAAGGTCTTGCGCGCGGTCTCGGAAACCTTGTCGGCCTGTTCGCGCCCGTGCAGCAGGGCGGTCGCTTCGCTCGCCAGCACTTTCTTGGCGTCGTTGATCTCCTGGCCCTGCAGTGCGCCGAGGCGGGCGATCTCGCCTAGCGGCAGCGTGGTGAAGAGCCTCAGGAAGCGCACCACGTCCGCGTCCTCGGTGTTGCGCCAGAACTGCCAGTATTCGTAGGGCGAGAGCATGTCGGCGTTGAGCCACACCGCGCCCGCCGCGGTCTTACCCATCTTCGCGCCCGAAGCGGTGGTGAGCAGCGGGCAGGTCAGCGCATGGAGCTGCGGCGTGCCCAGCCGCCGCCCGAGATCGATGCCGGAGACGATATTGCCCCACTGATCGGAGCCGCCCATCTGCAGGATGCACCGGTAGCGCTTGTTCAGTTCCACGAAATCGTAGGCCTGCAGGATCATGTAGTTGAATTCGAGGAACGAGAGCTCCTGCTGCCGGTCGAGCCGCAGCTTCACCGAATCGAAGGACAGCATGCGGTTGATCGAGAAGTGCCGGCCGACATCGCGCAGGAAGTCGATATAGTTGAGCGTCGCCAGCCACTCCGCGTTGTCGGCCATGATCGCGTCGCCGCGGCCCTCGCCGAACTTCAGGAAGCGGGAGAACGTGCCCTTGATCGCCTGCTTGTTGGCTTCGATCTGCCCGACGGTGAGGATTCGGCGCGTCTCGTCGCGGCCAGAGGGGTCGCCGACCCGCGTGGTGCCGCCGCCCATCAGCGCGATCGGCTTCTGGCCGGTCTGCTGCAGCCAGTGCAGCATCATGATCGACAGCAGGTGCCCGATATGCAGCGAGGGCGCGGTGCAGTCATATCCGACATAGGCCACGATTTTGCCCGCGCGGGCGGCGGCGTCGAGCCCCTCCGGATCGGAGACCTGATGGATATAGCCGCGCTCGGTGAGCACGCGCAGGAAGTCGGAGCTGTATCGGGTCATTGGGCTGTCGGGTTTCGGGGCGGTGGTGTAACAGGTCTGCCGCGGGATTCAAACGGGCGGGAAGCGGGATGGGTGTGCGGACCTATCGGGCCATCGGGCTGATGAGCGGGACGTCGATGGACGGTATCGACGTGGCGCTGATCGAGACGGACGGCGAGAACGCCGTCCGTTTCGGGCCGAGCGCGCTGCACGCCTATCGCGGCGAGGCGGTGCGCACGCTGCGCGAGGCGATGGCGGCGGCGCAGAGTCTCACCGACCGCGCCGCGCGACCGGGCGTGCTGGCGCAGGCCGAACGGCTTGTCACCGACCTGCACGCCGCCGCGGTGCGGGCCTTTCTCGAGGCCAACCGCATCGATCCGCGCGGCATCGACGTGGTCGGCTTCCACGGGCAGACCGTGCTGCACCGGCCCGAGCGGCGCCTGACGGTGCAGATCGGCGACGGGCCTGCGCTGGCCGCGGCGCTCGGCCTTCCCGTGGTCTGCGACTTTCGCGCGGCCGATGTCGCGGCCGGCGGGCAGGGGGCCCCCCTGGTGCCGGTCTTCCACCAGGCGCTGTCGCGCAACCTCGCGCGCCCGCATCCGATCGCGGTGGTGAATATCGGCGGCGTCGCCAACGTCACCTATGTCGATGGCGGCGATCCGGTCGCCTGCGACACCGGGCCGGGCAACGCCTTGCTCGACGATTTCATGCGCGCGCGCAGCGGCCTGCCGCAGGATCCGGCGGGCGTGAATGCCGCCCAAGGCGAAGTCGATGAAGAGGCCGTCGCGCGCGTCCTGGCGCATCCCTTCTTTGCGAAGGCGCCGCCGAAATCGCTCGACCGCAACGACTTCCGCGAATGGGTGGCGCGCGAGGCCGCGCTCGATCGCAAAAGTATCGAGGACGGTGCGGCGACCCTGACGGCGATCACCGCCGCGACCATCGCCGCCGCCGTTGCGCTGCTGCCGTCCGTGCCGCAAAGCTGGATCGTGTGCGGGGGCGGGGCGCGCAATGTCACGCTCATGCGCATGCTGGCGGAGAAGCTGGCGTCGGCGAGCGTGGAAACCGCGGATACGGTGGGCTGGAGCGGCGATGCGATGGAGGCGCAGGCCTTCGCCTATCTCGCCGTGCGCACGCTGCGCAGTCTGCCGATCACGTTTCCTACGACAACCAATGCGCCGCGCCCGATGCGCGGCGGCCTCTCGATAGGCGTTCGTCCGTAACGGGCGGGGACGGATTTCCCGCGCTACGTCGCGGTCGGCTTCTTCACGGTGCCGAGTCGCTTGTCGAGATAGCCGTTCACCGAGGTCATCAGCGCCTCGATCTTGCTGTCGAAGAAGTGGTTGGCGCCGGGCACGACCTTCTGCTCGATGATGATGCCCTTCTGCGTCTTCAGCTTCTCCACAAGACCGGTGACGTCCTTGTGCGGCACCACCGCGTCCTTGTCGCCGTGGATGATCAGGCCGGACGAGGGGCAGGGCGCGAGAAAGGAGAAGTCGTAGAGATTGGCCGGCGGCGCGATCGAGATGAACCCCTCGATTTCGGGCCGGCGCATCAGGAGCTGCATGCCGATCCAGGCGCCGAACGAGAAGCCGGCGATCCAGCAGGAACGCGCTTCCGGGTTGATCGACTGCGCCCAGTCGAGTGCGGAGGCCGCATCCGACAATTCGCCCGCGCCGTGGTCGAACGAGCCCTGGCTGCGCCCCACGCCGCGGAAGTTGAACCGCAGCACCGTGAAGTTGCGGTGCACGAAGGCGTAGTACATCTGGTAGACGATCTGGTGATTCATCGTCCCGCCGAATTGCGGGTGCGGATGCAGCACGATCGCGAGCGGGGCGTTCTTCTGCGGGGCGGGATGGTAGCGCCCCTCGATGCGTCCGGCAGGACCGGTAAAGATGACTTCAGGCATTGCGGCCTCTCGACCTCAGGCGGGCGTGCGCGCTCGCACACGGTTTCTCAACGGCGCTTGACGGAACCGGCTGGCGCACGTATTCAGTTTAGAACCATTCTAAATCTGGGATGCGCCCAGGGAGCCGCCAAGGGCCGGTCCGGCGCAATGGCGACCTTATCGCGATTTGGATGGCGAAATGCAAGGGTAACCCGCATGGCCATGCCAGGGGCGGTGCCGTATGAGACCGGAATGAGCGAGCGCGCCTATCTCGACTGGAATGCCACCGCCCCGCTGCGGGCAGAGGCGCGTGCGGCCATGCTGTCGGCGCTGGATGCGGCCGGCAACCCGTCGTCCGTGCACGGGGAGGGCCGCGCGGCGCGGGCGCTGATCGAGCAGGCGCGCGAACACGTCGCCGCCCTGGCCGGCGCCCGGCCCGAAAATGTGGTGTTCACCTCGGGCGGCACCGAGGCCAACAACCTCGCGCTCACCCCGGACATCCAGGTCGGCCATGACCGCGCGCCGCGCGACCGGCTGCTGGTTTCGGCCATCGAACATCCCTCGGTCCTGGCCGGCGGGCGTTTTCCGGCCGGTGCGCTCGCGGTGCTGCCGGTGACCGGCGAGGGGATCGTCGATCTCGGCGCGCTGCGGGCGGTCCTGGCCAAGGGCGTCCGTCCGCTGGTCTCGGTGATGCTCGCCAACAACGAGACCGGCATCGTTCAACCGATTTCCGAAGTCGCTGCGATCGTGCATGAAGCGGGCGGCCTGCTGCATGTCGATGCGGTCCAGGCCGCCGGCCGAATCGCCTTGGACATCAAGGCCTTGGGCGCTGATCTGTTGACGCTTTCGGCGCACAAGCTGGGGGGACCCAAGGGCGCCGGGGCGCTGCTGCGCGCGCACGAATCGATGCATTTTCCCTCGCCGCTGCTGCGCGGCGGCGGCCAGGAGCGCGGCCTGCGCGCCGGCACCGAAAATGTCGCGGCGATCGCCGGGTTCGGGGCGGCGGCACAGGCGGCGCGGCACGACACTGCGGCGGAGGCCGCGGCCATGCTGGCCCTGCGCCACGCCCTGGAACGGGGACTGAAGGCCGTCTCGCCGGAGGTGACGATTTTCGGCGAATCCGCTGTCCGCCTGCCCAATACCACCTTGTTCGCCCTGTCCGGGATCAAGGCGGAGACCGCCCTGATCGGGCTCGACCTCGGAGGCATCGCGGTATCCTCGGGCTCGGCCTGTTCGTCGGGGAAAGTGCAGGAATCGCACGTGCTTTCGGCCATGCGGGTGCCCCCGGCGCTCGCGGGCGGGGCGATCCGCGTCAGCCTCGGGCCGTCCACCACGCAAAGCGAGGTCGAAGGGTTTCTGGAAACTTGGAAAAAGCTGTCTGAATCACTAGGTAAGGAGCGACGTGGCATAGCCGCTTGATCGACCTTCGGAGGGTTTGTCCGGGCGCGATTTCACGACACTCATAACCGACACATCCATTCCCGCGGTCCTTGAAACCGCGACGGAGGAGCGAATGCCGGCCGTACAAGAGACCGTCGATCAGGTTCGGCGGATCGACGTTGACCAGTACAAGTACGGGTTCGAAACCAAGATCGAATCCGAAAAGGCCCCGAAGGGCCTGTCCGAGGATATTGTCCGCTTCATCTCGGCCAAGAAGGACGAGCCCGCCTGGATGCTGGAATGGCGGCTCGAGGCCTTTCGCCGCTGGCTGACCATGCGTGAGCCGACCTGGGCGCGCGTCGATTATCCGAAGATCGATTATCAGGACTATTACTATTACGCGGCGCCGAAGAAGAAGCCGTCGCTGAAGTCGCTCGACGAGGTCGATCCGGAAATCCTCGAGACCTACAAGAAGCTCGGCATTCCGCTGCGCGAGCAGGAGATTCTCGCCGGCGTCGTGCGCGAGGACGGCGAGGGGCGGCCCTATGCCAAGGTCGCGGTCGATGCGGTGTTCGATTCGGTATCGGTCGCGACCACCTTCAAGGAGGAGTTGAAGAAGGCCGGCGTGATTTTCATGCCGATCTCGGAGGCGATCCGCGAGCATCCCGACCTGGTGAAGAAATATCTCGGCTCGGTCGTGCCGGTCACCGACAATTTCTTCGCGACGCTGAATTCGGCGGTGTTCTCCGACGGTTCGTTCGTCTACGTGCCGCCGGGCGTGCGCTGCCCGATGGAGCTGTCGACCTATTTCCGCATCAACGAGAAGAACACCGGTCAGTTCGAGCGCACGCTGATCGTCGCCGACAAGGGCTCCTATGTGAGCTACCTCGAAGGCTGCACGGCGCCGCAGCGCGACGAGAACCAGCTGCATGCCGCGGTGGTCGAACTCGTCGCGCTCGACGACGCCGAGATCAAGTATTCGACCGTGCAGAACTGGTATCCCGGCGATTCGGAAGGGCGCGGCGGCATCTACAATTTCGTCACCAAGCGCGGCGATTGCCGCGGGCCGCGCTCGAAGATTTCCTGGACGCAGGTGGAGACCGGCTCGGCGATCACCTGGAAATATCCGAGCTGCATCCTGCGCGGCGATGGTTCTCGCGGGGAATTCTACTCGATCGCCATCTCCAACGGCCGCCAGCAGGTCGATTCCGGCACCAAGATGATCCATCTCGGCAAGAACACGACCAGCCGGATCATCTCCAAGGGCATCTCCGCGGGCCGCTCGCAGAACACCTATCGCGGGCTCGTCTCCGCGCATCGCAAGGCCACGGGCGCGCGCAATTTCACCAATTGCGATTCGCTCCTCGTCGGCAACAAATGCGGCGCGCATACCGTGCCGTATCTGGAGGCGAAGAATTCGTCCGCCGTGTTCGAGCATGAGGCGACGACGTCGAAGATTTCGGAAGACATGCTGTTCTATTGCCGCCAGCGCGGGCTGTCGGCGGAGGAGGCGACCGCGCTCGTCGTCAACGGCTTCGTCAAGGACGTGCTGCAGCAGCTTCCGATGGAGTTCGCGGTCGAGGCGCAGAAGCTGATCTCGATCAGCCTGGAGGGAAGCGTCGGGTAGTTCGATCCCGCGATCCCGGGCGGCCGCACGGCGCACGAGAACGACGGGCGGCATCCCTGGAGACACGGCGCCGCCGCGCATTCCGGGATGACGGATGGAGACAGGAAAGAAACTGAAATGGCTCTGCTGGAAATCAAGAATCTGCACGCCGAGATCGACGGCAAGAAAATCCTCAACGGTCTCAACCTGACGCTGGAAAAGGGCCAGGTCGCCGCCATCATGGGCCCGAACGGCTCGGGCAAGTCGACGCTCGCCTATGTGCTTGCCGGCAAGGAGGATTACGACGTCACCGACGGCGACATCCTGTTCGACGGCGAAAGCATTCTGGAGATGGATCCCGACATCCGCGCCGCCAAGGGCCTGTTCCTCGCCTTCCAGTATCCGATCGAAATTCCCGGCGTCGCCACCATGACCTTCCTGCGCACCGCGCTCAACGCGCAGCGCAAGGCGCGCGGCGAGGCGGAAATCTCGACGCCCGATTTCCTCAAGCGGGTGCGCGAGGCTGCGGCCAAGCTCGACATCGACCAGGACATGCTGCGCCGTTCGGTCAATGTCGGCTTCTCCGGCGGCGAGAAGAAGCGCGCGGAAGTGCTGCAGATGACGATGTTCGCGCCGCGCCTTGCGGTTCTCGACGAGACCGATTCCGGCCTCGACATCGATGCGCTCAAGGTCGCGGCCGACGGCGTGAACCGCCTGCGCTCGCCGGAGCGGTCGTTCCTCGTCATCACCCATTATCAGCGGCTGCTCGATCACATCGTGCCGGACGTGGTGCATGTGCTTTCCAAGGGCCGCATCGTGAAGTCGGGCGGCAAGGAGCTGGCGCTCGAACTCGAGGCGCGCGGCTATGCGGAATACCAGGACGAGGCGGCGTAACGGCGATGGCTGATCTGACTGTCGTCAAGACCGAGGCCGAGAAGGGCCTCGCCGAGGCCTTCAGCGCGGCGCAGCCGAAGCTGCCGGGCGGCGGCGCGGTCGCGGCCATGCGCGAAGCCGCGTTCCGGCACTTCCAGACGCAGGGCCTGCCGCACCGGCGCGTCGAGGAATACAAGTATACTGACCTTCGCACGCTGATGCGCGATGCCAAGCCGCTGGCGACCCCGCCCGGCGCGGCCGCGCTCGACATGGCGCGTCGCCGCCAGCCGCTCGACGAACTGGGCGCGCTCACCCTGACGCTGGTGAACGGCAGTCTGGTGCCGTCCTTGTCCGACCTGTCGGCCAGGGAGCCCGGTCTGACCGTCGTCCCGCTGGCGCAGGCGCTGGCGGATGGCAGTCCGCATGTCGGCCTGGTCGGCAAGGTGGCGGGCGATCAGCGCGACGTCATGGTGGCGCTGAACACCGCATTCCTCAATGACGGGATCATCATCGCGGTCGCCGACGGCGCGTCGGTCGACCGGCCGATCCTCGTGCGCCATGTGTTCGGCGACAGCGCGGCGGCGGCGACCTATGCGCGCATCGTGCTTTCCGTCGGCAAGGGCGCGCGCGTGCACCTGATCGAGAGTTTCGCGGGCAGCGAGGCCGCCTATCAGGTCAATTCCGCGCTGGAAATCGCGGTCGGCGACGGCGCGCATGTCGATCACGTGAAGCTCGTGGAGGAGGGCGCGAGCGCCCTGCATGTTTCCAGCCTGCTCGCCGATATCGGCGCGCATGCGCGGTTCAACGATTTCACCTTCGTCACCGGCGGCGCCGCGGTGCGCAACCAGCTGTTCGTGCGCTTTGCCGGCGAGGAGACGGTGGCACGCCTGCACGGGGCGACCATGCTGCGCGGCCGCCAGCATGCCGACACGACGCTGGTCGCCGATCACGCGGTCGGCCATTGCCAGAGCCGCGAATTGTTCAAGTCGGTGCTGGACGGCGAAAGCCGCGGCATTTTCCAGGGCAAGATCATCGTCCAGCCGCACGCCCAGAAGACTGACGGCAAGATGGCGACGCATGCGCTGCTGCTGTCGGAAGGCGCGGAGGCCGACGCCAAGCCGGAGCTGGAGATTTTTGCCGACGACGTGGTGTGCGGACACGGCGCGACGGCGGGCGCGCTCGACGACGATCTGCTGTTCTATCTGCGCGCGCGCGGCATTCCGCCCAAGGAGGCGGAGGCGCTGCTGATCCAGGCCTTCATCGGGGAAGCGGTGGAGGGCATCGAGCATGCGGGCCTGCGCGAATTGCTGATGGAATCCGCCACAAGCTGGCTGGCGGCGCGAGGCTGACCATGCTGACGCCCGCAAATGGCAGTTACGATGTGGCCCGCATCCGCGAGGATTTTCCCGCGCTTTCGATGCAGGTCTACGGAAAGCCGCTCGTCTATCTCGACAATGCCGCCTCCGCGCAGAAGCCGAAGGCCGTGCTCGAGCGCATCCAGAAGGCCTATACGTCCGAATATGCCAACGTGCATCGCGGCCTGCATTATCTCGCCAACGCCGCCACGGAGGGCTATGAGGGCGCGCGCGAGACGGTCGCGAAGTTCCTCAACGCGCCGCGCAAGGAAGAGGTGATCTTCACCCGCAACGCCACCGAGGCGATCAACCTCGTCGCCTATACGTTCGGCCGCGAACGCATCAAGGAAGGCGACGAGATCGTGCTCTCGATCATGGAGCACCATTCCAACATCGTGCCGTGGCATTTTCTGCGCGAGCGCCAGGGCGCGGTGATCAAATGGGCGCCGGTGGACGACGACGGCAATTTCCTGATCGAGGAGTTCGAGAAGCTGCTCGGCCCGCGTACCAGGATGGTCGCGATCACGCAGATGTCGAACGCGCTCGGCACCATCGTCCCGGTCAAGGAAGCGGTGAAGCGCGCGCAGGCGCGCGGCATCCCGGTGCTGGTCGACGGCAGCCAGGCCGCGGTGCATCTCGCCGTCGACGTGCAGGATATCGGCTGCGACTTCTATGTCCTGACCGGGCACAAGATTTACGGGCCTTCGGGGGTCGGCGTCTTGTGGGGCAAGCACGCGCATCTGGCCGCGATGCCGCCCTTCAACGGCGGCGGCGAGATGATCCGCGACGTGTTCGAGGACCGCGTCACCTATGGCGATCCGCCGCACAGGTTCGAGGCGGGGACGCCGCCGATCGTGCAGGCGATCGGGCTCGGCGCGGCCATCGACTATGTCAATGCGATCGGCAAGGCGCGCATCCAGGCGCATGAGGATGCGCTGGTGCGCTATGCGCACGAGCGGCTCGGCGCCATCAATTCGCTGCGCATCATCGGCAGGGCGAAAGAGAAGGGCGCGATCGTCTCCTTCGAGATGCAGGGCGCGCATCCGCACGATGTCGCCACCATCATCGACCGCTCCGGCGTCGCCGTGCGTGCCGGCACGCATTGCACCATGCCGCTGCTCGCGCGCTTGGGCGTGAACGCGACCTGCCGGGCTTCTTTCGCGCTCTACAATACCCGCGACGAGGTCGACCGCCTCGCAGAGGCGCTGCTCAAGGCGCAGGAATTCTTCTCATGACCGACGACCGCAAGACCGAAACCGAATCCCCGGGCGTAACCCCGAACGCGCAGCTGCAGGCCTCCGCCATCCCCGCCGACGAACTGGGCCGTCTCACCGACGACATCGTCGCCGCGCTGAAGACCGTCTACGACCCGGAAATTCCCGCCGACATCTACGAACTCGGCCTGATCTACAAGGTCGACATCAAGGACGACCGCTCGGTCGACGTGGACATGACCCTGACCACGCCGAATTGTCCGGCCGCCGCCGAACTGCCGGTGATGGTGGAGAACGCGGTCGCCTCCGTCTCCGGCGTCGGGCCGGTGAAGGTACAGGTGATCTGGGACCCGCCCTGGGACCAGAGCCGCATGTCCGACGAGGCGCGGGTTGTGCTGAACATGTGGTGAGGCCCCTGGGGCAGGGCGGCGGAACCGTGCTAGGTTCCTTCCGTCCGGGAGGGTGTCATGCTTCGCATCGCCGTGGTCATTGCGGTTTTGAGCCTGGGGCCGGGGGGAGGCGCCCTCGCACAGACCTGCGATACGCTCGGCGGCAGCGCCCCGGGTTGCGCAACCAAGAAAGGCGGCCCGGCGGCGGCGCCGGCCGGCACGCAAAACGCCCCGCGCGGCCGCAACGACATCCGCTTCATGCCCGACATGTCCGGGCTGGTGGGGCGCACGTCGGAAGAGGACGACCGGCCCAAGGCGAGCCTCGGCGGGCTGACCACCGACAGCGAGGGACGCCAATGCCTGCAGATCGGGCTGTCGATCACCTGCAGCAAGGGCCCCGCACGTTAGCCATGCGGCCGGAATGACTGGATTTTGGGCGCGCAGCGACTAAGTTGGGAAACGGGGGCTGCGCGGCTCCATGCGGAGACTGATTATGGGAACTCGCCTGCCGGTCATGCGCCTCACCGATGCGGCCGCAACCCGGATCAAGGAATTGATGGCGAAGTCGCAACAGCCGATCGCCGGCCTGCGCGTCGGCGTGAAGAATGGCGGCTGCGCCGGCATGTCCTACACTATGGAATATGCGCGCGACGTGCAGGCGAGCGACGAAGTGATCGAGGACAAGGGCGTGCGCGTGCTGATCGATCCGAAGGCCGTGCTGTTCCTGCTCGGCACTGAAATGGACTTCAAGACCGATCGCCTGTCGTCGCAATTCGTCTTCAACAACCCGAACCAGACGTCGGCCTGCGGCTGCGGCGAATCCGTACAGCTCACCCCGGTCAGCCCGGAACGCGCCGACGCGCATTAGCGCTTCGGCGCGCACATGGACGCCGACGCCATCGGCGAAATCTTCCGCGCCTTCGGCCCGGTCGCGGTGCGACGCATGTTCGGCGGCGCCGGCCTCTACGCGCAGGGCCGCATGTTTGCGCTGGTATCCGACGGCGTCGTCTACCTGAAGGCCGGCGCATCGAACGATCGAACGCCGCGGATTTCGAGCGTGAGGGACTGGAACCCTTCGCCTACACCGTGAAGGGCAAGCGGCGGGCGATCCCGTCCTACCGCCGCATGCCGGAGCGGCTCTACGACGAGTCGGAGGAACTGGCCGAATGGGCCAGGCGCGCGCTCGCCGCTGCAGACGATGGGGCGGTGCGGACGGCCCGAGGAAAGCGCGTCAGGCCACGCGCGGCTCGGCCGGCAGGCCCATCTCCGGGTCGGTCTCGCAGATGACGCGGTTGCGGCCGCAGCGCTTGGCGGCATAGAGGCAGGCATCGGCGCGCGCGATCAGCATCTGCGGCGTGTCGTCGGGCCGGGCGGTGGCGACGCCCACAGAAATGGTCACGCGCCCGAGATGCTCACGGGTGGAGCGCTTCATCAGTTCCTTGGACATCACCGCGCGGCGGATATGGTCGCCCACGGTCACGCCCGAGCGCAAGGCGGTGTTGGGAAGGATCACCGCGAATTCCTCGCCGCCGTAGCGGGCGGCAATGTCCTGTCCCTTGACGTTGCGCTTGATCGACTGCGCCACCAGGCGCAGCACCTGGTCGCCGGTGAGATGGCCGAAATTGTCGTTGAAGGTCTTGAAGTGGTCGATGTCGGTCATCAGCAGCGACATCGGGCGTCCTTCCTGCGCCGATTCCGCCAGCGCCTTGATCAGCGTCTGGTCGAAGAACTTGCGGTTGGCGAGAGTGGTGAGCGGGTCGGTCAGGCTTTCGTTGCGCACATGCTCCAGGTTTTCCTGGAGCTGGTTGATTTCCTGCTTGGAGGCGGACAGCCGCGCCTCCAGCTTGTGGTTGACCTCTTCCATGTCGCGCGCGGTATGCACGAGGCTTTCCACGATCGCGCGCAGGCCGTCGCGGTCGGCGGCGCCGAGTTCGCGCGACACGCCGGCCAGGCTCTCGCTGTAGCTCGACGCCGAGCCGACGGCGGCATCCACCATCGCCATGACCTGGTTGATCTCGTCCATCACCTGCGAACCGACCTTGTCGATGCGTTCGCTGAAGCGGGTCGGCGACAGGAAGGTCTCGTAGATCTGGTCGATATCGGCCTCGGTCAACGTCCCGTTGCGGGACAAGGTCTCGTTGACCGTCTCGTTCAGGCTCGGATTGTAGCCGGTGGCGTAGCCGTACCAGAGCTCATAGGCGCGCGGCGTGGCCGGCTGGCGCAGCGAGCGGATCTGACTCATGGCGATCTCGGCGAACGCCATGGTGCGCTCGTGTTCGTCGCCCGATCCCGTCATGCAAGGGCCCCCGGCCGTGGCAGACCCATGTTCCGCCCGGGCGACTGGGCTCCGGAGGATATCCCGATGGGGCACGCCGACGTGAATTCACAACCTCGGAGCGCCATAAATGCAGATTCGGCAAGCGCGGCCAAGGCTCGCCGGAACCTTAAAACCAGTTGTTCAGGCCTTAAGCGGGACCGGCCGCAGCAGGAAGGCGGGCAGGTGCGATTCGGCCGGCTCGTGATCGGCATGGCGGGAAGCGGGCGAGCGCCGCTGCCGCGCCTCGTCGATGCGGGCGACGGAAGCGCCTGCCGGCTTCTTGTCGGGCCGCGACCGGCGCTGGGGCTGCGTTTCGCGCGCAGGGCGCGGCGCGGCCTCGCCGCGCGGCGGACGGGCGGGGGAATCGGCCCAGGGGATGGTCTGGCCGGTCAGCTTTTCGATCGCCGCGACCGATTTCTGGTCCGACGGCGCCACGATCGTGAACGCGGCCCCGGAACGTCCGGCGCGGCCGGTGCGGCCCACGCGATGCACGTAATCGTCGGGATGATGCGGAACGTCGAAATTGAACACGTGGCTGACATCCGGGATGTCCAGGCCGCGGGCGGCGACGTCGGAGGCGACGAGGATGGTGGCTTCGCCGCGGCGGAACTGGTCGAGCGCGGCCATGCGCGCCGGCTGGTCCATGTCGCCGTGCAGCGCGACGGCGTTGAAGCCGTGCTTGACCAGCGAGCGATGCAGGACCGCGACTTCGCGCTTGCGGTTGCAGAACACGATCGCGTTCTTCAGCCCTTCCGCCGAGCGGATCAGGCTGCGCAGGGTGTCGCGCTTGTCGTGCGGTTCGCGGCCGGTCTTGACCAGGGATTGGGCGACGGTCGCTGCGGTGGTGGCGGGTTTCGATACCTCGACGCGCATCGGATTGTGCAGGAAGGTATCGGCGATGCGCCGGATTTCCGACGGCATGGTGGCGGTGAAGAACAGGGTCTGCCGGGTGAACGGCACCAGCTTGCCGATGCGCTCGATGTCGGGGATGAATCCCATGTCGAGCATGCGGTCGGCTTCGTCGATCACCAGCAATTCGACGCCGGTCAGCAGCAGGCGTCCGCGCTCGAAATGATCCAGCAGCCGGCCCGGCGTGGCGATCAGCACGTCGACGCCGCGCGTCAGCTTGGCGTCCTGGTCGTCGAAGGAAACGCCGCCGATCAGCAGCGCGACGTTGAGCTTGTGCTTGGCGCCGTATTTGGAAAAGCTTTCCTCGACCTGCGCCGCGAGTTCGCGCGTCGGTTCCAGGATCAGCGTGCGCGGCATGCGCGCCCGCGCGCGTCCCTGTTCCAGCATGGTCAGCATCGGCAGCACGAAGGCGGCGGTCTTACCGGTGCCGGTCTGTGCGATGCCGAGGACGTCGCGGCGGGCGAGGACGTGCGGGATCGCCTGCTCCTGGATCGGGGTCGGCTGGGTGTAGCCCGCTCCCGCGACCGCAGCCTGTACTTTCTCGGACAGGCCTAATTGAGAAAAAGCCATAAAACCTCTATGCGTGACCGCCCGGGCGATCCGCCGCGCCGGTTGATCAGACAACGAACTGTGCTGCGCGGAGAAAGCGGCCTCGAATCCTTGAGCGTCGGGCCGTTGCCGCGAAACATAGGGGCGAATGCGTGAAAGTCAATCCTGTTGCGGCGCAGCAAGCTAAATAAATCCCTTAACTTTTCGCGATTCGAGGGGCGGGAGCATGACCGAGGGTTTGCCGATCGTACTGGTTCCGGGGCTGCTCTGCACGCCGCGCCTCTATGCCGAGCAGATGCCGCCTCTGTGGGCGCTGGGACCGGTGACGGTCGCCGACCACCGCCGCGACGACAGCATGGACGGCATCGTGCGGCGGCTATTGGCGCTGGCGCCGGAGCGGTTCACGCTCGTCGGGCTCTCGATGGGCGGCTATATCGCGCATGCGCTCATGCGTGCGGCCCCGGAGCGGGTGGTCAAGCTCGCGCTGCTCGATACCGGCGCGCGCGCGGACACTCCCGAGCAGACCGAACGGCGCAAGACGCAGATCGGATTGGCGCAAACCGGCCGCTTCGACGAAGTGCTGGAAGTGCTGCATCCGGCCTTCGTGCACAAGAACCGGCGCTCCGATGCCGCGCTGAAGAAGATCGTGCTCGACATGGCCGCCGTGACCGGGCCCGGCGCCTTCGTGCGCCAGCTCACCGCGATCATGACGCGGCCCGATGCCAGGCCGCACCTGCCGGGCTATCGCTGTCCGACCCTGATCCTGGTGGGGGACGGCGACGAACTGACGCCGCCGTCGCTCGCCGAGGAGATGGCCGGCCTCATTGCGGGGAGCCGCCTGCAGACGATCGCCGATTGCGGGCATCTCTCGACGCTCGAACAGCCGGACGCGGTGACGCGGGCGCTGGTCGATTTCATCAAGGCGTGAGGTGAGCGTGCCGACGAAAACCGTTCTCGATCTCATCGGGGAGACGCCGCTGGTTGCGGTGACGCGCATCGATACCGGCCCGTGCCAGCTGTTCCTGAAACTGGAAAGCGCCAATCCGTCCGGCTCGATCAAGGACCGGCCGGCGCGGGCCATGATCGAGGCGGCCGAGCGCGACGGGCGGTTGCGGGCGGGCGGCACAATCGTCGAGGCCACCGCCGGCAATACCGGGCTCGGCCTTGCCTTTGTCGGCGCGCGCAAGGGCTACCGCACGATCCTCGTCGTGCCGGACAAGATGTCGCGCGAGAAGGTGCTGCATGCGCGCGCGATGGGCGCGGAAGTCGTCCTCACGCGCTCGGATGTCGGCAAGGGCGATCCCGATTATTATCAGGATCTCGCCGCCGCCATCACGCAGCGCACGCCGGGCGCGATCTACATCAACCAGTTCGAGAACCCGGCCAACCCGCTGGCGCACGAAAATTCCACTGCGCCGGAATTGCTGCGGCAGATGAACAACGACGTGGACGCAATCGTGGTCGGCGTCGGCTCCGGCGGCACGCTGACCGGGATCGGCCGCTTCATGCGGCGGGCCTCGCCGAAGACGGCAATGGTGCTCGCCGATCCGGCGGGCTCGGTGCTGGCGCCGCTGGTGAAGACCGGGCGGATGATCGAGGCGGGAAGCTGGACGGTGGAGGGGATCGGCGAGGATTTCGTGCCGCCGAATTGCGATCTGTCGTTGGTCGGCGACGCCTATACCGTGTCCGATCCGGACAGTTTCGCGGCCGCGCGCGAATTGCTGCGCAAGGAGGGCATCTTCGCGGGCTCCTCGTCCGGCACCTTGCTGTCGGCGGCGTTGCGCTATTGCCGGGCGCAGAGCGAACCCAAGCGCGTCGTCAGCCTGGTCTGCGACAGCGGCGCGAAATATCTCTCCAAGGTGTTCAACGACGCCTTTCTCGCGCAGGAGGGGTGGATCGACCGCAAGCGCTCCGGCACCGTGCGCGACCTCGTCATCAACCGCCATACCGAAGGCGGCGCCGTCGCGGTGCGGCCCTCGGACAATCTGCGCACGGTGTTTGCGCGCATGCGCACCGCCGACGTCTCGCAGCTTCCGGTGGTCGAGGGCGAGCGTATCGTCGGCCTGATCGACGAAAGCGATTTGCTCGCCGCCATGCTGCAGCCGGCGGACAGCGTGACCGCCGCTTTCGCGCGCCCGGTCAAGGACGTGATGACCGCGCGCCTGGAGACGATTTCGGCGGATGCGCCGATCGTCGAGCTCGTCGCCCTGTTCAAGAAGGACTATGTCGCCATCGTCATGGATGGCGAGACTTTCCTCGGCCTCGTGACCCGCATCGATCTCGTCAATCACTTCAGGATTGCGTTGCAGTGACCAGACCCAATCAGCCGGAATTCGCCACGCGCTGCGTGCATGCAGGCCAGTCGCCGGACCCCACGACCGGCGCGGTGATGATGCCGATCTACGCCACCTCTACCTATGTGCAGCAAAGCCCGGGCGTGCATAAGGGCTACGAATATGCGCGCACGCAGAATCCGACGCGCATGGCCTTCGAGCGCTGCATCGCCGACCTCGAGGGCGGCAGCGCCGGCTTCGCCTTCGCTTCCGGCCTGTCGGCGATCGCGACCATTCTCGACAGCCTGGAGCATGGCGCGCATGTGGTTGCGGCGGACGACCTTTACGGCGGCACGCGGCGCCTGCTGGCGCGCGTGCGCAAGCGCTCCGCCGGCATCGAGACCACCTATGTCGATCTGACCGATGCCGGCGCGCTGGAAGCGGCGATCCGCCCCGACACCCGCCTGATCTGGATCGAGACGCCGACCAATCCGCTGCTCAAGCTGATCGACCTGCGGCGCGTCGCCGAGATCGGCCGCAAGCGCGGCATCCTGACCGTCGCCGACAACACCTTCGCCAGCCCCTATGTGCAGCGGCCGCTGGAATTCGGCTTTGATATGGTCATGCATTCGACCACCAAATACCTGAACGGGCATTCCGACATGGTCGGCGGCTGCGTCGTGGTCGGCGAGAACGCGGAACTGCGCGAGCGGCTGGGCTTCCTGCAGAACGCCGTCGGCGCGGTGCAGGGGCCGTTCGATTCCTTCCTCGCCTTGCGCGGCCTGAAGACGCTGGCCTTGCGCATGGAGCGGCACTCCGCATCGGCGCTGCAGATCGCGGGCTGGCTGGAGCGCCATCCCAAGGTCAAGCGCGTGCTCTATCCCGGCTTGCCGAGCCATCCGCAGCATGCGCTGGCGCGCGCGCAGATGCGGGCCTTCGGCGGCATGATCTCGGTCGAATTGCGCGCCGACCTGGCCGGCGCGAAGACGTTCCTGGAGCGCTGCGCATTGTTCGCGCTGGCCGAAAGCCTGGGCGGGGTCGAGAGCCTGATCGAGCATCCGGGCCTGATGACGCATGGCTCGGTGCCGGAGGAGGTCAGGGATGCGCTGGGCATCAATGACGGGCTGGTGCGGCTCTCCGTGGGAATCGAGGATCCCAGGGATCTGATCGCAGACCTCGAAGGCGCGCTCGCAGGCATCGCATAGCGGCGCCGGACAATCGCACAGAACGGAAATGTGCTACTCAATCCCTCCGGCATCGCTTTTTCCTGCTTCAAGGCTTGGCTAGCCTTCCGTAAAAGAAGGGAAAGCAGGGAGAATACATGCGCACCCAGGTCGGCATTGTCGGCGCGGGCCCCGCGGGCCTGATGCTCTCGCATCTCCTGCATCTGGCAGGGATCGAATCCATCGTGATCGAGAACCGCAGCCGCGCCTATTGCGAGGCGCGCGTGCGGGCGGGCCTGATGGAGCACTGGGTTTCCGAATTGCTGAAGGAAACCGGCGTCGGCGGCCGGATGCAGCGCGAAGGCATGATCCATGACGGGATCAATGTCGCCTTCGGCGGCAGCCTGCACCCGATCGATTTCAAGAAGCTCATCAACAAGCACGTCATGGTCTACGACCAGAAGGAAGTGGTCACCGACCTGATCGCACGTCGCTTGACGGATGCCGGGGAAATCTATTTCGCAGTCGAGGACACGAGCGTCCATGACTTTGCGACCGATCATCCAACCATCCGGTTCCGGCATGGCGGGCAGGACAAGCAGATCGAGTGCGATTTCATCGCCGGCTGCGACGGCTTCCACGGCGTCTGCCGGCCGAGTTTTCCGGCGGGAACGCTGATCGGCTATGACCGAGTCTATCCTTTCGGCTGGCTCGGCATCCTCTCGGAATCGCCGCCGCCGGAGAGGGAGCTGATCTACGCCTTCCATCCGAACGGCTTTGCGCTCTATTCGATGCGCGGACCGAATTTGTCGCGTCTCTACATCCAGTGTGCGCCCGACGAGAATATCGACAAGTGGTCGGATGCGCGCATCTGGGAGCAACTGCATCTGCGGCTCGGCGGCACGCGCAAGCTCGCTGAGGGCAAGATCCTGCAGAAGGGCGTCACGCCGATGCGCAGCTATGTCGCCGAGCCGATGCGCTCCGGCCGGCTGCTGCTCGCCGGCGATGCCGCGCATATCGTGCCGCCCACCGGCGCCAAGGGCATGAATCTGGCGATGGCGGATGTGCGTGTCATGGCGCGCGCGCTGGAGGCGTTCTACGGAAAGCGCCGCAGCGACCTGATCGAATCCTATTCGGACACGTGTCTGCGGCGGGTGTGGAAAGGGCAGCGCTTCTCGTGGTGGATGACGCAGATGCTGCACCGTTACAATTTCGAGGACGATTTCGACCTGCGCCGCCAGATCGCGGAACTCGACTACGTTACCGGTTCCGTCGCCGCCTCCACCTCGCTGGCGGAGAACTATACCGGGCTGCCCATGCAATAGGGCGGGGGCGCGCGGCGGTTCCACGAATTCGTCTTCCGAAACGCAACCAAGCGGCTATGCTCGCCATGTTGCTAGGGCGGCACGACCGCCCGCCACGATCCACGGGAGGACACCATGACCGCGTTCCTCGCCGCCGCGCGCCTTGCCGCGTTTGCCGCCATCCTGCTGGCGGCCGGGTCGCCAGGAGCCTCCGCGCAGAACGATTTTGCCGCCTCGTTCCCGAACAAGCCGATCCGCATGGTGGTGGGCTTCGCCGCCGGCGGCGGCAACGATATTTTCGCCCGCCTGATCCAGAACAAGCTGCAAGAGCGCGGCTGGACGGTGGTGGTGGAGAACAAGGCGGGCGCCGGCGGGCGCGTTGCGGCGGAGGCGGTCGCGCGCGAGCCGGCGGACGGCTACACGCTGCTGGTCGGCGCGAGCGGGGCCATGGCGATCGGTCCGCTCATCTACAAGACCGGCTACGACACGCTGCGCAGCTTCACCCCGGTCACCATGATCGGGGACTTTCCGCTGTTCCTGGTGGTGAGCGCGAATCATCCGGCCAGGACCGCCAAGGAGCTCGTGGCCTGGACAACGCAGAATCCGGAAAAGGCGTATTACGCGAGCTCGTCGCCGGCTTTCTCGCTGCCCTCCGAATTGTTCAAGATGAAGTCCGGCGCCAGGGGCGTCGCCATCCCCTACAAGAGCAGCAGCGAATCGCTGCTGGGCGTGATCGCGGGCAACGCCGCCATGACCATCGTCGACCCGC
>JBFWWQ010000002.1:0-36819 GCA_050246095.1 Pseudorhodoplanes sp.
TCCTGCAGGAGCAGGACATGACCCGCTACGACGCGGTCAACTACATCAGCCACGGCATCGCCAAGCGGCCGGGCATGTCGGAATCGCGTCCCGTGCGCGGCGTCGACGAGGACACCGACACCAAGACCGGCGAGGAGCAGAAGAAGAAGGGCGACGCGCTCGACGCCTATTGCATCAACCTCAACAAGAAGGCGAAGGAAGGCAAGATCGATCCGCTGATCGGCCGCGATTCCGAAATCAGCCGTACCATCCAGGTGCTGTGCCGCCGCCAGAAGAACAACCCGCTCTTCGTCGGCGACCCCGGCGTCGGCAAGACCGCGATCGCCGAAGGCCTGGCGCGCCGCATCATTCACGGCGAGGTCCCGGACGTCCTCAAGAACGCCACCGTGTTCGCCCTCGACATGGGCACGCTGCTCGCCGGCACGCGCTACCGCGGCGATTTCGAGGAGCGCCTGAAGCAGGTGATCAAGGAGATCGAAGCCTATCCCGGCGCGATCATGTTCATCGACGAAATCCACACCGTGATCGGGGCGGGCGCGACCTCGGGCGGGGCGATGGACGCCTCCAACCTGCTGAAGCCCGCGCTTGCCTCCGGCACGGTGCGCTGCATCGGCTCGACCACCTACAAGGAATACCGCCAGTATTTTGAGAAGGACCGCGCGCTGGTGCGCCGCTTCCAGAAGATCGACGTGAACGAGCCCTCGATCCCGGACGCGATCGAGATCATGAAGGGCCTGAAGCCCTATTTCGAGGACTACCACAAGCTGAAATACACCAACGACGCGATCAAGGCGGCGGTGGAATTGTCGGCGCGCTACATCCACGACCGCAAGCTGCCGGACAAGGCGATCGACGTGATCGACGAGTCGGGCGCCGCGCAGATGCTGCTGCCGGAAGGCAAGCGCAAGAAGACCATCGGCACCAGGGAGATCGAGACCACGATTTCCACGATGGCGCGCATCCCGCCGAAGACCGTGTCGAAGGACGATGCCGAGGTGCTGCAGCATCTGGAAACGACGCTGAAACAGTCGGTCTACGGCCAGGACCGCCCGATCGAGGCGCTCTCCTCGGCGATCAAGCTCGCGCGCGCGGGGCTTCGCGAGCCGGAAAAGCCGATCGGCTGCTATCTGTTCTCGGGGCCGACCGGCGTCGGCAAGACGGAAGTCGCCAAGCAGCTCGCGTCCTCGCTCGGCGTCGAGCTGATCCGCTTCGACATGTCGGAATACATGGAGCGGCACACGGTCTCGCGCCTGATCGGCGCGCCCCCGGGCTATGTCGGCTTCGACCAGGGCGGGTTGCTCACCGACGGCGTCGACCAGCATCCGCATTGCGTGCTGCTGCTCGACGAGATCGAGAAGGCGCATCCCGACCTGTTCAACGTGCTGCTGCAGATCATGGATCACGGCAAGCTGACCGACCACAACGGCAAGCAGGTCGATTTCCGCAACGTCATCCTGATCATGACGACCAATGCCGGCGCGTCCGATCTCGCCAAGGCGGCCTTCGGCTTCACCCGCAACAAGCGGGAAGGGGACGATGTGGAGGCGATCAACCGCCTGTTCACGCCGGAATTCCGCAACCGCCTCGACGCGGTCATCACCTTCGGTCATCTGCCGCGCGAGATCATCGCCAAGGTGGTCGAGAAGTTCGTGCTGCAGCTCGAGGCCCAGCTCGCCGACCGCGACGTGACCATCGAGTTGTCGGAAGGTGCCACCGCCTGGCTGATCGGGCACGGCTATGACGAACTGATGGGCGCCCGTCCGATGGCGCGCGTGATCCAGGAGCACATCAAGAAGCCGCTCGCCGACGAGGTGCTGTTCGGCAAGCTCAAGAGCGGCGGGCATGTGCGCGTGGTGGTGGTGACCGACGAGAACGGCCGCGACACGCTGGGCTTCGAATATCTCGACGGCCCGGTGACGCCGAAACCGGAGAAAATCCCGCCCAAGCCGCGCGCCAAGGCCAAGCGCCGCGCGCCGCGGCCGAAACTGCCGAAGCCGAAAGGCGGCGGCGATTCCGGCGGCCAGCGCGGCTCGGTGCCGAAAGTGCCGCTGGTCAAGGCCTGATTGGGTCGAGCGATCGTCATCGAAAGCCCCGGGGCCTCGGCGCCGGGGCTTTTCGCTGGCAGGCGGACGCGCGGACCGGTCCGCTTTGAACCGCAAGCGCGTATCGTCAGACCTGATGACCGAGCGAGGAGCGGCTGCCGATGCGGACCCGGCTTGCGGCCTTGGTGGGACTGGCGCTCTGGAACGCAAATGCGGCGGCGGCGGAGCGGCCGTCCTTCGATTGCCGCAAGGCCGCGACGCCGAGCGAGAAGGCGATCTGCGGCAATGGCCGCCTGGCGCGGCTCGACCGCGAAATCGCGCGCGCCTATCGCGCGCTGCGCGACGATCCGGATCTGGCGGAGCCGCTGGGCGAGGAGCAGGTCGAATTCATGGCCCGGCGCGATTCCTGCGGCGGCGATGCGGCCTGCCTGGCGCGCGAGATGGAAAACAGGCGTTCGGCGCTGGCGCTCGAGCCTTCCGCCGCCGTCAAGGACGCGCGCGAAGCCTTTGTCGGCCGCTATCGCAATGCGCAGGGCCGCATGCTGGTGCGCCGCACGCCGCTTGGCGGCTACGAATTGTCCGGCTCCAGCGCCGATGCGAAGGCGCGCTGGACCTGCGATATCTGGGGCAGCTTGATTTCCGTGCGCGAGGGGGTGGCGACGGTGCAGGGCGAGAGCGACGAAGAAACCCTCGTGGTCTATCTGCAGCGCCGCGCAGGCCGCCTCGTGGTCTTCGAGGACCCCGACAAGCCTTTGGCCGGAAAAAGCTGCGGCCATAACGGCACCGTAGCCGGCGAATACCGGCGCGCGTCGCGGCCGCGATGAGGGAGGTGCGCGGCGAGGATTGAGCGCGCCGGCCGGCCGCACGGTGTCCATGCCGTCCGCCCGCATTGCCTTGGGCGTGTGCCCGCCGCATGGTGCGCCGATGCAGCCGCCGCAGCGCAGCTTTCCGGGACCGTGGCACGCCTTTGCCGGCGGCCTGCGGGCCGCGGCGTTCTCCGTCTTCGCCTATGTGCTGTTTGCCACCTATATCGGGATCGGCGCGCTCGCCCACGATCTCGGCTTCAGTTTGGGCTGGGTGACGTGCTCGACTTTGCTGATCTGGGCCGGACCCGCGCAGGTGATCCTGATCTCGACGCTGGGAACCGGTTCGACGCTGGTGCAGGCCGCGGTCGCGGTGGCGCTTTCGGGCATCCGGCTGCTGCCGATGGTGGTGGCGCTCTTGCCGCGCATCAAGGCTCCGACCACGCGCAGCTACGCATTGCTGCTGCCGGCGCATCTGACCGCGGTCAGCATGTGGATCGAGTCGTTCCGTCTCACGCCGGAAATCGCGCGCGAGCATCGCATCGCGTTCTGCAACGGGCTGGGGATCGGCCTGCTGATTTCGGCGACGACCGCGACGCTGATCGGCTACGGCCTGGCCGCCCGCCTGCCGCCGACGCTGGCGGCGGCGGTCCTGTTCGTCACGCCGATGTCGTTCCTGGTCTCGACCGCCAACAACAGCAAGCTGCTGGTCGACCGTGTCGCGCTGGTGCTCGGGCTGATCCTGGCGCCGCTTTTTGCCGTGGCGAAAATCCAGCTCGACCTGCTGTTCGCGGGGCTGATCGCCGGCAGCGTCGCCTATGCCGTGCATCGATTCCGGCGAACCGCGCCATGACCGCGACTTTGTCCGATCTCAATCCCTATCTCGCCTTGATCCTGGTCGGATTCCTGCCGAACGAAATCTGGCGCTGGCTCGGCGTCGTGTTCTCGCGCGGACTCGACGAGGGCTCGGAAGTGCTGGTCTGGGTGAGGGCGGTGGCGACCGCGATCCTGGCCGGCGTCGTGGCGCAGCTCATCTTCCTGCCGCCGGGGGCGCTGGCCGCGGTACCGCTGGCGGTGCGGCTCGGAGCCACGGTCGCCGGGTTCGCCAGCTTCCTGCTGATCCGCCGCTCGGTCTTTGCCGGCGTGGTGGCGGGCGAACTCGCGCTGATCGCCGGTGCGCTCGCCTTCGTCCCGGGGTGAGGCTCAGGCTCCCTTCAGCGCGGCGGCAAGCTTCTGCGCATGCGCGGCGAGAGTTTCCGGCTTCTCCTTCTCGCTTGCCGGCGGCTTCATGGCGACGCCGTCCTTGCGCGGGATGACATGCACATGCAGGTGGAACACCACCTGTCCGCCGGCGCTTTCGTTGAATTGCTGGATGGTGATGCCGTCGGCGTCGAACGCCGTCATCGCGGCCTTGGCGACCTTCTGCGCTGCCTTGTGCACATGCGCGAGGTCGTCGGGATCGATGTCGAGCAGGTTGCGCGCGGCTTTCTTGGGCAGGACCAGCGTGTGCCCGGGGGCCCGCGGCATGATGTCGAGAAAGGCGAGCGCGCGGTCGTCCTCGTAGACCTTGTGGCAGGGCAATTCTCCCCGCAGGATTTTCGCGAAGATATTGCCGGGATCGTAGGCGGGCATGCGCTTCCCCTCGTGAATCAGCGCTCGCCCGCAGTCTTGCGGAAAGGGGCGAAGGCGGCAAGTTCGGCCTTTTCGGCGGCGACGTGACGCCGCTCGCGGACGAGATAATCGGCGACCGCGCGGCGCAGGCCGGGATCGGCGAGATAATGCGCCGAATGGGTGGTGACCGGCACATAGCCGCGCGCGAGCTTGTGCTCGCCCTGCGCGCCGGCCTCCACGCGCGCGAGCTTGTGCGCGATCGCATAGTCGATGGCCTGGTAGTAGCAGAGCTCGAAATGCAGGAAGGGATGCTCCTCGATGGCGCCCCAATGCCGCCCGTACAGCGTGTCGCCGCCGATGAAATTGATCGCGCCCGCGATCCAGCGTCCCGCGCGCCTGGCCATGACCAGCAGAATGCGGTCGGCCATCGCCGCGCCGACGAGGGAATAGAAGGCGCGCGTCAGATACGGGCGGCCCCATTTGCGCGAGCCGGTGTCCATGTAGAAGCGGAAGAATGCGTCCCAGATTTCCTCGGTCAGGTCGGAGCCGGTGAGGTGGTGGATGCCGATGCCCTCGGCCAAGGCGTCGCGGCGCTCGCGGCGGATCAGCTTGCGCTTGCGCGAGGCCAAAGCCGACAGGAAATCTTCGAAGCCGGCATAGCCGGCATTCTCCCAGTGGAATTGCCGGTCGGTGCGCTCCAGGAAATCCTGGCCGCGCAGAACCCGGCAATCCTCCTCGAACAGGAAGGTGGCGTGCACGGAGGAGGCGCCCCGCTTCTCGCAGAGCGCACGCAGGCCTTGCGCCAGCGCGGCCTTGCGCAGGGTGGCATCCGGCCCGGGCGGCACCAGCAGGCGCGGGCCCGTCGCCGGCGTGAACGGCACCGAGACCTGCAATTTCGGATAATACCGGCCTCCGGCGCGCTCGTAGGCATCCGCCCAGCCGTGGTCGAAGACATATTCGCCCTGCGAGTGCGATTTCAGATAGCAGGGCACGGCCCCGAGCGGATCGCCGTTTTCGGCTTCGAGGATCAGGTGCTGGGCGGCCCAGCCGGTGCGCGGCACAGCCGATTGCGACTCTTCCAGTGCCGAAAGAAATCCATGTGAAACAAATGGGTTGAATGGATATCCTCGTGTGAATGGCGTGCCTTCTTGCGGTTTCTCAGCCGGTTCAGATTTCGGTTTAGGAGAATCTTGTAGAGGATTGGCACAGGCATCCCAGCGGGCGGCCGCGATGTCGCCGATCGCGGGCAGGACGCGAATCTGGAAGGCAGTCTCGGGTGCGGTCACGGATGCGATCAAGGAATGCGATCTTGGGTACGTGCGTTTCGGCGTCCCTTGTAACGCGAAATTACGGCCGGAACCCTTCGAAGATCATCTGGCTGGCCCAGCGCCGGGCACATTTGCGCTCGGCTTCGCTGCGCACCGTCCAGGTGAGCAGCGGCAGGCCGAGCAGGAAACGCGCCGCCAGCGGGGCGAAGCTCGGCAGGTCGCGCACCGCATAGGCCACGAAATGCGGCCAGGTGCGGTGCATGTGCAAGAGATGCGCGAGCTGCCGCTTCTGCGACGCGCCGAGCGCGGCCCATTCCGGGTGGCTGTAATGCCGTTCGGCGACGATCCCGCGCGGCAGGCCGGGAGCGACGGCGCGCAACGCCGCCACCAGATGCGGGTCGAAGGACATCGCCGCGACCGGGCCGGAATAGTGCTGCAGCACCGCGGCGGTCCGCTCGGGCAGGCGGGTGTCGCCGTCGAACCGGCTCTTCAGCTCGATCACCAGCGGCACCCGGCCCGCGACCAGGTCGCATAATTCGCCGAGCGTCGCCATGCGGTCGGAGGTGGCGCGGAACGGCACCTGCCGCAAGGCCGCCGCGCTCATGTCGCGCAACGCGCCGCTGCCCTCGGTCAGCCGGCCGAGGGCGTCGTCATGGTGCACCATCGCCTCGCCGTCGGCGGAAATCTGCACATCGCATTCGATCGCATAATTGCCGGCAATGGCGGCGGCGAAGGCCGAGGCCGTGTTCTCGATCGCGCCGTTCTTGGCGTCATGCAGCCCGCGATGCGCCACCGGGCGGGCGGTCAGCCAGTCGAGTCCGGGCATGGAGCGTCAGGCGACCTCGAACATGCCTTCGACCTCGACGGCGGCATCGGCCGGCAGCACCGACACGCCGATGGTCGAGCGCGCGTGCCGGCCCTTGTCGCCGAACACCTCGACCATGAGGTCGGACGCGCCGTTCATCACCTTGGGACCGTCCAGGAAGGAGGGAACGGAACTGATGAAGCCGCCGAGGCGCACGACGCGCACGACCTTGTCGAGGTCGCCGGTCGCCGCCTTCACCTGCGCCAGCACATTGATCGCGCAGGCCCGCGCGGCACGCTGTCCGGCTTCCGGCGAGACCTCCTGGCCGAGCTTGCCCCGGGCCAGCAGCTTTCCGTCATGGTCGAAACAAAGCTGGCCGGAAACCACGAGCAGGGCGCCGCTGCGCACGAACGGGATGTAATTGGCGACCGGTGCGGCGGGAATGGGCAATGCGATGCCCAGGCTCGCCAGCCTTCGTTCCACCTCGCCCGCCATGAATTGCCCTCCGGTGCCACGCTGCGAGCACAATCTGCGCCCAAGCCCGGCTCCCTATTCGCCCGATGACAGAGGCGAATGCAAGCCGGCGCAGTCTGCCAAGGTTGCGGCCAATTGGCCGCATGCCTAAGGTGCGCGGCCTGGAACGGAGCGGATTCGGGATGAAGACGGCCACGCTGATCGGCCTTGCCGCCGGCATCGCGGCGCTGGGTGCGATCCCCTCGCCGCCGGCGAACGCCGCCGGCGAGGTGACGCTGGCCTCGCATCGCGCGGTCTACGACCTCAAGCTCGCCGAGGCGCGCGGCAAGCGTCCGATCCGCTCCATCCGCGGCCGTATCCTGTACGACTTCGGCGGCAATGTCTGCGAAGGCTATGCGCTGCAATTCCGGCAGGTTTCCGAGCTCGATTCCGGGGAAGGGGACGCCGCGCTCAGCGACCTGCGCGCGACCACCTGGGAGGACGGCGAGGCCAAGTCGTTCCGCTTCAACTCGCAGAGCCTGATGAACCAGCGCACGACCGATGCCGTGGACGGGATGGCCGAGCGGCAAGGCGAGGGGCTCAAGGTGGCGCTGACCAAGCCGGCGCGCAAATCCTTCGAGATCAAATCCGTCATCGCCTTTCCGACGCAGCACATGCGGCTGATCGTCGAGGCGGCGCAAGCCGGCAAGAAGGTCCTGGAAATCCCGGTCTATGACGGCTCGGAAACCGGCGAGAAGGTCTACGAGACGCTGACCGTGATCGGCCGGACCATCGAGCCGGGCACGAGCAAGCCGGCGGACGCCGCCGGCGCCGACGCAGCGATGGCGAATCTGCGCCGCTGGCCGGTGCGCATCAGCTATTTCGACCGCGGCAAGGCGGGCGGGGAATCCACGCCGGTCTATGCGATCAGCTTCGAATTGTACGAGAACGGCATTTCCCGCCAGCTGCTGCTCGACTACAACGATTTCACCGTGCGCGGCGAGATGACCTCGCTCGAAATGCGGCCGCAGAAGCCGTGCCGCTGACGCGCCTTCAGCGCTCCTCGTCGCTCTCGAATACCAGGCCCTTCACCACCGCCGCCTTGCCGAACCGCGTGCGCACGCGATCGACCGCGCGCTCGGCGGCGGCCTTGCGCGTCGCGCTGCGGTCGAGCAGGTCGGCGGCATCGGCCTGCCCATAGGGCGAAAGCGCGCTCACGCCGATGCCGATCAGCCGGTAGGCGGTGCCGTCGGCTTCCTTGCGCAGCAATTCGCGCCCGCTGGCGAAAATCCGCTCCGCGAGCTGCGTCGGATCCGACAGCGCCCGCGCCCGCGTCCTGATCTTGAAGTCGGCGGATTTCAGCTTCAGCGTCACCGTGTTGCCGCCGAGACCGGCGGCTTTCAGCCGCCGCGAGACTTTTTCCGACAAAGACCACAGCCGCTGTTCCAGCGGACGCAGCGCGACGAGATCGCGGTTGAAGGTGGTTTCCGCCGAAATGCTCTTGGTCTCGCGGTCGGCGACGACCTTGCGCGTGTCGATCCCGCGCGCCAGCCGCGCCAGCCGCTGGCCTTCGCCGCCGTAGCGGCGGATCAGCTCGGTTTCCGGGGCGCGCTGCAGGTCGGCGATGAGGCGGAAGCCGTCCTGCGCGAAGCGCGCCTGCGCCACCTTGCCGACGCCGAAAATGAAGGACACCGGCTTGCTCGCGAGAAATTCCGCGGCCTCGGCCTGGCCGAGCACCGCGAAGCCGCGCGGCTTGTCGAGGTCGGAGGCGATCTTGGCGAGGAATTTGTTGCACGACAATCCGACCGAAACCGTGATGCCGATCTCGCGCTCCACCTGCGCCGCAAAGCGCGCGAGCGATTTCGCCGCCGGCATGCCGTGCAGGCGCTGCGTGCCCGACAGATCGAGAAACGCCTCGTCGATGGAGACCGGTTCGACCAGCGGGGTAAGCTCGCGCATCAGCGTGCGCACCTCGCGGCCGACGGCGGCGTATTTCGCCATGTCCGGCGGCAGGATCGTGGCCTGCGGGCAGAGCTTTCGCGCCTTGAACATCGGCATCGCCGAATGCACGCCGAAGGTGCGCGCGATATAGCAGGCGGTGGTGACCACCCCGCGCGTGCCGCCGCCGACGATCAGCGGCTTGTCGGCGAGCGAAGGATCGTCGCGCTTCTCGATGGTGGCGTAGAAGGCGTCGCAATCCACATGCGCGATCGCCAGCGCGTCGAGCTCGGCATGGCGCAGCAATCGCGGCGAGCCGCAGGTCTTGCAGCGCGCTCCCGCGGGCTCCGCATCCTTCAGGCAGTCGCGGCAGAAGGCCAGCGTCACGGCTCAGCTCCGCTCGAAGCGCTCTCCGCTCAGCGCCGCATGCGCCTGCGCGACCTGTTCCGGCTTCAGCCCGGCATCGGCGGCGAAGGAAAGCAGCAGCGTCTCCTCGCCGGCCAGGTGGTCGAGCACGCCGGCCAGGAAGGAGGGGTCCCGCGCCGCGTCGCGGATCATGTGCGGCCCGATCCCGGTCTGCGCGAGGAATCGGCCGAGCCGCTCGGGATCGGCGGCGATGAAGCCGAGCGCCTGCACGGCAATCGCCTCGAAATGGTCACGATTGGCGGCGCGCGATCTGTTTACCATACCTTTCCGTTTGCCTTTCCGTAACAATTCGGAACTAGCCTGAAAGCCATCATGCCCGAGCGCGCGCGCCTTGGCGACGTGGACACCAGCTCCATCAACCGTTGAATGCGACAGGGCAGCGCGGCCCAGGAGGGGCGGGGATGGCCAAGAAAGTCCTGATCGTGGAAGACAACGAGCTCAATATGAAGCTCTTCCACGACCTGCTCGAGGCGCATGGCTACGAGACCGTCGGCACCCGCAACGGGATCGAGGCGATGGATCTCGCGCGCCAGCACCGGCCCGATCTCATCCTCATGGACATCCAGCTTCCCGAGGTGTCGGGGCTCGAAGTCACCCGCTGGCTGAAGGACGATGCCGAGCTGCGCACGATCCCGGTGATCGCGGTGACCGCCTTCGCCATGAAGGGCGACGAGGAGCGCATCCGCGAGGGCGGCTGCGAGGCCTATCTTTCCAAGCCGATTTCGGTCGCCAAGTTCATCGAGACCATCCGCCATTTCCTCGGACATGCGTAGGGACCCCAGATGACCGCCCGCGTCCTTGTCGTCGACGACGTCCCCGCCAATGTGAAGCTTCTGGAAGCACGCCTGTCGGCCGAATATTTCGACGTGACCACCGCGACCTGCGGCGCCGAGGCGCTGGCGATCTGCGCCAAGAGCGAATGCGACATCGTGCTGCTCGACGTGATGATGCCCGACATGGACGGCTTCGAGGTCTGCCGGCGCATCAAGTCGAATCCGGCGACCCAGCACATCCCGATCGTCATCGTCACCGCCCTCGACCAGCCCTCCGACCGGGTCGCCGGGCTCGATGCCGGCGCCGACGATTTCCTGACCAAGCCGGTCTCCGACATCGCGCTGATCGCGCGCGTGCGCTCGCTGACGCGCCTGAAGATGATGACCGACGAGCTGCGCATGCGCGCGGTCACCTCGCGCGAGATCGGGATCGAAAGTCCGGAGCAGCAGGCGGTGGCGGACAGGGGCCGCGACGGCCGCATCCTGATCGTCGACGACCGGGCGTCGTCGGCCGAGCGCATCGCTGCGACCTTGGCCGCCGAACACCGGGCCGATATCGAATCCGACCCCAATGCCGCATTGCTGCGCGCGGCGGAAGGCAATTACGAGCTGATCATCGTCTCGCTCGGGCTGCAGAATTTCGACGGGTTGCGGCTGTGCAGCCAGCTGCGCTCGCTCGAGCGCACGCGCAACACGCCGGTCCTGGCGATCGCCGAGATGGACGACAATGCGCGGCTCGCGCGCGGCCTGGAAATCGGCATCAACGACTATCTGCTGCGCCCGATCGACAGGAACGAATTGCTGGCGCGCGCACGCACGCAGATTCGCAAGAAGCGCTATGCCGAGCGCCTGCGCGACAATGTCCAGCTTTCGATCGAGGCGGCGATCACCGATGCGCTGACCGGGCTGCACAACCGCCGCTATATCGAGAGCCATCTCGCCACGCTGGTGCAGCAGGCCGGCACGCGCGGCAAGGCGCTGTCGCTCCTGGTCATGGACATCGACTATTTCAAGTCGATCAACGACAGCTACGGTCACGACGCGGGCGACGACGTGCTGCGCGAATTCGCCGTGCGCGTGCGCAAATCGATCCGCGGCATCGATCTCGCCGGACGCTTCGGCGGCGAGGAATTCGTCGTGGTGATGCCCGATACCGACATGGGGGTCGCCGCGGTGGTGGCGGAGCGGCTGCGGCGCCGGATCGCCGCCGAGGCGTTCGCGATCGCGCGCGCCGCCAAGTCCGTCCCGGTCACGATTTCGATCGGGCTCGCCGCGCTGGAGGGGCCGGCCGACAGCGTCGCGACCCTGCTCAAGCGTGCCGATACCGCGCTCTACCGGGCCAAGCGCGAGGGCCGCAACCGGGTGGTCGCGGACGCGGCCTGAACCGCCGCACCGCGCGGGCGGGATGCGGCGGAAACCCTAAAATTTTAGGTTTATCGGCGATTGTCGCCCCGTTTTGGGGCGCTTTCGTTGCTTTCCGACCGCATTGGGATACCCTCGAAGGCGAGACGGAACAGCACCCTTGCTGGCCGTGACAATGCGGCAAGCCGGTCTCACGCATGGAAAACCCTGCGGTTTGCTCAGGTCCGCCGCATCTCCTGGGTCCGTGGGGTTAGGCCGGTCCGGGGGCGGTGCGAGTGGCCTCCTCATGACACCGCTTCCGGCCGGCCACCTTCCCGCAGCGCCCCGGTGCGGTTGCGCAAAAGCAAAGGGCGCCTTGCGGCGCCCCTGTCGCGACTGCGATGCGCGCGATCGTGCCTACTTGATCTTGGATTCGCGGAATTCGACGTGCTTCTTGGCGACCGGATCGTATTTCTTCTTGACCAGCTTTTCGGTCATCGTGCGCGAATTCTTCTTCGCCACGTAATAGAAGCCGGTGTCGGCGCTGGACACGAGCTTGACCTTGATGGTGACGGCTTTCGCCATGGGAACCTCGGACTGACGGCTTGAGGGGATTTGCGGCGGAACCTAGCGGCCGCGCCGGGAAAGTCAAGGAAAGCAGCGGCCATTACAGCAATTCGCGCCGGAAGCGCTTGTGGTGCATCTGATAGAACGGAACCGGCAGGTCGTGGCCGAATCCGGCGGCGACGCGGCTCTCCAGTTCCTGCAGCACCACCCCGGTGACCGTCGGCATGTCGAGGCTGCGCGCTTCCGCGATCGGCAGCCAGATCAGCTCGACCAGTTCCGCCTCCGCATGCACGACGTTTTCGACCCGGTGCGCGACCGCGCTGGCATCGACCGAAAAGAAGCGCGTGTCGAAGCGGCGCGGCCGGCGCGGCGGCGTGATCGCGCGGGCGATGAAATGCAGCGATCCGAGATCGGGATAGAATCCGGCCTCGGCAAAGGCGCGCCACGGCCCTTCCGGCGTTGCAGCAGGCTCGCGCTTGGCGCCGAGCAGCAGCCCGGTTTCCTCGAAAGTCTCGCGGATCGCCGACAGCGCGAGCGCGCGCGCCTTGACCGCGCTCGGCCGGGCGATGCGCTGCATCAGCGCGCGTTCCACCGCCGGCTGCAGCGGGGTGGCGAACGGCATACGCCGGTCGTCGGGTTCGGCGCGGCCGCCGGGGAATACGAATTTCCCGGGCATGAATTTGTGCCGGCTGTGGCGCTTGCCGAGCAGCACTTTCGGGGCGGCGCCGGAGCGATCGACCAGGATCAGCGTGGCGGCATCGCGCGGGCGGGTATTGGGGTGCGACTGGTCGCGCTCGACGCGCGTCAGGAGCTGCGCGAAATCGTTCATGCCCGCCGGTCTGCGCGCGATACGGCGAAGGCAGCGTCTTCCTCGCCTTGTCCGTCGAATCCGTGCATGCGATGCGTCCATTGCCAGGCCACGATCGCGCCTTTCATCGGCTGCAGCAGGAGCAGCGAGAGGGCGAGCGTCAGCGGCACCCAGATCACGAGATGCAGCCAGTAGGGCGGCGCCATCGCGATCTCGACCGCCAGCACCAGCGGCACGATGATGTGCCCGACGATCAGGATGACGAAATAGGCCGGCGCGTCGTCGGCGCGCTGGTGCGAAAAATCTTCTCCGCAAACCGGACAATCGTCCGCGACTTTCAGGAAGGCGCGGAACAGGGCGCCGCGCCCGCAGGCCGGGCAGCGGCAGAGAAAGCCGCGCGACATCGCGCTGCGCAGATCGCGCTCCGGGACGTCCGGTTTGAATTCCGGGGCGTCCGTTTTGCGTTCATCGACCGACAAGCCCATCTCACCTCTCAGCGTCGCCGCCTGGCCGGGCGGCGCTCGCGCCCGCGCCGTTGCATCTGCCCCTGCGTCCTCTGCGGCGTTGTCTCACGCCGCCCCTCCGACAGCAATTCAAACCGCAAGGCGCCGGCGACAGGGATGGCCTCCACCAGACGCACGGTGACGCGGTCGCCCAGCCGGTAGGTTTCCCCCGACGAGCGCCCAACCATGGCGTGTTCGTGCTCGCGATACTCGAAATAGTCGTTGCCGATCGTGCGCGCCGGGATGAAGCCGTCGGCGCCGGTTCCGTCGAGCTTCACGAACAGGCCCGCCCGCGTGACGCCGCCGATGCGGCCCTCGAAGGTGGCGCCGATCCGGTCGGCCATGAAATGCGCGATCAGCCGGTCGACGGTCTCGCGCTCGGCGGCCAGGGCGCGCCGCTCCGACACCGAAATGCGGGCCGCGACTTCGCCCAAGGCCCCGGTATCGGCCGCTTCCGGCAGGCCGCCGGCGCCGAGCTTGAGCGCGCGGATCAGCGCGCGATGCACGACCAGGTCGGCATAGCGGCGGATCGGCGAGGTGAAATGCGCGTAGCGGCGCAGCGCCAGCCCGAAATGGCCGTAATTCTCCGCCGCATATTCGGCCTGCGCCTGCGTGCGCAAGATCACCTCGTTGACCAGCGTTTCCGCCTCGCGCCCGCGCACGCGCGCGAGAATGCCGTTGAACTGCTCCGGCCGCAGCACGCCGCCCTTGGCGATGGCGATGTCGAGCGTCTTGAGGAATTCGCGCAAAGCCTCGACCTTCTCGCGCGAGGGTTCGTCGTGCACGCGGTAGATCAGCGGCGTATTCGACTTCTCCAGCGTTTCGGCGGCGGCCACGTTGGCCAGGATCATGCATTCCTCGATCAGGCGGTGCGCGTCCAGCCGCTCCGGCGTGATGACGCGGTCGATCGTGCCGTCCTGCTTGAGCAGGATTTTGCGCTCCGGCAGATCGAGGTCGAGCGGGCCGCGCTCGTCGCGCGCGCGCTTGATGCAGCGATAGGCGGCGTAGAGCGGATCGATGATCCCGCGCCTGATCGGATCGGTGGTCTCGTCGGTGCGGCCGTCTGCGGCGGCCTGCGCCTGCGCGTAATGCAATTTGGCCGCCGAACGGATCAGCACGCGATGGAAGCTGTGCGAGCGCTTGCGCCCGTCCGCGCCGATCACCATGCGCACGGCGAGCGCGGGCCGGTCCACATTCGGCTTCAGCGAGCATAGGTCGTTGGAAATGCGCTCCGGCAGCATCGGCACCACGCGGTCCGGAAAATAGACCGAGTTGCCGCGCTCCAGCGCCTCGCGGTCGAGCGCGGAGCCCGGCGTCACATAATGGGCGACGTCGGCGATCGCGACATAGGCGAGATGCCCGCCCTTGTTGCCCGGGTCGGGATCGGGCTCGGCGAAGACGGCGTCGTCGTGGTCCTTGGCGTCGACCGGATCGATGGTGACCAGCGGGATCTTGCGCCAGTCCTCGCGTCCCGAGAGCGTGGCCGGCTTCGCCGCTTCGGCTTCCGCCAGCGCCTCGCGCGGGAACACGTTCGGGATGCCGTGCGCGTGGATGGCGATCAAACTCACCGCGCGCTCGTTCTTCACCGAGCCAAGGCGCTCCTTGACCTTGGCCGAGGGCAGGCCGTAGCGGCCGTGCTTCTGCACGTCGGCGGCGACGAGCTCGCCGTCCTCGGCCTCGCCCGCCGCGTGCGGGGGAATGTTCAGCTCGCGCCCGAGCGCCTTCTTGTCCACCGGCACGAGGCGCCCGCCGCCGCCGGGAAGTTTCCGGAAAATCCCGAGCACGCGGTGCCGGGCGCGGTCGAGAATCTTGATGACGCGGCCGGAATGGCGGACCGTCTCGTCGGCATCCGCCGTCTCTTCCGTGCGCAGGAGCACGCGGTCGCCCACGCCCGCGGTTTCGCCCGGCTTCGGCTTGCGCGGCGTGGCGATGCGGATGAGCGGCGCCTTGCCGTGCGCTGCCTCGTCCCATTCGGCCGGGACCGCGATCAATTCGCCGTCCGCGTCGCGGCCGGTAATGTCGGCGAGCGCGACCGGCGGCAGCGCTCCCGGCAGATGCAGGCGCTTGCGGCGGCGGTCGAGCGCTCCCGTGTCGGAGAGCTCGCGCAGCAGCCGCTTCAGGTCGGCGCGATCGGCATTCTTCAGCCCGAAGGCGCGCGCGATCTCGCGCGTGCCGACCTTGCCGGAGCGCTCCTTGATGAAGGCCAGGAGTTCGTCCCGGGAGGGGAGGCGCGGGGCCTGTCTTGGTTTGCCCGATCGAGCCACGTGATCCTGTCGCCGCCGCGCGGCTCTATGCCTCTTCCCCGGCAACCTGCTTCTTCGCGCGCGGCTTCTTGGCGGCCTTCGCAGCGGGCTCCTCGGTCACGGCGTCGGTCTTCTTCTTGCTGGCCGCGAGCTTCTTCTTCGGCGCTATTTCGCCTTCCGCCTTCGCGGCCTTCTTCTGCGGCGCGGCCTTCTTCTTGCCGCCACCCTTCTTGCCGCCACCCTTGGCGGCGCGCGCGTCGATCAGCGCCAGCGCCTCTTCCAGCGTGACGGTCTCGTGCGTCTTGTCGGCCGGCAGCGTCGCGTTGACGCCATCGTGACTCACATAGGGACCGTAGCGGCCGTTCTTGGCGACCACCGGGCCGCCCTTGTCGGGATGTTCGCCGAGCAGGCGCCCGGGATCGGCCTGGCGGCGGCCCTTGCTCGGCTTCAGCTTCTTTTCCGCGATCAGCGTGACCGCGCGGTTGAGGCCGATATTGAGCACCTCGTCGCCGGCTTCCAGATTGGCGTAGGTCTTGCCGTGCTGCACATAGGGGCCGAACCGGCCGATGCCGGCGAGGATCGGCTCGCCGTCCTCCGGGTGGATGCCGACCCGGCGCGGCAGCGACAGCAGCCCGAGCGCCATTTTCAGATCGACGTCGTCGGGATTGGTGCCTTTCGGCAGGCCGGCGCGCTTCGGCTTCTCTTCCTTGCTGCCTTCGCCAAGCTGTACATAAGGACCGAAACGTCCCGAGCGCAGACTGACTTCAAGTCCCGTCTCGGGGTCCTCACCCAGTTTCTTCGTCCCGCCGCCGCCATTCTCGGCGGAGAGCTGGCGCGTGAAGCGGCATTCCGGATAGCGCGAGCAGCCGATGAAGGCGCCGAAGCGCCCCACCTTCAGCGACAGGCGGCCTTCGCCGCAGGTCGGGCATTGCCGCGAATCGAGCCCGTCGGCGCGCGGCGGGAAGATGTGCGGCCCGAGCAATTCGTTCAGCGCGTCCAGCACCTCGGTGATGCGCAGGTCCTTGATCTCGCCGACGGCGGCGGTGAAGCCGTCCCAGAAATCGCGCAGCAGGTCCTGCCAGAACAATTCGTTGTTGGAGACCTTGTCGAGCTGCTCTTCCAGGCCCGCGGTGAAGTCGTATTCGACATAGCGCTGGAAGAAGCTTTCCAGGAACGCCACCACGATGCGGCCCTTGTCCTCGGGGATCAGCCGCTTCTTGTCGAGCCGCACATAGCCGCGGTCCTTCAGCACCGCGAGGATCGAGGCATAGGTCGAGGGCCGGCCGATGCCGAGCTCTTCCATGCGCTTGACCAGCGCGGCCTCCGAGAAACGCGGCGGCGGCTCGGTGAAATGCTGCGAGGCCTCGATCGCCTCTTTGGTCAGCGTCTCGCCCTGCGACATGGCGGGGAGGCGGCGCGACTCGTCGTCCTCGCTCGGCTCGTCGTGGCCTTCCTGATAGAGGGTGAGGAAGCCGTCGAACTTCACAACCTGTCCGGTCGCGCGCAGGTCGATCTGCCGGTAGGGCGAGGCCGGCGCCCCGGCGCCGACATGCGCGGCGATGTCGATGGTGGTGCGTTCCAGCTCCGCCGATTCCATCTGGCAGGCCACGGCGCGGTTCCAGATCAGTTCGTAGAGCTTCGACTGCTCGGCATCGACATGGCGCGCAACCTCGCGCGGCGTGCGGTTGGCGTCGGTGGGGCGCACCGCCTCGTGTGCCTCCTGCGCGTTCTTCGACTTGTTCTGGTAGCGGCGCGGGGCTTGCGGCACGTATTGCGCACCGTATTGCCTGCCGATCATCTGGCGGATCGAGGCGATCGCTTCCTCGGCCATGTCGATGCCGTCGGTGCGCATATAGGTGATGAGGCCGACCGTCTCGCCGCCGATGTCGATGCCCTCGTACAGGCGCTGCGCCAGCCGCATCGTGTGCGCCGGCGCGAAGCCGAGCTTGCGGCTCGCCTCCTGCTGCATGGTCGAGGTGGTGAAGGGCGGCGGCGGGTTGCGGCGCGCGGGCTTGGCTTCGACCGAGGCGACGGAGAATTTCGCGTTCTCCAGCGCGCGCTTGAAATCCTCGGCCTCCTGGCCGGTGCCGATGTCGAGGCGCTGGATTTTGCGGCCGTCGGCGCCGACGAGGCGCGCCTCGAAGGCGTCGCCGCGTGGCGTCTTCAGCTTGGCGAGCAGCGACCAGTATTCGCGCGCGACGAATTTCTCGATTTCCAGCTCGCGGTCGCAGACCAGCCGTAGCGCCACCGATTGCACGCGGCCGGCCGAGCGCGCGCCCGGCAGCTTGCGCCACAGCACCGGGGACAAGGTGAAGCCGACCAGATAGTCGAGCGCGCGGCGCGCGAGATAGGCGTCGACCAGCGCGCGGTCGATCTTGCGGGGATTTTTCATCGCCTCGCTGACCGCCTGCTTGGTGATCGCGTTGAACACCACGCGCTCGATGTCCTGGTCCTTGAGCGCGTTCTTCTCCTTCAGCACTTCCAGCACGTGCCAGGAAATCGCCTCGCCCTCGCGGTCGGGGTCGGTCGCCAGAATCAGCTTCTTGGCGCCCTTCACGGCGCGGGCGATGTCGTTGACCCGCTTCTGGGCGCGGGCATCGACCTCCCAGATCATCCTGAAATCGGCGTCCGGATCGACCGAGCCGTCCTTGGCCGGGAGGTCCCGCACATGCCCGAACGAGGCCAGCACCTCGTAGCCGGGCCCAAGATACTTGTTGATCGTCTTGGCCTTGGCCGGAGATTCGACGACGACGATATTCATGTATTTCCAATAACTTGTGGGGGATTTTGCAGGGGCCGGAGCGCCCTTGGGGACGATTCAGGCCGCTTATTTGGGGCCGGACCATGGGTAAGTCGACCCCCGAAGTCAAATAGCGGGGCTGCCCCGCGCCTGCTTTCCCTGCACCCTAATACAACCAAAAGTTTTATTGTTTAGATCATATGCAACCAATAGTGTTAGGCCGCATTCCAGGCCTTCGCGCCCCGACCGAGACGGCATGACCGAGCCCATCACCACCAGCGAGCCGTCCGGCGGCACCTCGGAGCGTCGCGCGCGGGCGGCCTATATTGCGGACCTGACCGCGGAACTCGCGGCGCTGGCGCGGGGCAGCGGGTTCCAGACCCTCGCCTATCTTCTGGACATGGCGCGGCTCGAAGCCAACGAACTTTCCGGCTCCGACCGTTGAGACGCGGACCTATCGGGCCGCAATCCCGAGCCGGTCGAGCAAGGCCGCGGTCGGGTGGCCGTCGGGGACAAGCCCCGCCTGCGCCTGTTCCAGGCGGATCACGTCGCGCAGGTCGAAGTCGAAATGTCCGGTGAAGTTGCGCACCTTGTGCCCGCGTTCGGCAAGCTTGCGCTGGAGCGCGATGCGCGCCTCGCGCGTGAGCTGGCGGTCGTCGCGCGGCCAGGCGGCGTGCACGGGGGTGCCGCCGCGGAAGCGGTCGGCAAGCTGGGCGACGGCGAGCGCATAGACGTCGGAATTGTTGTAGCGCTTGATGACGTTGAAATTCTCCGTCACCAGAAATCCCGGACCCGAAGCGCCGCTGGGAAAGAACAGGATGGCCTCGCCCGCGGCGGGAAGCGGGCGGCCGTCCGCGCGCCTGAGCCCGAGTGTCGCCCAGTCGGCGAAGGTCGCGCGGCTCCTGCGATAGTCGAAGCCCGGCGGCACGAGTACTTCGAGGCTTGAAGGCAGGTTCGGATTCCAGCCCGCGCGCAGGTAATTGGCGATCGAGCCGAAGACGTCGGGCATGCTGGTCCAGATATCGCGCTTGCCGTCGCCGGAGGCGTCGACCGCGTAGTTCAGATAGCTCGACGGCATGAATTGCGGATGCCCCATGGCGCCGGCCCAGGAGCCGGTCATCTGCGTGCGTGGGATCGGACCGGCCTGCAGGATCGACAGGGCCGCCAGCAATTCGTCGCGGAAATAGGGTTCGCGGAAACGCGCCTGCGCGAGCGTGGCGAGCGAGCGGATTACGTCCCAGCGGTTGGTGAAGCGGCCGTAGGACGTCTCGACGCCCCAGATCGCCACCAGCACGGCGCGGTCGACGCCGTATTTGCGCTCGATGTCGGCGAGGCTCGCATCGTATTCGGCCATCTTCGCACGGCCCTGCTCGATCCGGTCCCTGGAGACCATGCCGGCGAGATACTCGCCGACCGGCTTGCCGTATTCGGGCTGGCGTCGCGTCAGCGCCATGACCCGCGCGTCCGGCGTAAGATTGGCGAAGGCCGCATCGAAAGTGGCGCGGCGGATGCCGCGCTTCTCCGCGTCCGGCCACAATTCTTTCAGGAAGAGTTCGAATCCGGCGGACTCGTTCTGCGCACTGGCCGGCGCGAGCGGGAACGCGCAGAGGGCGAGCGCGAGGAGGCGGGCCTTTGCCTGCATCATGCGAGCGCCACGCGCCCGCCGGCATGGCGTTCGAGCTTGCCGGCGAGTTCGAGTTCGAGCAGCACCATGCGCACGATCGCGGGCGGGCATCCCGACAGACGGATGATGTCGTCGATGTCGATCGCGACGGGTCCGAGCAGCGCGACGATGCGGCGCCGGTCGTCCGCTGCGGGCTCGCTCGCGGCACCCGGCGGCAGGCGCTCCGGCTCTTCCGCCGGCAAATCGAGCGGCCGGCCGAGGATCGGGCGGACGACGGCGAGCACGTCCTCGGCTTCGGTCACGAGCGTGGCGCCCTGTTTCAGCAGTCCGTTGGTGCCTTCCGCCCGCGGATCGAGCGGGGAGCCGGGAACGGCGAAGACCTCGCGGCCTTGCTCGTTGGCGAGGCGCGCGGTGATCAGCGAGCCGGAGCGGCGGGCGGCCTCCACGATCACGACGCCGATCGAAAGCCCGGAGATCAGCCGGTTGCGGCGCGGGAAATCGCGTCCGCGCGGCTCCCACGACAGCGGCATTTCGCTCACCGTCGCGCCGTGTTCGGCGATGCGTGCGGCCAATTCGACATGCTCCGGCGGATAGATGTGCTGGTGGCCACCAGCGAGCACGGCGATCGTGCCGCTTTCAAGGCTGGCGCGGTGCGCGGCCGCGTCGATCCCGCGCGCGAGCCCCGACACGATCGCCAGTCCCGCCTCCGAAAGCGTGCGCGCGATGCGTTCGGCGAATTTCATCCCGGCGCCGGAGGCATTGCGCGAGCCGACCAGCGCGAGCATCGGCTGCGCCAGGATATCGTTCACGCCGTGCACCGCCAGCAGCGGCGGGGCGTCGTCGATCATGCGCAGGCGCGCGGGATATTCCGGCTCGCCCAAAGCGACGAAGCGCACGCCGAGGCGCTGCGCGGCCCGCATTTCCTGCTCGGCTTCCGCCAGCGGGCAGATGCGGCCCGGCCGTTCGGCGCCGCCGCGGCGGGCGAGTTCGGGCAAAGCGACAAGCGCGGCATCGGCGCCGCCGTAATGGTTGATCAGCGTGCGAAAGGTGCGCGGGCCGACATTCTCGCTGCGGATCAGGCGCAGCCAGCCGAGCCGCTGCGCGTCGGTGAGGCGCACGCCTTCCAAGTGTTCTTTTGCAATCACGACTCACTCCGTCGTCACCGACAGATTGGGGTAACAGCTAAAATCAAGCAACGAGTGTAAGTTCGGAGCTCGAATAGTCGAAATGCTCTGTGGTGGATTTAGGGAGTGATCGTGTGAGCTTGCAAGCTGCCAGCCGATCTCGCAGCTTGGCAAAGGCGTCAAACAGCGTAGATTAAGTGAAGAGGGTAGAAATTACGCAATCATGGCTTGGTTTTTGTTCATTGATGAAAGCGGACAGGACCGCAAGGAATCGCCATACGAGGTTCTCGCAGGCGTCGCCATCTTGGATTCTGATCTATGGGACCTAATCAAGGAATTGCACGCAGCAGAGATTGCCCATTTTGGGCGCAGATATAGCGACGGCGAAAGAGAATTGAAGGCTCGGGCCATTCTCAAACGCAAGACGTTTAAGCGCGCCGCTGATGGTCAGAATATTCTACCGAACGAAGTACCGCAGCTTGCAAAGCAAGTCTTGGATAATGGAGTTGACTATGGCACCGCTCGCCACATCAAGGCGCTTTCATTGGCAAAGATCGCCTATGTGACAGATGTATTTTCGATCTGCGAAACTTACGAATGTCGGATATTTGCAAGCATTGTTAATCCGAACGCGCCACCCACTGCGAGCGGTGGTTTGCGAAAGGATTACGGCTACCTTTTTGAGCGGTTTTTCTATTTTCTGGAAGATCAGTCGTCACAGCAGGGCTATCCCCAGCAGGGGATTTTGGTTTTTGACGAGCTAGACAAGTCAAAGAGTCATATTTTGATCGATCAGGCTCATCGATACTTTAAGGAAACCGCAATTGGTCGCCACCGCGCTCAGCTCATCGTGCCGGAGCCATTTTTCGTACATAGTGATTTGACGACTGGAATTCAGATCGCTGATTTGATTGCCTATTGCATGTCATGGGGATTTCGTTTGCCGTCAATGGCTGAGCCGGCGCGTGCTGAGTTGGCGCCTTATATCGAACAATTGAAGCGGATGAGACACCGCGCGTTGCGCAGCAAAATGGGAAAAGACGATTTCGAAATTTGGAGCGTGTCGTATATCGATGACTTGAGGACGCTGAGCGAGAAATAAAAAAGGCAATGCACCGCTTGCGCGCCACAAAGCCTCCGCAAATAAAAATAGTGCCTATTGAGCGTGAGTCAACGAGATAATGAGAAAATTATGTGAAGTCATAGTGTTAACGAGCTGATGGCGGTAAGTATCAAGAGTTTCTTTGATAATCCAGCCCATTAAGCTGCGGAGGACCACCAAGCGCATATGCCTCGCCTGACCACCATGCTCTTTGCACTGCCCGCGGCGCCCGGCGTATTCACGGCGTCGCCGCCTTGTGTCCGATGCGGGTCTCGGTGCCGGCGAGAAGCCGCGCGATATTGGCGCGGTGCGTGACGAAGACCAGCGCGGTCAGGATCGCGAACAGGATCGCGACGCGGTTGTCGGCGACGAACCACAGGATGAAGGGCGTGGCGGCGCTCGCGACCAGCGCCGAGAGCGACGAATAGCGCGTGATCGCGGCGACACCGGCCCAGATCAGGCCGAAGGCGGCTGCGACCGGCCAGGCAAATCCGATCAGCACGCCGATATAGGTCGCGACGCCCTTGCCGCCCTTGAAGCGCAGCCAGACCGGGAACAGGTGGCCGAGAAACGCACCGAGTCCCGCGGTGAGCGCGGCATTGAAGCCGAAGAAATACTGCGCCAGCACGACGGCGGCGGTGCCCTTCAGCATGTCGAAAAGCAAAGTCGCGGCGGCGAGGCCCCGGCGGCCGGTGCGCAGCACATTGGTCGCCCCGATATTGCCGGAACCGATGCCGCGGATGTCCTCGGTGCCGGCGAGCCTGGTCAGCAGCAGTCCGAACGGGATCGAGCCGAGCAGGTAGCCGAAGACGAGGGCGACGGGGAGGGAGGAGTCCATTGTTGCTTCGTGCTCTGTCTTAACCTCTCCCCGCTGAAGCGGGGAGAGGGTGGCAGATCAAGCGTATTCGTAAGCGGTGCGTCCGGCAACGACGGTACGGATCACGCGCCCGGTCATCTTGGCTTCGTCGAAGGGCGTATTCTTGCACTTCGATTTCAGTTCGTCCGGATCGAGGATCCAGGCGAGATCGGGATCGATCATGATCACGTCCGCTGGCGCGCCCGGCCGCAGCGTGCCGCCGGGCAGGCCGAGAATTTCCGCCGGTCGCGTGGACATTGCGCGCAGCAGCGGCATCAGCGCGATGCGGCCGGCATGCACCAGGCGCAATGCCGCGGTCAGCATGGTCTCCAGCCCGACCGCGCCGGGCGCGGCTTCCGCGAAAGGCAGGCGCTTGGTCTCGACGTCCTGCGGATTGTGGTCGGAGATCACGACATCGACGAGGCCCGCGGCGAGCGCATCGACCACGGCGCTGCGGTCGGATTCGGCGCGCAGCGGCGGCGACACCTTGAAGAAGGTGCGGTAGGGGCCGATGTCGATCTCGTTCAGCGTCAGGTGGTTGATCGAGGCCGCGGCGGTGACCGGCAGGCCGGCCTCCTTGGCGCGGCGCAGCACCGCGAGCGAATCCGCGCAGGTGACCGATGCCGCGTGATAGCGGCCCTCGGTCAGCGCGACGAGACGCATGTCGCGCTCCAGCATGATCGCTTCGGCGGCCTTCGGGATGCCGTGCAGGCCGAGGCGCGCGGCGAACTCGCCTTCGTTCATCACCCCTTCGCCGTTCAGGTCGGGGTCCTCGGTGTGATGCACGACCAGCGCGTCGAAATCGCGCGCATAGGTCATGGCGCGCCGCATGACCTGCGCGTTGGTGACGCTCTTGGCGCCGTCGGTGAAGGCGACCGCGCCGGCCGCCTTGAGCAGGCCGATCTCGGTCATCTCGCGCCCGTCGAGCCCCTTGGTCAGCGCGGCCATCGGCGCGACATGCACGATCGCGGTGTCGCGCGCGCGGCGCAGGATGAAATCGACGATGGCGTGATCGTCGATCACCGGATTGGTGTCGGGCTGGCAGACTATTGTTGTGACGCCGCCGGCCGCCGCCGCCTGGCTGGCGGTCGCCAGCGTCTCGCGATGCTCGGCGCCGGGCTCGCCGACAAAGGCGCGCATGTCGATCAGGCCGGGCGCCACGATGCGGCCCTTGCAGTCGACGATCTCGGCGCCCTGCGGGACGCCGGCGGCGCCGATGCCGCGCTTGGCTTCGCGGATCACGCCGTCGGCCATCAGCACGTCGCCGGCGAAATCCAGATCGCGCGAAGGATCGATGACGCGCGCATTGGCGAGCAGGATCGGGCGGCGGTCGGAGAGCATCACAAGCCTCCGCCGTTCCGGGCAAGCCCGAAGGGCACGGCCCGCAATCCATCGTCGCGAGTCGGGGATATGGATTGCTGACTGCCGCTCTGCGGCATCCGGAGCGACAAGGGGAGGGGCTCACGCATTCGGCAGGTTCCGCGACAGCGCTTCCAGCACCGCCATGCGCACCGCGACCCCCATCTCCACCTGCTCGCGGATCAGCGACTGGGCGCCGTCGGCGACCGCGGAATCGATCTCGACCCCGCGATTCATCGGACCCGGATGCATGACCAGGGCGTCCGGCTTGGCATAGGCGAGCTTGGTGCGGTCGAGGCCAAAGTAAGCGAAATATTCCTGTACTGACGGCACGAACGAGCCGTTCATGCGCTCGCGCTGCAACCGCAGCATCATCACGATGTCGGCGCCCGCCAGTCCCTCGCGCATGTCGCGGAACACCTCGACGCCCATGCGCTCGATCCCCGGCTGCAGCAGCGTGGAAGGCGCGATCACGCGCACGCGCGCGCCCATCGTGTTGAGCAGGATGATGTTGGAGCGCGCGACGCGCGAATGCAGGATGTCGCCGCAGATCGCGACGGTTAGCCCGTCCAGCCGGCCCTTGTTGCGGCGGATGGTCAGCGCGTCGAGCAGCGCTTGGGTCGGATGTTCGTGCGCGCCGTCGCCGGCATTGATCACCGAGCCGTCGACCTTCTGCGAGAGCAGCTCGACCGCGCCCGAGGCGTGATGGCGCATCACCAGGATGTCGGGATGCATGGCGTTGAGCGTCACCGCGGTGTCGATCAGCGTCTCGCCCTTCTTCATCGCCGAGGAATTGACCGACATGTTCATCACGTCGGCGCCCAGCCGCTTGCCCGCCAGCTCGAAGGAGGACTGGGTGCGGGTGGACGATTCGAAGAACAGGTTGATCTGCGTGCGGCCGCGCAGCGAGGTACGCTTCTTCTCGATCTGGCGGTTGAGGGTGACGAATTCCTCGGACAAGTCGAGCAGGCCGGTGATCTCGGCGTGCGAAAGGCCTTCGATCCCCAACAAATGGCGTCTGTTGAGGACGAACGAGGATTTCGCGGCGATGTTCATTAAAGCGGGCTCTATAGGCGCATCGATGCAGCGCCGCAAGGCCGGGTGGGCGCCATGCACAGTCATTGTAAATCCCGCCTCATCCTTCGAGACGGCTGCTGCGCAGCCTCCTCAGGATGAGGGCCGATAAACATCGTGGTAAATTGAACGGGAAAGGATTCGATGATGCCGGTTCCCGAATCCGCCTTCGACAACCAGCCGCCGCCGTTCGAGGACGTGGACCTGTACGCCGCCGACCTGCCGCTGCGCGAGGCGGTGGCGGCGAACGGGGCAGCCGGCGAAAGCAAGGCACTGTCGGCCTTCGGCCGGCGCTGGGGAGCGGCGGCAATGTTCGCGCAGGCACGCGCCGCCAACCGCCATGCGCCGGTGCTGGAGGGCGAGGAAGTCGCGTTCGACCCGGCCTATCACGGCTTCATGGCGCTGAGCATGCGGGAGGGACTGCATTGCTCCACCTGGGACGCGCAGGGCAGGCCCGCGGGCGCGCCGAGCGAGGTCGCGCGCGCGGCGCGCTATTACATGGTCGCGCAGGTCGAGAACGGGCATATGTGCCCGATCACCATGACGCGCGCCGCCGTCGCCGCACTCGCCGCGCAGCCCGATCTGCTCGCGCGCGCGATGCCGCGGATCGCCGGCTGCGACTACGATCCGTCCTTCCGTCCCTGGACGGACAAGCCCGCGATCACGCTCGGCATGGGCATGACCGAGAAACAAGGCGGCACCGATCTGCGCGCCAATACCACGCGCGCGGCCGCCGACGGCGATGCCTGGCGCATCGGCGGGCACAAATGGTTCATGTCGGCGCCGATGTGCGACGCCTTCCTGGTGCTGGCGCAGGCGCAGGCCGGGCTCACCTGTTTCTTCATGCCGCGCTTCCGCCCGGACGGCAGCGTCAACGCCCTGCATTTCGTCACGCTGAAGGACAAGCTCGGCAACCGCTCCAATGCGTCCGCGCAGGTCGAGTTCGACGACGCTTATGCGCTGCGCGTGGGGGAGGAGGGGCGCGGCATCCGCACCATCCTGCAGATGGTGCAATTGACGCGGCTCGATTGCGCGATCTCCTCCGCCGGCATGATGCGCATGGCGCTCGTGCAGGCGCTGCACCACGCGCGGCATCGGATCGTGTTCCAGAGGAAGCTTGCCGACCAGCCGATGATGCAAAGCGTGCTTGCGGACATGGCGCTGGAAAGCGAGGCGGCCGTCGCTTCGGTGATGCGGCTTTGCCGCGCCTTCGACCGCGCGCCGCATGATGCGAAGCAGGCCGCGTATGCGCGCCTGCTCACGCCCGCGGTCAAGTTCTGGGTGTGCAAGGCTGCGCCCGCCTTCGTCTATGAGGCGATGGAATGCCTCGGCGGCAACGGCTATGTCGAGGATTGCGTGCTGCCGCGGCTGTACCGCGAAGCGCCGGTCAACGCGATCTGGGAAGGATCGGGCAATGTCATGGGCCTCGATCTGCTGCGCGCCGCGCGCGGCGAGGAGGCGCGCGGCGTGCTTGCCGAACTCGCGCGCGAAGCCTCCGGCCTGCCGGGCACGGAGGAGGCGGTGCAGCGCATCGCCGCGACCCTGAAATCGGCGCAGGCGGAAGCGCAGGCGCGGATCGCGGTCGAGGAGCTGGCGATGCTGGCGGCTGCCGCGGCCTTGCAGGCTTCCGGCTCCGATATCGCCCACGCTTTCGCGCAGGCGCGCCTCGGCGGACGGCGCGGCGCGACCTATGGCAGCGCCGACCTAGACGGGGGAAGTGAGCTGCTTCTTGAGCGCGCGCTCCCGTCCTGAGCGCAACCCGCAAAGGCCGCTAACGCAAACGTGAGCGTTCGCCGGCCTGATCCGGGGAAGGCCGCACCCTATCTTCAGGTTCAATAGCGGAAGGCCTCCGTTCGGTTCAGGCTGGAATGGACAGCAGCGCGGGGTTCACGATGACGATATCCAGATCATTCGCAGGCGCGATTGTGCTTGCCTTCGCGGCATCGGTGTTCGCCGGGACGCCGAGCCAGGCACAGCAGCGCAAGCCGATCGTCCGTACCAAGCCGGCCACGCCGCAGGCCCCGGCCAGCGGTCGTCACGACGACATGCAGCGCTACGGGGTGCGCGGCGGCTCGTTCAACTGGCCGGCGGGCGCGACGTCGCCGCGCGTCAGCGGCACATAACTCGGAATTTCGTCGTTTGATGACCGCGGAAAGGGAAATCGCGATTTTGCCGCAATCGGGAACCAACTGAAGCGGCACGAGTTGAAGTTTGAAGCGGCCAAATAGGGTCCGATCGCTTCTGACAAGGAGGAGTCTTCCATGACCCCGTTCACGAAGACGGCTGCCGCACTGACGATGGCCGGCGCGCTTGTGGTCGCGGCCGCCGCTCCGAGCGAGGCGCGCGGCGGACGCTGGGCGGCGGCCGGAATCGGCTTTGCGGCCGGCGCGCTGATCGGCGCGGCAGCCGCCAATGCGGCGGCCGGCAGCTATTATTATTCGCCGGGCTATTACGGTTATGCCGGCTATCCGGGCTACGGCTATCCGTACGGCGCCTATGCCTATGAGCCGTCGCCGGTCTATGCGGCCCCGGTCTACGAGACGATGCCGGTCTATTACGGGCCGCGCTACAACACCACGACCCGTCGCGACAGCGGCTCGACCTGGGTGCCGGGCACCTCTTCGCCGCGGGTGAACATCCAGTAACCGCTCTGGCGAGCGCGCTCGGAGCGTTTTCGAGCGAAGTGGGCACCGGTTCGCGTCAAGAAAACGCGATAACGCAAGAACCTTCGTAGCGTAGCGTTTGTGTGCAGGCGGGCCGGAAACGGCCCGCTTTGCTTTTGCGTCTGCGGTTGCGGCGGTTGCGCGCCTGCGCGAGCCTTCGGGTGATTGAGTCGGGCAGGAGGCCGCGCGCCATGATGAGCATCCCGTTCTTCCTGATGACGCTCGGGCTGATCGGCGCCGTCGCCGGCCATCGCGGCGCCGCGACCGGCCTGTGGGCGGCCGGCCTGGCGGCGACCCTGATCCTGTTCCGCGTGCACGCGACCGACGCGCTCCATATCGGCCTGTGAGGCGCGCGATGACCCCGGAAATCGCCCTGCGCCTCAACACGCTGGCGCTGCTCGCCGTCTCGGCCGTGCTGGCGGCTGCCTTCTACGACCAGCTCGTCTATGGCGACCTGCCTTGCCCGCTCTGCATCCTGCAGCGTGCGGGCTTTGTCGCGGTCGGAGTCGGGCTCGCGCTGAACCTGCGTTTCGGTCCGCGCCCGAGCCATAACGGCATGATGATCCTGTCGGCGGTCGCCGGCGGGGCGATCTCGATGCGCCTGAGATTGCTGCATATCGTGCCGGGCTCGGGCTCCTACGGCAACGCGATCCTCGGCCTGCATCTCTATACCTGGGCGCTGGTGGTGGCCGTGCTGGTGATCGTGGGCGCCGCGGCGATGCTGCTGTTCGAGCGGCAATTCGCGCCGGTGGAAATGCGGCAATGGTCGGCCTGGCCGTCTTTGGTGCTGCTGCTGTTCGGGCTGCTCGCCTTCGGCAACGGTATCTCCACCGTGATCGAATGTGCGGGCGGCCTGTGTCCCGACAACCCGACCGAATACCTGCTGCTCAAGCCGAAATGATCAGCGCGCGATCCGCATCAGCCGGTCGAGCGCGCCCTGCAGGATGAATATGGCGGCGTGCTGGTCGATCACGGCGGCGCGCTTCGCACGGCTGACATCGGCGCCGATCAGTTCGCGCTCCACCGCCGCGGTCGAGAGCCGCTCGTCCCAGAACGCGATCGGCAAAGCCGTCAGCTTCGCCAGATTGCGCGCGAAGGCGCGCGTCGCCTGCGCGCGCGGGCCTTCGCTGCCGTCCATGTTGAGCGGCAGGCCGAGCACGAAGCCCGCGGCCTTGCGCTCGGCGGCGAGCGCGAGCAGACGCTGCGCGTCCGCAGTGAAACTCTTGCGGGCGATCGTTTCCACGCCGGTCGCGAGCCGCCGGTCCGGATCGGAGACGGCAACCCCGATCGTCTTGGTGCCGAGATCGAGGCCGATCAGCGCGCCGCGCGCGGGCAATAGCGGCGCAGCCTCGGCAAGCGGCAGGATCGGGGCGGGCATGGGCGGCCGATAGCATGTGTGCGCCGCCGGCGCGAGCGTGCTATCCGTCCTCGTCCTTCGAGACGCGGGCTGTGCCCGCTCCTCAGAATGAGGCGATCCCAAACAAGAGATTCCCATGCAGATCACCTGGTACGGCCATTCCGCCTTCCGCCTCGATTTCGGCCCGCACGCGGTGCTGATCGATCCCTTCTTCACCGGCAACCCGTCCTTCGGCTCCGACCGGGCCGCCGCCATCAAGGGCGTGACGCACATCCTGCTGACGCACGGGCACGGCGACCATGTCGGCGACACGCTCGACATCGCCAAGTCGAACGGCGCCACCGTCACGACCAATTACGACCTGTGCATGTGGCTCGCGGGCAAGGGGCTGGAAAAGTTCAACCCGATGAATACCGGCGGCACCACCGACCTCGGCGGCTTCTCGGTCTCGATGGTGCGCGCCGACCATTCCTCCGGCGAAATGGTCGACGGCAAGCCGGTCTATCTCGGCAATCCCTGCGGCGTGATCGTGACCGCGCCGGGCGAGCCGACGGTTTATCATCTCGGCGACACCGACATTTTCTCCGACATGGCGTTGATCGCCGAAATCCATCGGCCGAAGGTCGCGATGGTGCCGATCGGCGACCGCTTCACCATGAGCCCGAAAACCGCGGCGCTGGCGCTGAAGAGGTTTCTCAAGGTGGAAACCGCGATCCCCTGTCATTACGGCACGTTCCCGATCATCGAGCCGAATGCCGACAAATTCGTCGCCGAGATGAAGGGGGCCGCCACCAAGGTGGTCGTCCCGGAAAAGGGCAAGCCGTTCGGCGTAGCCTGAACCTCGCGGCGGCCGGGTGCGACCCACACCGGCAGCAACCCGGCCTCGCGAGCGGAAATCATGACCGAAATGACCCTGTCGCCCTCCATTCCCGCACCCGCACCCACACCTGCGCCCATGCCGGAGCCGGCCGTGCCGCAACCCTGGAAATTCTGGGGCACCACGGCCTGGACGGCGGTCGCGGTCGTGCTCGCCTTCGCGGTGCAGCTCGCCGTCTTCGTCGTCGTGCTCGGCTGGATGGAAATACCGGAGGATATCAGCGAAGCGGATTTCGAGACCTATACCTCGCACGGCCTGGTGGTTGCGCTCGCCGCCATCGCGGTGGTGCCGGCGGAGTTCGGGGTGATCTGGCTGGCGGTTCGGCTCGCGCGCATGCGGCTGGCCGACTATCTCGCGATCGCGCGTCCGCGCTGGAAGGACGTGCTGGTCGGCCTCGCGGTCGTCCTCGTCCTGCTGCCGATTTCCGACCTGTCGGCCTGGCTGCTCGACAAGCCGCTGACGCCGCCCTTCGTGATCGCCGCCTATACAACCGCGCGCGACACGGGCAGCCTGCCGCTTTTCGCGCTGGCGCTGATCGTGGCGGCGCCGCTCGCGGAGGAGACGCTGTTCCGCGGCTTCATGTATCGGGGGCTCGCCGCCTCGCGCGTCGGCGTGATCGGCGCGATCCTGATCCCGACCCTGATCTGGACATTGATGCACCAGCAATACGACGCCTTCTACATGAGCTATGTGTTCGTGCTCGGTCTGATTTTCGGCTGGCTGCGCTGGCGCTCCGGGACCATCGTCACGCCGATGATCATCCATGCCGTCATCAACGCGGGGGCTTTGGCCCAGGCGGCGTTCATGGTCGAGGTGATGGGTGCCTCGTAGCGCATCGCGATCGGGAGGGTGGCGCCGCGCCGGCTCCTAATCCTTTTCGGTTTCCGCCTTGCTTGCCGCCCGATAGGATTCCATGCGCGCCCGCAAATCCGACGGGATCGGTCGAACGCTGCCGTCATCGAGGCTGATCATGACCAGCGTGGATACGGCTTCGAGACGGATGTTGCCCTCGACGCTGCCGATAAAGCGCAGGCGGAACGACGAATTGCCGATATTCTCCAGCTTGACGGCGATCGCAAGATCGTCGCCCAGCCGCGATGGCTTGAGGAAGGTGCACTGGATCGAAGCGGTAGGGGTGCCGAGCCGCCGACCGATAATCAGGTCCGCATATTTCTGCTGCAAGGCGTCGGTGAACCATTCCTCCACGACCGCTTGAAACATCTCGAAATAGCGCGGAAAGAAAACATAACTGGCTGGGTCGGTGTGGGTAAACCGAACCGGCAAGCGCAAGACGAAAAGCGGCGCCTTCTGTTCATGCGGAGTTGTCGCCATCAGTTATTCCCTGGATGATGTTCCTCTCGTGCCAGCTTGCCCTGTCGTTTTTTGTAAAGATACAACACCGTGTCTGCGGGTTTTGAGGGGCTCGCCGTCAACCGCGTAAGCGCCGCATTACGTGCGGCTCGAATCCGGCGGCGACGCGCGGGAGCCCGCATACAAGGCACGGCTCGCCGGAATTCGGGACTTCCGCCCCCCGCCATCGAAGGCACCCCGTGCCCGGACCATGCGCCGCGGAGGGCCGACCGGCCGGGGTTCGGTTGCGGCCCAAATCGGGCCTCTGCTATAGGCTCCCCACCAGTTTCGGAGCCGCCCCGATGTCCGTCGATACCGCCACCGTGCGCCGCATCGCGCATCTCGCCCGCATCGCGGTCGAGGAAAGCGAGGTCGAGCATCTGCGCGGCGAGATCAACGCCATCCTGGCCTTTGTCGAGCAGCTCTCGGAGGTGGATGTCGAGGGCGTCGAGCCGATGACCTCGGTCACGCCGATGGTCATGCGCCAGCGCGAGGACGCGGTCACCGACGGCGGCATGGCGGAGCTGATCGTGCGCAATGCGCCGGCGACCGAGGACAACTTTTTCCTGGTGCCGAAGGTGGTGGAATAGCCATGTGCCTCCTGTGCGAGGACGCCGACCTTTATACGCGCTACCGGATCCTGCAGCAGATCGCCGACGGCAAGATGCCCGAGGGCTTCACCGAGGACGATCTGCGCGGGATGGGCATGCCGCTGCCGGGCGAGGTCGAGGTGGTGGTCGAGGCCGACGGCACGCGCACGCTGGTCGAGAAGCCCGGTATCCAGAAATCCAGTAATTTTACCTGCGACAGTCCTGAATGAACCCTCTCACCTCCCTCACCATCGCCGAGGCCCGCGACGGGCTGAAGGCGAAACGCTTCAGCGCGGCCGAACTCGCCGATGCGCATCTCGCCGCGATGGAGAAGGCGCGCGCCCTCAACGCCTATGTGCTGGAGACGCCGGAAGTGGCGCGCCGCATGGCCAAGGACAGCGACGCGCGCATCGCCAAAGGCGCGGCGGGACCGCTGGAGGGCATCCCGCTCGCCGTCAAGGACATGTTCTGCACCGCCGAGGTGCGCACCACCGCCTGCTCGCACATCCTCGACAATTTCGTGCCGCCTTATGAATCGACCGTCACCGCGCAGCTCTGGCGCGACGGCGCGGTGCTGCTCGGCAAGACCAACAACGACGAATTTGCGATGGGCTCGTCGAACGAGACCTCGTTCTTCGGCCCCGTCACCTCCCCCTGGCGGCGCAACCGAACGCGGGCTTGCCCGAGTTCGGCGCTTCAAGAAGGCGCAAGTCGGGTAGACCCGACTTGCGATGGCGCGAACACCCCGCTCGTGCCCGGCGGCTCCTCGGGCGGATCGGCCGCGGCGGTCGCCGCCAATATCTGTCTCGGCGCCACCGGCACCGATACCGGCGGCTCGATCCGCCAGCCCGCGGCCTTTACCGGTATCGTCGGGGTGAAGCCGACCTATGGGCGCTGCTCGCGCTGGGGCATCGTGGCGTTCGCGTCCTCGCTCGACCAGGCGGGGCCGTTCGCGCGCTCGGTCCGCGATGCCGCGATCCTGATGCGCTCCATGTCCGGCCACGATCCCAAGGACGCCACCAGCGTCGAGCGCCCGGTGCCGGATTTCGAGGCCGCCATCGGCAAGTCGGTCAAGGGCATGAAGATCGGCATTCCGAAGGAATACCGGGTCGAGGGCATGTCGGCGGAGATCGAGAAGCTGTGGGAGCAGGGCGCCGAATGGCTGAAAAAGGCCGGGGCGGAGATGGTCGAGGTCTCGCTGCCGCACACCAAATACGCGCTGCCCGCCTATTATATTGTGGCGCCGGCGGAGGCCTCCTCCAACCTCGCGCGCTATGACGGGGTGCGCTACGGCCTGCGCGAGGCGGGCCGCGACATCATCGGCATGTACGAGAAGACCCGCGCCTCCGGCTTCGGCAAGGAGGTGCGCCGCCGCATCATGATCGGCACCTATGTGCTCTCCGCCGGCTATTACGACGCCTATTACCTGCGCGCGCAGAAGGTGCGCACCCTGATCAAGAAGGACTTCGAGGAGGTCTTCGCCAAAGGCGTGCAGGCGATCCTGACGCCCGCGACGCCGTCTGCCGCCTTCGGCGTCGGCGAGAAGGGCGGGGCAGACCCGATCGAGATGTATCTCAACGACGTGTTCACGGTGACGGTGAACATGGCCGGCCTGCCGGGCATTGCCGTGCCGGGCGGGCTGTCGGCCGAGAAGCTGCCGCTCGGCCTGCAACTGATCGGGCGGCCGTTCGACGAGGAGACGCTGTTCTCGCTCGGCGCGGTGATCGAGCAGGCGGCGGGGCGCTTCGCGCCGCAGCCCTGGTGGTAGGGAGGTGCTTGACCGCTGCTGTTACATTACTTAATGTAATATACATATTAAGTAATGGAGATAGTCGTGGGCAAGTATGCGCCCCTGGGTGATTTTCTGCGCCGCCAGACCGTTTCCCGCGTCCCGATGACCTTTGCCGAAATCGAGAAGATCGTCGGGACAAAACTGCCCAGGTCACAACAATATCCGGCGTGGTGGAGCAACAATCCCTGGAACAACGTCATGACCCAAGTCTGGCTCGATGCCGGATTTGAGACGGAGAGCGTGGATGTCGAGCAGCGCAAGCTCGTGTTTCACAGGGTCAGGGAACGCATGCCGTCGGAAGCTGCGTCGAAGGATGCGGCCGGCGAGCCCCCGCTCTTCGGCTGGATGAAGGGCACCGTGACGGTTGCGCCGGGCATCGATCTTTCCGAGCCCGCCGATCCGGACTGGGGCGAACAGGCTTGGGGCGAACAGGTTTGGGGCGACCGCGGCTGACATGCGATCGTTCCTCCTTCTCGACACTTGTGCGGCGATCTGGCTTTCAACCGATCGGCCCGTCGCGGAAAGCGCCCGCGAAGCCGTCCGAGAGGCGCATCGCGAGGGAAAGCCGATCTACGTGTCACCGATCACCGCCTGGGAGATCGCACTGCTTGCGGCCCGCGGGCGCATGAATTTGCTTTCGAAGCCGGAAACATGGTTCGAGCGGCTGCTTGCGGCGCCCGGGCTCGAACTGGCCGACATGCCCCCAAGCGTATTGATTGCCTCGTCCTTTCTGCCGGCGACGGAGCTTCGCGATCCCGCAGATCGCATCCTCGCGGCGACGGCGCGAGAATACGGCTATACGATCGTCACCCGCGACCGCCCGCTGCTGCAATACGGCGCGCAGGGGCATGTCCGGGTACTTGCGTGCTGAGCATGACGCTCGACCATTTCAGGATCTCGCTCTCGTCCAAGGCTGCGCCTGCGCATCTGTCGCCTGCGCTCGAAGCGCTGTGGTGGGCGGGCAAGGGCGAGTGGGAGCGCGCGCACGCGATCGTCATGCGAAGCGAGGGCGATGCGGACGCCGCCTGGGTGCATGCCTATCTGCACCGCGTCGAGGGCGATATCGGCAACGCGCATTATTGGTACCGGCAGGCCAGGCGTCCCGCGGCCGAGGGTCCCTTGCCGGCGGAATGGGACAGACTCGTCGGCACGCTTCTTCTGGATAGCCGGCAACCGCACCGGTGACGGACGGCCATCCCTGCGACTAAGCTTACGCAGGGGGGCACCATGACGGACGAGACGCGACGGGCGGTCGAGGACATTTACGATGCCTATGTGCGGCGCGAATTCGATCGCGTCGCCGCGCGCCTCGCCGAGGACGTGGCATGGGTGATCCATGCCCCGCGCGCGCTGTTTCCGTTCGCCGGGCGCCGGCAGGGGCGCCGGGCGGTGCTGGAGGCGCTGGGCGGCATCGCCACCGAATACGCGATCGAAGGCTACGAGCCGAAACACGTCATCGTGGACAAGGACCGCGCCTCGGTCGTCTCCGATGTCGTCTTCCTGCACCGCGCGCGGCAGCGCCGGCTGAACTTCCGCATCGTCGACCTGCTGCGCATCGAGAACGGCATGGTCGTGGAGTTCGAGGAATTCATCGATACCTTCGATGTCGCCGAACAGGCGCTCGGGCACCATCTGACGCTGTCCTGAAGCCGGTCCGCGCCCCTCGCCCCGGGCGTTGCGGGAACGGCCCCGCCGCGCCATAACCTCGCCGCATGAACGCACCCGCCAGGAAGTCCAAGCTCATCGACGGCGCCACCGGTGCCTGGGAAGTCGTGATCGGCATGGAAGTCCATGCTCAGGTGAGCTCCAACGCCAAGCTGTTCTCGGGCGCCTCGACCGCCTTCGGCGGGGCGCCGAACGCGCATGTCTCGCTGGTCGATGCCGCGATGCCCGGGATGCTGCCGGTGATCAATGCCGAATGCGTGCGGCAGGCGGTGCGCACCGGCCTCGGGCTGAAGGCCAGGATCAACCTGAAATCGGTGTTCGACCGCAAGAACTACTTCTATCCCGACCTGCCGCAGGGCTACCAGATCAGCCAGTACAAGTCGCCGGTGGTGGGCGAGGGCACGGTCACCGTCGACATGCCCGACGGCGATAGCATCGCGGTCGGCATTGAAAGGCTGCATCTCGAACAGGATGCCGGCAAGTCGATCCACGACCAGCATCCGACGCTGTCGCTGGTCGACCTGAACCGCTCCGGCGTGGCGCTGATGGAGATCGTCTCCAAGCCCGACCTGCGCTCCTCGGACGAGGCCAAGGCCTATGTCACCAAGCTGCGTTCCATCCTGCGCTATCTCGGGACCTGCGACGGCGACATGGAGAAGGGAAATCTGCGCGCGGACGTGAACGTCTCGGTGCACAAGCCCGGCACTCCGCTCGGCACCCGCTGCGAGATCAAGAACGTCAATTCCATCCGCTTCATCGGCCAGGCGATCGAATATGAGGCGCGCCGGCAGATCGAGATTCTGGAGGAGGGCGGCAGTATCGACCAGGAGACCCGCCTGTTCGATCCGGGCAAGGGCGAGACGCGCTCCATGCGCTCCAAGGAGGAGGCGCACGACTACCGCTATTTCCCGGACCCGGATCTGCTGCCGCTGGAACTCACCCAGGCCGAAATCGACGCCCTGCAGGCGGCGCTGCCGGAACTGCCGGACGAGAAGAAGGCGCGCTTCATGTCCGCCTACGGCCTGCCGGCCTATGACGCGGGCGTGCTGATCGACGAGCGCGAGA
>JBFWWQ010000003.1:0-32732 GCA_050246095.1 Pseudorhodoplanes sp.
CGATGGTCGGCGCCGAACGGGATGTGTTCGAGAAAATCGAGCCGGTCCTGAAGGCCTTCTGCGAAAACATCTTTCATGTCGGCGGGCCGGGCGCCGGTCACCGGACCAAGCTTGTCTATAATTTCCTGACGATGGGACAGGCGGCCCTGATTTCCGAGGCGCTTGTCGCCGCCGCCAAGTCGGGTCTCGATCTCGACGCCTTCTGCAAGGTCGTCTCGGCGGGCGGCGCCAATAGCGGCATTTTCCAGATGATCGCGCCGTCCGCGCTGGCCGGCACCTATGACGGCTTGAAGTTCGGCCTCGATCTCGCGCGGAAGGATCTGCGTTACTACACCCGCCTCGCCGAGCATCTTCGCCTGCCCAGCTATCTTGGCGAGACGGTGCATCAGAGTTTCGTCCTCGCCTCCGCCTTGGGGTACGGCGACAAATTCGTCGGCTCCTTGGTGGCGGCGCAGGAGAAAATCAGCGGCACGGCGATTGCTCGCCGCTGACGCCAATCATCGAGACCGGACCAGCCCTCCGCAAGAGGGGGCATCCGCAGCAAAGGGAGGAATGCCATGTCAAACCTGATCACCCGGCGCCGTTTCGTGCGCGGCACGACCGCTGCGGCGGCCCTTGCCGGTACGGCCACCTTCTACGGCCCCTGGAAACACAACCGTGCTTTTGCGCAGGCAAAGCCCATCAAGCTCGGCCTGACCTGCGATGCCAGCGGTCAATACGGCAACAGCGGCCAGGACGATCTGCGCGGAATCAAGATGGCGGTCGCGGAGTTCAATGCGAAGGGCGGCGTGCTGGGCCGCAAGATCGAGTGGGTCACCGCCGACACCGAGACGAGCCCCGCCACGGGCAGCCGCATCGCCGATCGCTTCATCGCGCGCGAGGACTGCTCGGTCCTGATCGGCGCCGTCCATTCCGGCGTTGCCAATGCGATCACCCAGGTCGCGGCGAAGAACGGCGTGATCTATCTCAACACCAATTCCTCCGCGCCGAGCGAAGCGGGCGAGAATTGTTCGCGGATCAAATTCGTGTGGGACGGAAACGGGACCAATTTCTCGAAAGCCGCGGTCAAGAACGCGGTCCAGGGCATCGGCAAGAACTGGCTCTTGCTGACGAACGACTATGTGTGGGGCCACACGACTTCGGCTGCGACCAAGACGCTGGTCGAAGCCAACGGCGGCAAGATCATGGACAATCTCCTGGTGCCGCAGAATACCCGCGACTTCACGTCCTATCTGCTGAAAATCCAGCAGGCCAAGCCCGATGTCGTGGCCACCGCCATCGGCGGCGACGACATCAAGGCGCTGCGCGAACAGGTCGCTCAGCTCAAGCTCGACGGCAAGCCGGCCTGGATCAACAACCAGCAGGACTGGCCGGACATCTGGGGCGCGCCCAACAGCCTGTTCGGCGTCTTCGGCACCACCTGGTATCACAAGCTGCCGCTGCCCGGCGTCGCCGACTTCGTCAAGAGGTGGCAGGAGGCGAACAAGGACGGGCCGATCCCGGTTCCGGGAAACGTGACCTATAATGGCTACATGGCCACGCGCGAACTGCTCAGCGCCATGCAGCGCGCCGGCTCGACCAACAACATCAAGGTCATCAAGGAACTCGAAGGCCTGAAAATCCCGGCCGCGAACCGCATGCAGCATTACGATGCGTATATGGACCCGAACACGCACCAGATGCAGCAGACGATCTATCTCGCCCGCAAGAATGCCAAGCCTGCGGACAAGACCGATCTGTACGAGATCATCAGCTGGACCGAGCCGAAGAACGCGCTCGACGACGCGGCGCCGGCCAAGTGCAAGCTGGCCCCCTTCGAACAGGTTCCGAGCGTCGACTCCTGAAGCGGACTGGCGCGCCGGGCTGCCTCGCGCAGCCCGGCGTTTCCTTTGGGCGCGAGATTGCCTGTGATCGAAATTCTTCCCCACATCCTGAACGGACTGACCCTCGGTCTCCTGTTCGCGCTGATTGCGCTCGGCTTCATGCTGATCGTCGGGCTGATGGAGCAGATCAATCTGGCGCACGGGTCGTTGTTCGCGCTCGGCGCGTACGTCGCCCTGCAGCTGCTCGGCCCGCGCCCGCCGCTGCCCGCGGACTGGGCGGCGCACTGGACCGCGCTGCCACTCGCAACGCGCTATGCGCTCACGCTCGTCATCGCCCCCGCCGTCGTGGGCATGGTCGGAGCCCTTGTCGAATTCTGCATGCGGCGGACCTATGGCAAGGACCCGCTCTACGGCCTCCTGCTCACCTTCGGCGCCGCCATGGTCATCGAGGAGGCCATCCGGCTGACCTGGGGAACGCGCGATTATGTCCTGCAGATTCCGCAGGCCATCAGCGGGGGATTCATCTTTCAGGACCTGATCTGGTCGACCTACCGCTTCTATGCGGCCGGACTTGCCGTCGTCGTCATCGGTCTGGTCTGGCTGCTGATCGAGAAGACGCCGTATGGCGCCATCATCAAGGCCGGCGCGCATGACTCCGAAATCGTGCGCGCCCTGGGTATCAATCTTTCGCGCCTGCGACTGGCGGTCTTCGTGTTCGGAACCATGCTGGCCGCCATCGCCGGGGTGATCGTCGCGCCGATCTGGGGCATCCGGCCGCATATGGGAATCGATGCGGTCGTCCCGGCCTTTCTCATCATCGTGCTGGGCGGTGTCGGAAGCTTCTGGGGCGCGGTCTCGGCAGGGCTCCTTGTCGGCCTGGTTGTGGGGCTTTCGGGCGCCTATGCTTCCGAATGGTCGCTGCTTTCGATGTATGTTCTTCTCGTCGCGGTCGTGACCTTCCGCGCGCGCGGGCTGTTCGGAAAGAAAAGCGTGCTCGAGGCCTGAGATGAACCATGCCTCGCCCGATGCCGCGAATGCCGCACGCCTGATCACACCGACGATGGTCGTCGTGTGGCTGATACTCGCAACGATCCCGCTCTGGATATCCAGGATCGGACTCTACCCCTATCTCGGCATCGAAATCCTGATCTGGTCGATCTACGCGCTGGCCTTCAATCTGGTGCTCGGCACGGCCGGGCTTCCCTCCTTCGGGCACGGCGCGCTCTTCGGCATCGGCGCCTATGCCTTCGGCCTCAGCCAGTTCAACGTGTCCTCCAATCTCTGGATCTGTCTCGCGCTGGCGATGCTGGCGGCCGCCGCAGCGGGCGCGCTGGTGGCGCTGTTCATATCGCACCGGCGCGGCATCTATTATGCCTTCATGACCATCGCCTTCGGCCAGATTTTCTGGACCGTCGCGATCAAATGGCACAGCGTGACGGGCGGCGAAGACGGCTTGCTGAAAATCCAGCGCGCGCCCGCCGATCTCGGACTGGTCTCCTTCAGCCTCACGGACAATATCGCCTATTACTATTTCGTTCTTGCGATCTTCGTTGTCGTCGTGATCGCCCTGTGGCGCCTGACCCATTCTCCCTATGGCCGGATATTGTCGGCCATTCGCCAGAGCGAGACCCGCGCGGCGTATCTCGGGTACCGGGTCTGGCTCTACAAGGCCTCGATCTTCACGATTTCCGCGGGCCTTTCCGGGCTCGCCGGCGGCCTGTTCGCGATGGCGCAGCTCGCCGCCTTCCCCGACGTGATGAGCCTTCACCAGTCCGGCTATATCGTCATGATGACGCTGGTCGGCGGCGGCCTCGTGAGCTTCTGGGGTCCCGTGGTCGGCGTCTTCACCTTCCTCATCGCCCGCGATGTGATCGGCGCCATGACGAATGCGTGGATGCTCTGGTTCGGGCTGCTTTTCATCGTCATCGTGCTGTTCAAGCCGGAGGGACTTGCCGGCGCCTTCCGTTCCCTGGTCGACGGCGCGAGAGCCAAAGCGCGAAACGCCGACAGCGCTTCCGCCCTGCGGCTTCTGTTCCGGAGCTGACGATGGCACTCCTGCAGGCGAGCGGCATCCACATGCGCTACGGCGACCGCGTCGTGCTCGAAGAAGTTGACATGGCGGTCGACGAATTCGAGTGCCACGGGATCATGGGACCCAACGGGGCCGGGAAGACGACGTTCTTCAACGTCATTACCGGGCGCGCCAAACCCACGCGCGGCGCGATCTATCTCGGCGGCGAGAATGTGGCCGGCCTGGCGCCTCACGCCATTGCGCGCAAAGGCGTCGCCCGCTCCTTCCAGATCATGACCTTGTTCGACGAATTTACCGCGCGCGACAACGTGATGGTTGCGCTTCCCCGGTTCCGCGCTTCCGGTTTCGACGTCACCCAGGCGGCGGCGGCCAACGTCGAATTCAGGACCGAGGCCGAATCGGTCCTGTCCGATGTCGGGATCGCCGACAGGGCCGACATCCGCGCCAAGGACCTTTCCTACGGCGACCGGCGCGCGCTCGAAATCGCGGTGGCGCTCGCCCAGAAGCCGAAAGTGCTGTGCCTCGACGAGCCGACATCCGGCCTCGGCACCGATGGCGTGCAGCGCCTGCTGGGACTGGCGCAGAAGCTGCGCGGCAAGCTCACGATGATCGTGATCGAGCACGACATGGGATTCCTGTTCTCGCTCGCCGACAGAATTTCCGTCCTGCATTGGGGCCAGGTCATCGCGCGCGGGACCCCGGGCCAGCTTCGGGAGAACGACTGGGTGAAACGCTCCAACCTCGGCAAGTTCTCATGATCCTCGAGATCGAGAATATCGACACGTTCTACGGGGAAACGCAGGCGCTGTTCGGCGTGTCGATGTCGGTCGGGCGCGGCGAGATTTTCGCCCTGCTGGGCCCGAACGGCGCGGGGAAGACCACGACCATTCGTTCGATTCTCGCGCTGACCCGGCCGCGCAGGGGCGCCATCCGGTTCGACGGCGCCGATGTGACGCGCGCGCCCACGCACGAAATCGCGCGCAAGGGCATCGGCTGGGTTCCGGACGACCGGCGTCTGTGCCCTACCCTCACGGTTGCGCGCAACCTTCACATCGCGAAGAAAAAGACGCGCTTCCGTCCGTGGAGCGTCAAGGAGACCTGCGAGATATTCTCTCCGCTCGAATATCTCATGCAGCGGGAATGCGAGAACCTGTCGGGCGGGGAAATGCAGATGGTGGCCATCGCACGCGCGCTGATCGGCTCCCCGGGGATCGTGCTGTTCGACGAGCCAAGCCAGGGGCTCGCCCCCAAGATCGTGGGTGACGTTCTTTCGACCATCCGCCGCCTCAAGAGCGAGGGCGTCGCCTCGCTGGTGGTCGAGCAGAATGCCGAGATCGCCCTGTCGGTCGCCGATCGCGCCGCCATCCTCGACCGCGGCCGCATCGCCTGGAGCGGGCCGGCGGCGCAGTTGCGGGACGACAAAGCCTTGCGCATCAAGCTCCTGGGGGCGTGACGTGAGCAAACCGCTGATCGTTCTCGACAAGCTGAAGAAGGTCTATACGCGCGGCCGCCTGTCCCGGAAACCGACCTTCACGCTGCAGGCCGATCTGACCATCGCCGAGCCGCAGATCGTCGGCGTGGTCGGCCCGAACGGCGCCGGCAAGACCACGCTTTTTGAAATGATGACCGGCTCGAACCAGCCGACCGGCGGCAAGGTCTACGTGGCCGGGACCGACATCCATCGCGTCAAGTACGACCAGAGGGACCGTCTCGCCATCCACTACCACCAGTCGTATCAGGTCCGGCATTTTCGCAGGATCGTGCCTTCGTTCATGCTCGCGTCTTCTCCGACCGCGAAGCCCGTGGTCCATCTGTTCGACGAGCCTCAGTTCAACCCGCAGGACGGGTATATCGGCTTCATGCTCGACTTTTTCAGGAGACTGCGCGCGGAGGGCCGGCTGGTCTTCGTGTGCCTGCATCCCACTGCCCGCTATCACCTCGAATTGCTGTCCGAGATTGCCGAGCGCTTTCTGCTTGTGTCCAATGGCGGTGTGGCGCAGCACCCGACCTTCAAATCGCTGATCGACGACGAGCGCTGCCGGACGTATCTTGGCCCCGACATGATCGATATCGCCAGGACGCTGACATGAGCGGCTTCGGACGGGGGCAGGTGGCGCTGGTGACCGGCGCCGCCGGTCCGATGGGGCTCGCCACGGCCCGGATGCTCGCGAAAGAGGGTTACAAGGTGGCGCTGGCGGATATTGCCGGCGAGCGGCTCGAGTGTGCGGTCGCCGGTTTGGGGAGCAACGCCCGCGGCTACGCTTTCGACGTTTCCGACGTGGCCGCCGTCGACGATGCTTTTCGGCGGATCGAAGCCGATCTCGGCCCGGTGGACGTGCTGGTCAACAATGCCGGCATTCTGTCGAACAACAAGATCGCCGAAACCACACCCGCCGAATGGCGCAAGGTCCTGGCCGTGAATCTCGACGGCGCGTTCTACCTGTCGCGGCTTGCGGTGCCCGGCATGAAGTCGCGGCGGCGCGGGCGGATCGTCAATACCTGCTCTTTCGCCATGAAATCCGGCGGGCTCACTGCCGGTACCGCCTATACGACGTCGAAGGGCGCGCTCGCCGCCCTCACCTTCTCGCTCGCGCGCGAGACCGTGAGCTTCGGCATCACCGTGAACGCGATCGCCCCTGCCTATATCCGCACGCCGATGGTCGAGGAGCAGCTCACCGCCGCGCAGCGCGAGGCGCTGCTCAGGCAGATTCCGGTCGGACGCTTCTGCGAGCCGGAGGAGTTCGCCCATTGCGTCCGTTTCTTTCTCTCGCCCCTGTCGGGCTTCATCACGGGCGAGATTCTCGATCTCAACGGCGGTCTGCAGTTCGACTGACATGGCCGATCCATCCTCGATCACGCCCGAACTCGATGCGCGCCGGTCGCTGAGCAATCTCTTCGATCTCTCCGGTCAGGTGGCTTTCGTTCCCGGCGGTTATGGCGGGCTCGGCGAAGCGATCGCATACGGGCTCGCCCTGCAGGGCGCGCGCGTGGTCGTCGCGGGCCGCGACGGGAAGAAGGCCGACGCGCTCGCCCGCAACGTGTCGAAAGCGTCCGGGCAGGAGGCGGCGGCCGTCGCGCTCGACGTGACCGACGTTGCGGGCATTCCCGCGGCGATCGATTTCGTCCTGCATCGCTTCGGACGTCTCGACACGCTGGTGAATTGCGTCGGCATGCAGATCGAGCAGCCGATGGCGGAGGTGACCGAAGAGGCCTTCGACCGCGTCTATCGGGTCAACCTCAAGTCGGCGATGTTTCTCGCCCAGGCGGCAGCCAAAGCGCAGATGGCCGCCGGCCGCGGCGGGCGCCAGATCCACCTTCTCTCCGTACGCGCGCAGCTCGCCATTCGCGGCAAGGGCTATTCCGCCTATACCGCAACCAAGGGCGGCCTGGTGATGCTGGTCAAGCAGCATGCGATGGAGCTTGCGCCGCACGGGATCACGGTCAACGGCGTGGCGCCGACCTTCGTCAATACGGAGATGATCCGCCACGTCTACGAGCGGCCCGAATTCAGGAAGGAAATACTGGCGCGCATTCCGCTCGGCCGCATCGCCGATCCGCGCGACGTGGTCGCACCCGTCCTGTTCTTTGCCGCGCCGGGTTCCGCCTTCGTGACGGGGCAGATCGTCTATGTCGATGGCGGCATCACCGCCAGTCAATAGGCTCGGGCATGGGCAGTTCCTGAGACAAGCCGGAACCGCAAGCGCCTTTTTCCTGCCTTGTCCGGCATGCGATACATCCGCATTCTAGCCTTTCCGCCGGAAGGAACGATCGCCATGCACGCCGATCCGCTTGCGCTGCTGCACGTTGCCACCCAGCCGGGAACGCCGCGCGCAAGGGTCGGCCGGCGCGGCATTCTCGCGGCCGCAGCGCTGCTCGCCTGTGCCGCTACGCTGCCGCCGCACCGCGACGCTGCCGCCCAGGCCCCGGCTTCCGCCGCAGCGGGCGGTGCCGTCACGCTGTTCGAAAATGTGCGCATCTTCGACGGCAAGAGCGCCGCGCTCTCGGCGCCCTCGCATGTGCTGGTCCGGGGCAACGTCATCGACCGCATCTCCACGCAGCCGATCGCCGTCGACCGCCGGGCGGACACGCAGATCGTCGACGGCGGCGGACGCACATTGATGCCCGGCCTGATCGACGCGCATTGGCACGCCATGCTGATCCGGGTCACTCCGGCACAGTCGTTCGGCGATGTCGGATACGTCAATCTCGTTGCCGCCGCGGAGGCCGCCGACACGCTGATGCGCGGCTTCACCACCGTCCGCGACGTGGGCGGCCCGGTATTCGGACTGAAGGCCGCCATCGACGAGGGCATCGTCAGCGGCCCGCGCATCTTTCCGTCTGGGGCGGTCATCACAATCACGAGCGGGCACGGCGATTTCCGCCAGCTCACCGATCTGCCGCGGACGATCGGCGGCATGCTCAGCCGCATGGAGCAGGTCGGCGGCGCCATGATCGCGGACAGCCCCGACGAGGTCCGCGTGCGCGTGCGCGAGCAGCTCATGCAGGGGGCCTCGCAGGTCAAGCTGACGGCGGGCGGCGGCGTGTCGTCACCCTTCAGCCCGATCGACGTGTCCACCTTCACCGAGGCCGAACTGCGTGCCGCGGTGGAAGCAGCCGAGAACTGGGGCACGTATGTCGCAGCGCATGCCTTCACGCCGGCGGCGATCCAGCGCTCCATTGCCGCCGGCGTGAAATGTATCGAGCACGGCATGCTGATGGACGAAGCGACGGCAAAGCTGATGGCCGAGAAAGGCATCTGGCTGAGCATGCAGCCGCTGCCCGAAGACCTGCGTCTGGGCTTCCCGGTGGGCTCCGTGCAGCGGACCAAGGCGGATCAGGTCTGGCCCGGCATAGCCAGGACCTACGAGCTGGCGAAGAAGCACAACATCAAGACGGCATGGGGCACCGACGTGCTGTTCTCCGCGGCGCTGGCGAAACAGCAGGGCGCCATTCTCGCCTCGCTCTCCCGCTGGTACACGCCCGCCGAAGCGCTGATCATGGCGACGTCGACGAACGCCGAATTGCTGGCGCTGTCCGGCAAGCGAAGTCCCTATCCGGGCAAGCTCGGTGTCGTGGAACAAGGCGCGCTCGCGGACCTGCTTCTGGTCGACGGCAATCCTCTGGAGAATATCGGCCTGATCGCCGACCCGGCGGACAAATTCACGGTCATCATGAAGGACGGCAAAATCTACAAGAATACGTTGTCCCGGTAAGGACGCGCGGCGCCATCCCAGGCAATCGCTCCGCCACCCGCGCTGTTCGGAGGCTGGCCGAAAAGAAGTTCGGCAAATCGAGTCTTCCTGCCAATCCGTCATGCCCGCGCGCGTCGCGGGCATCCACGCCTCGATGATGGATCGACAAGAAAGACGCGGATGGCCGGGACTTCGCCCGGCCATGACGATGCGCGGAGCATGGCCCTTGGCGCATGGCGCCAATCTACCGGTCGAGGCTCTGCATGAACATCGCGCGCAGCTCCGCCTGCGCCCAGGGCCCGGACGCTTCCCCGGGGGAAAGATCGCGCTCCACATGCGCGGCCAGAAAGCCGAGCTCCGGGCCGTCGAAAAGACGGTCCAGCGCCGCGCGCGCCTCGCCGTCGCTATGCGCTTCCAGCACGAGGGAAAATCCGGCTCCCCTCGCGATCGTCGCAAACGACAGATTGTCGGCGCCGCCGATCCCCTGCCCGCCCGACGACGCATAGGTCCCGTTCTTGAACAGCACGATGCGCATGTTCTTCGGCGCGACGGAGGCGATGGTCACGAGCGTCGGCAAATTCATGAGCAGGTCGCCGTCGCCGGCGAGCAGGACGACCCGCCGGTCGCGGCGCGCGAGCGCGAGGCCGAGCGCGACCGACGCCCATATTCCCATCGGATCGGAGGCGAAATAGGTCGGGCCGACCGGCCCCGCTTCCTTGTAGGCGGCCTCGACCGAACCGAGACCGCAGACCACGATGTCCTGCGGCGTCAGCTTCCGCTTCACCATCTGCGCCAGCGCCATGCGGTTCATGCCTGCGCTCCCGCCTTTGCGACCAGGGCGTTCCGCCGCAGCAGCAGCACGAGCGGAAGCCGGCTGAGAAAGGCCTGCCGCGCGCCCTGCTCCACCAGCGCGAGCTGCTCCGGGCCGTCGACCACATAATGCGGCAGACCCATTGCCTTCAGCACCGGCTCGGTCAGACGCCCCTTGTACATCTGGTAGTAATAGCTGTCGTCGAAACAGCCGCGCTGCGCGGCGATGACGAGAAACGGAATCTGATGGTGGAAGGCCATGCCGCCCAGCGCGTTGATGGCCAGCAGCACGCCGGCATTCTGGCAGATCAGCGCCGCCTTGCGGCCGCCGAGAAAGGCGCCGGCGCAGATGCCGACGCCGTCGTCCTCGCGCGCGAGCTTGACATGCGTGATGTCGGGGTCCGCGTCGCAACGGTCGATGAGGTCGCCCAGCCATTGATCGGGAAGGCTCGCGACAAGATCGATGCCGGCGCGCTTCAGCCCTGCGACAATCAATCCCGCCGGCGCTTCTGCCTTCGACATGCGCGGTCTCCCTCGCCTTGCGGTGCAAAAGCGCACCGGTCGGACCAATACGATCGGACCGCAAAGCTACTTGGCTCTCCGTCACGGGACAACGAAAGAATCGATATTGACGGCCTTTTCCGTCCATGACAGGATTTCAACTGGTAGGACCAGTGGGTCCGTCAGTATGGGTGGTGGTGGCGATGTCGAAACCTCGCATTGCGCATTTTTCGGGGCCCAACGCGACGATTCAGAACAGCCCGCCCCTGGTCACCAGCAACAAGGCGCGTGCGAAATACGGCCTGCCGCCCAAGAACAATCCCGACGGCACGCCCGCGCGCTTCGACGTCCTGCGCGCCCAGCGGCTCGCAGCCCCCGTCACCGTCTATATCGAGCAGTTCAGCGCGCACCCGCTGGAAAAGGATGCTGCCGATCTCTATGCCGCGCCGGACGGCTATCTCGACAAGGACGGGAAATTCCACAAGCAGCGGCAAAGCCCGGACGACAAGCCGGTCTTCGAAGTGCAGCTGACGCCCGAAGACGGCGTCTATCCGCTTCCCTACATGGCGCGGCAGGCCGACGGACGCGCGTGGGAAGAGGAATGCGTCGATCCCGGCGCGCCGGCGAGCCGCGCCCGCCAGCCCTTCTATCCCGACGGCGCGCGCCCGTTCGAGGAGATCGACCGGCTTGGCGTCGGCGAGAAGGGCCTGGGCAACCTGATTTCCGAGAAGGCCGACATCGATTTCTACCGGGTCGTGCCGCCGGCGGGCTATACCAAGGGCCTGCCCGCGAGCGAGCGCAAGGATGTCGGCGACGGCGACATTGCACCGGAGCTGCGCGGCCAGAACTTCTTCCCCTACAAGCCCTATCACATCGGCGCGGTGCCGCCGCGGCCCGCGCTCGCGCGCATCACCAACATCGTGCAGCGCGTGCTGGGCAGCGGAAAATATATCGGCGCGGTGTGGACGCAAGGCTCGCCGCGCATCGAGGAGACGATCTACTGGTTCAATCTGCTGCTCGATACCCCGCTGCCGATCGCCGGCAATGCGGCGCAGCGCCCGCACGGGCAGATCAGCAATGACGGCCCGAAGAACATCGTCGACTCGGTCGAGTATATCGAATCGCGCATCTGGGACGACGGCAGCGGCAAGAACCGCGCCGGGATGGTGCTGATCCAGGAGCAGCAGATTTTCGCCGCGCGCGACGTGCAGAAGGCGGATGCGCGGCCGGGCGGCTACGTGGCCACCGGCGGTCACGGCGGCATTATCGGATCGTCCGGCCATGACGGGCCGCCGGTGCTGACCTATCTGCCGGCCACCCGCCACACCTATCTTTCCGAGGTGAACATCACGCGGCTGCCGAAGCAGGTGCCGGGCGTGCAGCGCGTGAAGGGCAAGCTGCAGCCGGTCGACGTGGCGATCAAGAACGACAAGGGCGAATTGCTCGAATCGGCCATTCCGAAAGTCACCATCGTCAAGGACGGCAGCTACACCGCCGACGATTTCGCCGAGGATCCCGCCCGCGAGGCCGATCTTATCGCGCAGCTGGAGGATAACCTGACGCATGCGCCGCTCGCCGGGTTCATCGTCGAGGGATTATCGCCCTACGGCATGATGACGTCGATGGCCCGCCACCGCATGATGCTGAAAGCGGTGCATAGCGGCATTCCCGTGGCCCGCGTCGGGCGCGGCAACAACGAGGGATTCACGCCGGTGCGCGACCGCTTCATCGGCGGCCGCAACCTCACCGCGACCAAGGCGCGGCTGCTGCTGATGGCCTGCCTGATGAAATTCGGCAGCCTGCCGCCGGCGGCCGATCCCGACAAGCCGACCGAAGCCGAACTGAACGCCATCCGCAAGAAGCTCGCCGATTATCAGACGATTTTCGACACGCATTGAGGAACGGGCGTCGTCATGAAGCACAAGACGCTCTTCCTGACGAACCGCGGAGACGTGCATCAGAAGGTCGCGCTCGAGGCCGCGCCGCCGGAGCTCGACGTCATCATGCGTCGCGGCGCCGGCAAGGACGAGATCATAGCGCTTCTGCCGGAGATCGAGTTTCTCATCAGCGAACGGACCGGCGTGATCGATTCCGACATCGTCGCGGCGGGAAAGAAGCTGAAGCTGATCCAGCGGCTGGGGTCGCAGACCTGGGACATCGACCTAGCGGCGGCGCGCAAGGCGGACATCCCAGTCTGCTATCTGCCGGTGCGCACCTGCGTGCTCGTCGCCGAACACATGGTCCTGCAGATGCTCGCTCTCGCCAAGCGCCTGCGCGAACTCACCGACATCACCGACAAGGCCGGCGACTGGGGCAAGCCGCCGCAGCGCTGCAACGAGAACTACTTCGCCTTCAACTGGTCCGGCCGCAAGCGGATCGACGCGCTCTATCAGAGCACCGTCGGCATTCTCGGCTTCGGCGAGATCGGCACCGAACTCGCCCGCCGGCTGCAGGGCTTCGGTTGCCGCGTACTCTATTCCAAGCGCCGCCCGCTGCCGCGCGACGTGGAAACCCGGCTCGGGCTTACGCATGTGTCGCGCGACGAAATGGCGCGCCAGAGCGATTTCGTCGCCTGCCTCCTGCCCAACCTGCCGGAGAACAACCAGGTCATCGACCGCTCGTTCTTCTCGCTGATGAAACGCGGCGCGCATTTCGCCCATTGCGGCGCGCCCGGCGTGGTCAACGAGGACGACATGCTGCGCGCGCTGCACGACGGTCAGCTGGGCGGCGGCGCCATCGACTGTTTCACCTACGAACCTCTGCGCCCCGACGATCCGATGGTTCCGGTCGCCCGAGAGCCCGCGAGCAATCTCATCCTGACGCCGCATGTCGCCGCCGGCACAGTCGCCGTCAGCCGCGAAGAGCGGATTCCCGATTACCAGAACATCGTCAGGGCGCTGAAAGGTGAGGAACTGAATTTCCGCCTGACCTGAGGCGGACGATACCCGGTTAAGGCAAGCAGGACCTTCGACAATGGCCGCCACAGCGCGAAAGAAACAGCGTGCGCCCGAGTTGCATGAACATCGCGGCCCGAACGCCGCGACAAGGCGGCGCGACAACGCGCTGGCGCGCATCCGCAAGCTGATCGGACAGATGAAGCTCGGACCCGGCGAACGCCTGCCCGGCGAGCGCCAGCTCGCGGCGAAATTCAACCTCAGCCGCGGCACCATCCGCGAGGCGCTGCAGTTCCTCGCCGCGCTCAATCTGGTCGAAATCCGTCACGGCGGCGGCTGCTTCCTGCGCGCCGCTTCCGGCGACAACGCGAAAGTGCGCGCGGGCTGGCGCGAATGGGTCGCGCAGCATCGCGGGCGCGTCCTGGAAACGCTGGAAGTGCGGCTCGGCTGCGAGACCTTTGCCGCGCGGCTGGCGGCGCGCCGCGCCGGGCCCGACGAACTCGAAAAGCTGGTCGAAGCCCTGCGCGCGATGAAGGCTGCCGCGGAAGCCCGCGACGTTCCCGCCTTCGTGCAAAGCGACGTCGATTTTCATGCGGCGCTGCTGCAGGCGGCCGGCAACAAGACGCTGGAAGAGCTGGTCGGCGCGCTGGGCAAGGCGTTGATTCCGGAACGCGCTGCCATTCTCGATGTTTCCGGCCGCGCGCCGCGCTCCTTTGCCGAGCATACCGCGATCTACGAGGCGGTCCGGCAAGGCGACCCGCAAGCCGCGTCGCAGGCGATGCATAGGCATCTCGAAAGCGTGCGCCGCGACGTTTTCGTGCACCTGCTCGGGGATGCGGCAGTGGACGTGACGAAGCAGAACCAGCTTGCCGACATGCTGCAGGCCGACAGGGAAACGACATGAACAAGATCGTCACCAAGCCGGCACCGGCTTCGACCGTCGATTACGGGTTGCGCCTCGATCCGAAGACCTTCGAGATTCTGCGGCATCGCCTCTGGTACATCAACGACGAGGGCGCGCGCACCATCAGCCGGCTTTCCGGCTCGCCGGTCGCGACCGAAGTCTTCGACATGAATACCGGCCTGATGACCCGCGAAGGCGATCTCGTCTATATCGACACCTTCATCTGCGCGCAGGCGACGACGCTCACGCCTTTCGTCAAGACGCTGCTCGCCGAATATGCAGACAATCCCGGCATCGGCGAGAACGACACCTTCCTGACCAACGATCCTTACGTGTCCGTCGCGCACCAGACCTGCGTGATGGTCGCGGGCCCTGTCCACTGGAAGGGCAAGCTCGCCGGCTGGACCGGCGCCTCGCTGCACGTCATCGACGTCGGCGGCTCGACCGCCGGGCAGGCGCAGATCAATGCCGACAGCATTTTCGCCGAACAGCCGCTGATTTCTCCCGTGAAGCTCGTCGAGGGCGGAAAGTTCCGCCGCGATATCGAGCGCGTCTATCTGCGCAACTCCCGCCTGCCCCACCTGCTTGCGCTCGACCTGCGTGCAAAAGTTGCTGCTGCCCAGGTCGTGCGCAAGCGCCTTGTCGAGACTTTCACGGAATTCGGCTTCGACACCGTGCAGGCGGCGATGGCCGACGTCATCGACTACACCGAGAAGCGTATGCGGGCGCGGCTGCGCGAGCTTCCCGACGGCGTGTGGAAGCACCGCGGCTATATCGAATGGGGCGAGAAAATCTACCGCTGCGCCGTCACCATGACGAAGAAGGACGACAGCCTCGTCTTCGACTTCAGCGAGACCGACGACCAGGCCCCCGCCATCATCAACTGCACGATCCACGGCCTCGTCGGCGCGGTGCTGGGCGCCATGATGGTGTATCTGTGCTGGGAAATCCCGTGGTCGCCGGCCGGCGTCCGCCGCGTCGTCGAAGTCAAGTCCCGTAAGGGCAGCGTGTTCGACGCCGCCTGGCCGGCGGGCGTGTCGAAGTCGACCACCACCGCGATCTGGGAGGCGCGCAACCTCGCCTCGATCACGATCGCGAAAATGCTCGGCGCCTCGGCGCCCCACCGCGACCGCGCGATGGCCGGCTGGCAGGGCGTCAAGGCGCTGGAGGAACTGTTCGGCCGCGACGAGGCGGGCGAGCCGTTCGGCGGGCCTCTGCTCGACGGCATGGCCGGCGGCACCGGCGCGCTCTGCTGCGCCGACGGCATCGACACCGGCGGGCATACGAGCTCGGTGCGCGCGACCATCGCCAATGTCGAGAGCTACGAATTCCGCTATCCGATTCTTTACCTGTACCGGCGCCAGACGCGCGATTCCGGCGGTCCCGGCATGTTCCGCGGCGGCGCTGGCGTCAGCATGATGTATGTGCCGAACGGGGTGGAGGAAATTCCGACCAAGGTGCTGCACACGTTCGGCGTCGAGCAGCCGGAATCGCCCGGCATGTTCGGCGGCCACCCCTCCTGCACCAACCAGTTCGCGATCCTGCGCGACAGCGACGTGCAGGAGCGCTTCGCCTCCGGCGAGATGCCGGGCGAACTCGCCGGCATCGAGGGCACACTCGAAGTCTATCCGGGCTACAAGGCGACCTCGATGACGCGGCGCGACGTCTACCGCACCGCCTCGCAGGGCGGCGGCGGTTACGGCGATCCGATCGACCGCGAACCCAACCGCGTCGCCGACGACGTCGCCAACGGCCTGGTGTCGCCCGAATGGGCGCGCCGCGCCTACGGCGTCGTGCTCGACGCCCGCGGCGCGGTCGACAAGGCCGAGACGGCCACGACCCGCGCGCGCCTCCGCGAGGAGCGCCGCCGCGCCTGCGGCCAGAACGCCATTCCCAAGGCCGAAAGCTGGAACCCGCAGACTGCCGCGATCCGCGTCTCGGAGACGGTCTATTGCGAAGCCAAGGCCGGCAAGATGCAGTTGCGCTGCCGCTGCGGCCATGTGCTCGGACCCGCCAACAAGTCGCCCAAGATGTATGCGGCGATGGCCCGCCTGCCGGTGCAGAGCATCGGGCCGGAGGTCAACCCGCACGAGATCAACGGCCACCGCTTCGAGCTGCGCGAGTTCTTCTGTCCCAGCTGCATGACGCGGCTCGAAGTCGAGATCGCACGGCCGGAGGATCCGGTTCTGGACGATTCCTGCGTATCGCCGGACTGGCTGTCGCGCCAGGGCACGGCGCCGGCATGGACCAAGCAAGCGAAGGGCAGCCGATGAGCTACATTATCGCGGTCGACAGCGGCGGCACCTTCTGCGACTGCGTCGCATTCGACAGCAAGGGCAAGGTGACGCGCGCCAAGGCGCCTTCGACGCCGCCGAATTTCGATCAGGGCGTGCTCGACTCGGTCACCGAGGTCGCCAAGCGTATCGGCCGTCCGCTCAAGGACGTGCTCGGCGAAACCGCCTTGTTCGCACACGGCACGACGGTCGCGACCAACGTGCTGATCACGCGCACGGGCGCCAAGACGGCTTTGGTCACCACCAAGGGCCACGAGGACGTGATGCTGATCGGGCGCACCGCGCAGAAGGTCGCGGGCCTGAGCGAGACCGAGATCATCAATGTCGCGCGCCTGAGCAAGGCCAACCCGCTGGTGCCGCGGCCGCGCATCCACGGCGTCGACGAGCGCGTCGACCGCGCGGGCCGCGTCGTCGTTCCCTTCGACATCGAGCGCGCCCGGCCGATCCTGCAGCGGCTGAAGGACGACGGCGTCGAATCGGTCGCGATCAGCTTCCTGTGGTCGTTCCTCAACACCCAGCACGAAAAGGCCGTCAAGGACTGGATCGAGCGCGAAATCCCGGGGCTGATCGTCTCGGCCTCGCACGAGCTCGCGCCGCTCATCCGCGAATACGAGCGCACCGCCACCACGGTGATGAATGCCTATCTGACGCCGGCCGTCGCCCGCTATCTGAAGCTGATGCGCCAGAAGCTGATCGATGCCGGCCTCACCGGCCCGGTCGCGGTCATGCATTCCTCGGGCGGGCTGAGCTCGGTCGAGGAAGCGAGCGCGCGCGGGGCGGCTTTGCTGGTCTCTGGACCGGCCGGCGGCGCGCTCGGCGCGCAGGCGCTCGGCGCCAAGCTCGGCATCGACAAAATCCTCACCGCCGATGTCGGCGGCACGAGTTTCGATGTCGGCATCCTGATCGACGGCAAGCCGGGCTATTCCGACGGGCCGATCATCGACAAATACCCGCTCGCGCTGCCGGTGATCGACGTCACCTCGATCGGCGCCGGCGGCGGCAGCATCGGCTGGGTCGAGGCCGAGACCGGCGTCCTGCGCGTCGGCCCGCAGAGCGCCGGGGCGCGGCCGGGACCCGCCTGCTACGAGAAAGGCGGCCATGAGCCGACCGTGACCGACGCCAATCTCGTGCTCGGCCGGCTCAATCCGGATTTCTTCCTCGGCGGCCGCATGCGGCTCTATCCCGAGAAGGCGCGGCAGGCGATCAAGAGCCGGATCGCCGATCCGCTCGGCATGAGCGTCGAGGACGCCGCCGCCGCGATGATCGAGATCGTCGACGCCCAGATGTCCGACATCATCCGCAAGGTGACGGTGGAGCGCGGGCAGGATCCGGCGAACTTCACCGTGTTCTCCTATGGCGGCGCCGGCGGCCTGCATTGCGACGCCTATTCGTCGGTGCTCGGGTGCCGCGAAGTCGTGGTGCCTTCGGTCGCTTCGGTCTTCTCCGCGTTCGGCATTGCCGGCAGCGACGCCAAGCGCGTCATGGAAATGTCCGACCCGGTGCGCTTCCCGTTCGATCTGGCGCGCTTCCGCGAGCATTTCCAGACGCTGGAAAACGCGATCGTCGCGCAGATGAAGGAACAGCGTCTGCCGATCGGCAAGATCAAGCTCACGCGCTTCGTACACCTCCTGTTCAAGGGTCAGGTCCACACCGTGCGCGTGCCGGTGACCGATTTCGACCTGAAGGCGCCCGACCGCGGCCGCGGCATCCTGTGGCGTTTCGTGGAGCTGTACGAGCTGCGCTACGGCCAGGGCACCGCCTATACCGAGGCCGGCGTCGAGGCGATCGCGCTGTCGGTCGAGGCGGTCGCCGACCTGCCGAAGCCGAAACTCGCGCAAGCGCGTCCGGGAAATCCGAGCGCCGCAGGCGCCATCAAGGAACGGCGCAAGGTGTATCTGCACGAGCGCAAGGCCTTTGTGGAAATCCCGATCTATTCCGGCAGCAAGTTGCGGTCGGGTCACCGGCTGAAGGGGCCGGCGCTGATCGAGGGTGAGGACATGACGGTCCTGGTGCGGAGCGGCCACGCCCTCTGGATCGACCCTTACCAGAACCTGCGAATCGATCTGAGCCAGTCTCCCTCCCCCTCGCGCAAGGCGAAACGTGCCGCGCCCGCCCGGGCGAAAAAGAAAAAGAAGACCGCGAAGGTGACCGGACGCAGGCAAGCCAGGAAAAAGAAGAAAGGGTCGCGGTAGATGCCAAGGCAGCCGCTCCTGATGCGCGGAGGCCGCGTCCTGCGGACCGGCGCGGCGCGTCCGGAGCCGATCGACATTGCCATTGGCCCGGACGGACGCATCGTCCGGCTCGGCCCGAATCTGCCCGCGGCACCCGATACCGAAACCATCGATCTCTCCGGCAAGCTGGTCACCCCCGGACTGATCGACGCGCACCAGCATCTCGACAAGACGCGCACGCTGCGGGACGTGCCCAATCCCTCGGGCACGCTGATGGGCGCCGTCGCCGCGTTCAACGACTACGCCGCAAAAGTGTCCTCCGACGACCTGCAGCGCCGCGCCGACCGCACCGTGCAGGCCTGCCTCGCGCGCGGAACGGTCGCCATCCGCACCCACGCCAATGTCGATCCCGTCCTGCAGGTGCGCGCCGTCGAAATGCTGGTCGCTTTGCGCGAACGCTGGCGCGGGCGCGTGCGCATCCAGGTCGTGGCCTTCGTCACCGCGGGCGCGACGCGCATGGGCGAGACGGCCCGGGCCTGGCTGGAAGACGCGATCCGCGCCGGCGCCGACGTCATCGGCGGCACGCCGGCGATCTCCGACAATCCGCCGGCCTTCCTCGACATGCTGTTCGACACCGCCGAGCGCCGCAATCTTCCGATCGACCTGCATCTCGACGAACATCTCGATGCCGGGCGGCAGCTCTTCGATGCCGTCATCGCGCGCACGAAAGCAAGGCGCATGGCAGGCCGCGTGGCGCTCGGGCATTGCTCCGCCCTGAGCGCGATGGAAGCGGACGCCGCGCGCCGGGTCATCGATGGATTCGCCGCTTCCGGCATTTCCGTCATCACGCTGCCCACGGCCAACCTGTTCCTGCAGGGCCGCGAAGCGAAGAGCCTGCCGCCGCGCGGGCTGACGCGCGTCCGGGAGCTGATCGAGGGCGGCGTGCGGGTCGCTGCGGCGACGGACAATATCCAGGACCCGTTCGTTCCCGTCGGCAGCGGCGACATGCTGGAAATCGCGCGCTGGACGCTGCTCGCCGGCCATCTCGGCACGTCGGAACTCGGCCGCGCCTACGCGATGGTCACGCAGGCCCCGGCCGGGCTCATGGGCTTCGACAAGGATTACGGCATCCACGAAGGCGCGCGCGCCGACCTGATGATCAGCGATGCCGACGACGCCGAGGATCTGGTTGCGAGCGGGCCGCCCGTTCGCGCGGTGTTGATGGAGGGGCGCCCGGTTCACGGGAGCTTGTGAAAATCATGGCCGTGGTGATTTCCGATATCGAGACCGCCGAGAATTTCTGCTGGGGCCTGACATTCTTCGGCACGGGCGGCGGCGGTCGCATCGAGGCCGGTCTCGACATGCTGGCGCCCGCCATCCGCGCCGGGCGCAAGCTCACGCTGGTTTCTCCCGACGAGCTGTCCGAGAGCGACTGGACCTGCTGGGCGATCATTCTCGGCGGCAAGGACCCGGACGAGCCGCCCGCACCGGAAGACCTTGCGAGGCTGCGTCTCGAAAAGGAGGAATTTCCGACTTTGGTGCCGCGGCTCGTCGAATCCGCGAAGGAATTGACAACCTATGCCGGCGTGAAGCTCGGTGCGCTGGTCTCGATGGAATTGTCGAGCGCGGCGACCTCGGCGACCATCGTCACGGGCCTCGAACTCGGCATTCCGACGATCGACGGGGATTATGTCGGCCGCGCGATCCCGGAGCTCGTCCTGAGCAAGATGGAGCTGATCGGCAAGCCGCCGACGCCGGTGATGATGGTGGATCGCTGGGGCAACCGCATCCTGGTCAAATCGGCGGTGAACGCCGTCATGGCCGACTGGATCGGCCGCATGGTCAGCCGCGCGGCATACGGTCGCGGCATCGCCACGACCGGCCACCTGGTGCAGGTGCACGAGGCAAGGCCGGCGCTGGTGAAGGGTAGCCTCAGCCGCTCCATCAAGGTTGGCGCGGCTTTGCGCAACGGCGCGAAGTTGAAGGACGGAAAACTTCAATCGCTAATTGCGGAAACCGCGGGCCGCGTCCTGTTCGAAGGCGAGGCAACTTCCGTCGATTGGCTCAGCAACGAACCTTATATGTGGCGCGAATTGGTCTATACCATTCAGGGGCGCGGAAAATGGAAAGGCGCGACTTACAAGGTGTGGGTCAAGAACGAACACCACGCGATCTGGCGTGACGAGACCGTCATCGCGACCAGCCCCGATATCTTTGCCGTGCTCGATCCGGAGACCAACCGTCCGCTGACGACGCTGGGCGACGTCACGCCTGGACGTCCGGTGACGGTGTTCGGCATGAAGGCGCTCGACGATGCGTGGCGCACGGACGCCGGTCGCCGGCTGCTGGGCCCGCGCCATTTCAATCTCGGGTTCGACTACGTCGATTTTGAGCGGGCGCCGGCATGACGGCACACGCTCCTTCTGCATACGGCCCGAAACGGCAGACAAGCCAATCCGGACCCAACAAGAAAAACAGCTTCAGAGACACCAGGGAGAGGAGTTTCCCGCTATGACACGCAAGACGAACAGTTCGACGACCGTTACGCGCCGCACCTTCGTCGCCGCCGCCGGCGCGGTGACGGCGGCCGGCGCGCTGCGCATCCCCGCTTCCGCGCAGACGCTGGAGAAAGTCACCATCGGCACCAGCTGGAAGGCACAGGGCGAGCACGGCGGCTATTACCAGGCGCTCGCCACCGGCCTGTACCAGAAGCACGGCCTCGACGTGACCATCCGCATGGGCGGTCCGCAGGTCCGCTATTCGCAGGTGCTGGCCGCCAAGCAGATCGAGTTCAGCCAGGGCGAGAGCTTCACCGCGCTCGGCTATGTGAAGGAGAACGTGCCGCTCTGCTGCATCGCCGCGCCGTTCCAGAAGGACGTGCGCGTGCTGATCTCGCATCCCGGACAGGGCAACGACTCGCTGGCCGCGCTCAAGGGCAAGCCGATCCTGGTGGCCGGCTCCTCGCGCGTCACCTACTGGAACTACCTGAAAGCGAAATACGGCTACACCGAAGAGCAGGCGCGGCCCTACAGCTTCAGCCTCGCGCCCTTCCTCGCCGACAAGTCGCTGAGCGTGCAGGGCTATGTCACGTCGGAGCCGTTCCAGATCGAGAAGGCGGGCGTGAAGCCGGTCGTCCATCTGCTCGCCAATGACGGCTATGCCAACTACGCCAACACGCTGGAGACGCACTGGGATCTGGTGAAGCAAAAGCCGGACATGATCCAGCGCTTCGTCAATGCGACGATCGAGGGCTGGTACAGCTATATCTACAAGGATCCGTCGCCGGCGAACGAGCTGATCAAGAAGGCCAATCCGGAGCAAAGCGACGACCTGCTCGCCTACGCCCAAAAGACGATGAGGGATCAGCAGATCATCGATTCCGGGGATTCGCTGAAGCTCGGCATCGGCGCCATGACGGATGCGCGCTGGAAGGCGTTCCAGCAGGCTTTGGCGCCGACCGGCATGTATCCGGCCGACATCGACCTGTCCAAGGCCTATACGCTGCAATTCGTCAATAAGGGCCACGGCCTGAACCTGAAGAGCTGACGGGCGGGGCTGATGACCTCTGTGACCAATGTCAGGCGAAGCGCCACGGCGCTTCGCCCCCAGTCCGGATCGCAAGCGCCCTTGCTGGCGCTGAAGGGCGTCGGCAAGGCGTATTCGACCGGCGTGGTCGCGCTGAAGAATGTCGACCTGACCATCGGACAGGGCGAGTTCCTGAGCCTGCTCGGCCCGTCCGGTTGCGGCAAGAGCACGGTGCTGCGCCTGATCGCGGGCCTCGGCGAACTGACGCAAGGCTCGATCGTCTGGCAGGACGGCGGCGACCGCGTCGCGCAGAAGGACATCGGCTTCGTCTTCCAGGAACCCACGCTGATGCCGTGGGCGAACGTGTTCAAGAATGTCTATCTGCCGCTGAAGCTGCGCGGCATGTCGAAAGGCGAAGCGCACGACCGCGTCGAGAATGCCATCGCGCAGGTGGGACTGGCCGGGTTTTCGCACGCCTATCCGCGCGAATTGTCGGGCGGCATGAAAATGCGCGTGTCCATCGCCCGCGCGCTGGTTGCGCAGCCGAAAATCCTGCTGATGGACGAACCTTTCGCGGCACTCGACGAAATCACCCGGTTCCGCCTCAACGACGACCTGCTGCGGCTGTGGTCGGAGCAGAAATGGACCGTCGTCTTCGTCACGCACAGCGTCTACGAATCGGTCTATCTCTCCAGCCGCATCGTCATCATGAGCGCGCGTCCCGGCCGCGTCTTTGCCGACATGGCCATCGACGCTCCCTATCCGCGCACGGAAGAATACCGCACGTCGTCCCTTTACAACGAGTATTGCCGGACGGCATCGGCCCACCTAGCCCAGGCGATGGCGTCATGAGCGGCGAACCGGAAACGATGGAGCTTGTCCCCACGCCGCAGACGTCGTGGCCGAGCCTGCTCCTCACGCGCATCCTGCCGCCGCTGCTGTTCGGGATTCTGGTGCTGCTGCTGTGGGAGGTCGCGGTCCGCGTCAACGATATTCCCTTCTACATCCTTCCCGGCCCGACCCTGGTCGGCCAGACGCTGGTGAAGGATTGGGGATCGCTCTACCCGTCCCTGCTGGTGACGGTGGCCATCACCCTGTCCGCGCTCACGGCCGCGACCATTGCCGGCGTCGCGCTCGCCGTCTTGTTCGCGCAGTCGAAATGGATCGAGAACTGCCTGTTTCCGTATGCGGTGATCCTGCAGGTCACCCCGATTGTCGCGATCGCGCCCCTCATCATCATCTGGGTGCAGGACATCCGCCTGGCGCTTCTCATTTGCGCCTGGATCGTCGCCTTCTTTCCGATCGTCTCGAACACCACCCTGGGACTGAACAGCACCGACCACAATCTCCTGTCGCTGATGCAGCTTTACGGGGCCTCGCGCCGCCAGATTTTCTGGAATGTCCGGCTTCCGAGCGCGCTGCCCTATTTTCTCGGCGGCCTGCGCATCAGCGGCGGCTTGGCGCTGATCGGCGCGGTGGTCGCGGAGTTCGTCGCCGGTACCGGGGGCGTATCGTCCGGCCTCGCCTTCCGCATTCTCGAATCGAGCTATACGCTGCAGATTCCGCGCATGTTCGCGGCGCTCATCCTGATCACCGCGACCGGGATATTGATCTTCCTGATCCTCACCTTCTTCACCCATCTCATCCTGCGGCGCTGGCACGAAAGCGCGATGCGCCGCGAAGGCTGAACCGGGGCTCGCATGACCGCTCTGCCGCCGGCCGGGCCGGGCATGAAGCTGGACCAGGTCGATACGCCCGCGCTGATCGTCGATCTCGACGCCTTCGAGCGCAACCTGAAGCGCATGGCGGATTTTGCGGCGGCCGCCGGGATTCGCCTGCGCCCGCACGCCAAGACCCACAAGAGCGGCATCATTGCGCAGAAGCAGATCGCGCTCGGGGCGGTCGGCGTCTGCTGCCAGAAGGTTTCGGAAGCGGAAATTCTGGTGGCCGAAGGCGTCGGCGACGTCCTGGTCTCGAACGAGATCGCCGGTGCGCGCAAGATCGAGCGGCTGGTTGCGCTCGCGAAAAAGGCGCGCATCGGCGTCTGTGTCGACAGCATCGATAATGCGCGCGAGCTCGCGCAGGCCGCCGAGCGGCAGGACGTCACGCTCTCGGTATTGCTGGAAATCGATGTGGGCGGGAACCGCTGCGGCGTCGCGCCCGGAAAGCCGGCATTGGCGCTGGCCTCCGAAATCGCCCGGTCGAATTCGCTGCATTTTGCCGGGCTGCAGGCCTATCACGGGTCGGCCCAGCATTTCCGCACCTACGAGGAGCGGCGCAACGCGGTGGAGAAGGCGTCCGCCCTGGCCAATCAGACCGTCGCGCTGCTGTCGGACGCCGGCATCGATTGCGGAATTGTGGGCGGCGGCGGCACCGGCACGTTCGACATCGAGGCCAATCTCGGCACGGTCAACGAGCTGCAGGCCGGCTCCTACATTTTCATGGACGGCGATTATGCCCGGAACAAGAACGCGGACGGCGCGGCATTCGACCGCTTCGAGAACGCGCTCTTCGTTCTATCGACGGTCATGAGCCGCCCGAACGACGAACGGGCGGTGCTCGATGCCGGGCACAAGGCGCTGGCCGTCGATTCCGGCATGCCGGAGCCTTTCCGGCGACCGGGCATCGTCTATCGGCGGCCGAGCGACGAGCACGGCGTGCTGCAGAGCGAAGGCGGCACCCTGCCGATGCGGGGGAACAGGCTCTTGATGGTCCCCAGCCATTGCGATCCGACGGTGAACCTGCACGACTGGTATGTCTGCATCCGCGACCTGCACGGCGCAGCCCCCGTCGTGGAAGCGCTTTGGCCGGTCTCCGCGCGCGGGTGCTATTTCTAAAGCACGTTCGTTTTACATGGAATCGGAACGTGCTTTAGATTCCTTTATTTGATCGCATTTTCTTGACGCGAACCGATACCCACTTCGCTCGAAAATGCTCTAATGAATCAGACTCTAAAGCGAGCGGATTGCGACGCCATCCAGGCCGTATAGCTCAAGGTGGACGGCAGGTTGGCCAGGACGTTCCTGCCTGTGTCGCTGCCCGACTACAAGCCGGGCAAAAAATTTGTGGGCGCCGGATTCCATCGGAGCCCTCTCCTCCCTCCGGCAAGCGGGGATCAAAGCCGGTAGGCGAGACGTGTGCCCTGGTCGATCGCGCGCAAGGCGTCGAGCTCGGACGCGAACTGCGCCCCGCCGATGACGCTCACGGGAATTCCCGCCGCCTTGACCGTTTCGGCGAGCGCGGCATTGGAATCCTGGCCCGCGCAGATGACGATCGTGTCGGCCGCAAGCGTCTGCGCCTGCCCGCCGCTCACCAGCGAAAGGCCGTCGTCGGCGATGCCCAGATACTGGCAGCCCGTCAGCATCCGCACGCCCCGATGCTTGAGCTGGCCGCGCAGAATCCAGCCGGTGGTCTTGCCGAGTCGGACGCCCATGCGCGAGGGGCTTCGCTGCAGCAGCGTGACCTGCCGCTGCCGCGCGGGGTGCGGGCGGACGCCGAGGCCCCCGGGTTCGCGGATGCGCGCGTCGACACCCCATTCCGCCAGGAACGTGTCGCGGTTTTCTTCCGAGCCCGGCGCGGTGAGGAGTTCGGCGACGTCGAAACCGATACCGCCGGCTCCGATGATGAGTACCCGTTCGCCGGCCGGCGCGCGGCCGGCAATCAGGTCGGGATACATGACGACGCTGGGATGATCGATGCCGGGTATGTCGGGCCGGCGCGGAACGATGCCCGTCGCGACGATCGCATGGTCGAAGCCGCCTTCGCGCAGGGAGGCCGCATCGGCCCGCGTCGATAGGCGCACGGTGACGCCCTTGCGCGCGACCTGCTGCGCGAAATAGCGGAGCAGTTCGTTGAACTCGGTTTTTCCGGGAATGCGGGCAGCGAGGTTCAGTTGTCCGCCGATGCGCTCATCCGCCTCGAACAAGGTGACGTCGTGTCCGCGTTCCGCGGCGGCGATCGCCGCCGACAATCCCGCCGGCCCCGATCCCACGACCGCGAGCCGGCGCGGGCGCGCGGTGCGCCCCGGCTCGAACTCGATCTCGCGGCAGGCGATCGGATTGACCAGACAGGTCGCGGTGCGTTCGGTGAAAATATAGTCGAGGCAGGCCTGGTTGCAGGCGATGCAAACGTTGATCTCGGCGCGCCGTCCGCCCTGCGCTTTTGCGGCGAAATCCGGGTCTGCCAGCATCGGCCGCGCCATCGAAACGAGATCGGCCGTGCCGGAGGCGATCAATTGCTCGGCCACTTCCGGCGTATTGATGCGGTTGGATGCGACGACCGGTATCGTCACGAGGTTGCGGATGCGTTCGGTGGCGAAGCCCCAGGTGGCGCGCGGCACCGGATAGGCGATCGTGGGTATCGCCGATTCGTGCCAGCCGATTCCGGTATTGAGCAGGTCGGCCCCCGCGACCTGGATGGCGACGGCCTGGCGGTCGATTTCCGGCGCGGTCGAGCCGCGCTCGACCAGATCGAGCGCGGAGATCCGATACATGATCATGAAGCCGCGCCCGAGCCGCTCGCGCGTACGGCGCACGATTTCGACGGGTAGGCGCAGGCGGTTTTCCAGGTCGCCGCCCCAGGAATCGGTGCGGTTGTTGGTGCGGGTCACGGTGAACTGGTTGATCAGATAGCCTTCCGATCCCATGATCTCGACGCCGTCATAGCCGGCCTCGGCGGCGAGTTCGGCGCAGCGCACGTAATCCCCGATCGTCTCCTCGATCTCCTGCGCGCTCAGCGCGCGCGGCTTGAACGGAGAGATCGGCGATTTGATTTCGGAGGCGCCGACGGGCTGCGGATGCTTGCTGCTGCGCCCGGCATGAATGATCTGCAGCAGCATCTTGGCGCCGTGTTCGTGCACGGCCTTGACGATGGCGCGATGGGTGGAAAGGTCGTCGCGGGAATGCAGGATCGGCGCACCGGGCTCCATCAGCCCGGCCGGGTTGGGAGAATGCCCGCCGCTGATGATGAGCGCGACGCCGCCCTTGGCGCGCGCCGCGTAAAACGCGACCTGCCGCGCCACCGGATCGCTCATGTGCTCCATGCGCGTATGCATCGAGCCCATGATGATGCGGTTGCGCAGGACGTGCGCCCCGACGCGGATCGGGGAAAACAGGTTGGCGTAGGGGTGTCCGGATTTGGCGGCGGCTGCGGTCAAGACACTGGTCCGGGGTCGCTGTCGAATAATCCCGCAGGCCGGCACGGCCGGCCTGCGGGCTTTGACGACGAGCTTACTTGATGGTCTTGAACTTGTTGTCCTTCACTTCCACGGTCAGCAGCAGGTCGGGGCCCCAGCCGTCGTGGTTGTCGCTGGAATAGCACAGCTTGCCCTGCGAGTAGGTCTTGACGTCGCAGAGCTTCTCGAGCTGCTCGCGCATCTTGGCGCCGGTCAGCGGGCCGTCGATCTTCTTGGCGGCCTCGATGATCGGGAACAGGCCGTTGGTCGTGAGCAGTTCGGCGAAGCCCTCGGGCTTCTTGCCGGCCTTGCGCATCATGTCGCCGAGTTCCTTGAGCGCGGGCGTCGGCTCGTCCCAGTTCGCGATCAGCACCAGGCGCACGCCTTCCGCCGCTTCCTTGGCGTTGTCGAGGAAGGCCTGGTAGCCGAGCGCCATCGGGCCCCAGATCGGAGCTTCCAGGCCGACCTGCTTGGCCGCGCGCAGGAAGCCGGACGCGAGACCGACCGGCGCCACCTGCATGATCACGACATCCGGATTGGCGTTGCGAAGCCGCGTGGCCTGCGCCACCACGTCGATCGCGCGCAGCGGCGCCGAGGCGACCGCCACCACTTCGATGCCCTTCTCCTTCGCCATGCTCTGGATGTAGTCGGCCGTTTCCTTTCCATAGGCGTCTTCCTGATGGAAGATCGCGAGCTTCTTTGCGCCGCCGGCCGTCGCCTTGTCGAACATCACCTTGGTGTTGAGGGTGTCGTTCGTCATGGTGCGGAACACCCAGGGATGGAAGGCGTGCTGCTTCGAGGTCACCGAGATGGTGCCGTTCGGGGCCAGGATCGGCACCTCGAAACGGGCCGCGTTCGGACCCGCGGCGAGCGTGCCGCTGCCCATGGACGAGCCGATCACCGCCACGACCTTGTCGCGCTGGATCAGCTCGACGATGCCGCGCGCGGATTCGGTCGGGTTGGTCGCTTCGTCATAGACGAACAGCTCGATCTTGCGGCCGTTCACGCCACCCTTGGCATTGATGTCGTCGGCGACGACCTGCACCGCATCGCGCTCGGGGATGCCGTAGGCGGCACCGGCGCCGCTCACGCTCAGCAGCAGGCCGATGCGCAGCGGGTCCTTCGCCTGGGCATGCGCAAGCTGCGGCAGCATCGCGGCCGCGGCCGCCAGTACCGACACCATGCCGGCACGCCGCAAAGTTTCAACTCCAATCATAGCGTCCTCCATTGGTTTTTCATCGACGAATGCCTTGGATTTTTCTTGGGGCTAACCCAGCGCCATCGACTGGATCAGTCCGGATGAACCGGATTGCGAATTCGACGTCCGTGCTTCGCGCGCGTCTTCTCCGAGGAAGAGCGCTGCGATCCTTGCCGGCTCTTCCAGCAGTTCCGGCCCGGTATGGAGGATCAGCCGTCCGCCGCGCAGCACCAGGCAGCGGCTCGCGATCGAGGCCGCGAACGGGATGTTCTGCTCCGCGATCAGGAGCGCGATGCCCTCCTGCGTGAGCCTGTCGAAAGTCTCGCGCAGGATTCCGTAGATCGACGGCGCCAGGCCCTGCGTCGGCTCGTCCAGCAGCAGCACCGCCGGACGGCGCGCCGCCGCCATCGCGATGGCCAGCATCTGCTGTTCGCCGCCGCTCAGCATGCGCGCCTGCGTGGCGATGCGCTGGCGCAGGATCGGGAAAAGCTCCAGCACCTTCTCGTAGGCGGCGTGCTGCTCGGAAGAGGCGATGAGGCGCAGGCCGGAGCGGATATTCTCCTCCACCGACAGCGTCGGAAACAGGTTGCCGCGGATTTCCGGCACGAAGGCCACGCCGTCGTTGGTCCGCCGGTCGGCCGAGTGCGCGCCGATCGGCTTTCCGCGCACGACGACGTCGCCGGAGCTGGAGACCACGCCGGCGATCGCGCCGAGCAGGCTGCTCTTGCCGGCGCCGTTGGGGCCGAGCAGCAGAAGCTTCTCGCCGCGCGCCAGCGAGAAGCTGATGTCGCGCCCGACCGCGATGCGGCCATAACGCACGGACAGATGGCGGCAGGTCAGCGCGGCATCGGCGGCGGGAATTTCCGGCGAAGCCGCGATACCGGCCGCAGCCACGGCGGGGCGCATTGCCGCCGGGGCGACGGAGCGAGCGCGGCGCGTGAGGCGGCGGTAGAACTGGTCGAGCGCGCCGAGCAGTCCGCCCGGCATGGCGACGAGCACGAGGATGAGCACGCCGCCGTAGAACATGCCGATCAGCTCCTGCCCCGGCAGGAAGCGCAGCAGCAGCGTCAGCACGAGCGCGCCGACCACGGGTCCGAGCACGAATTGCGCGCCGCCGACCACCGCCATGAGCAGCGCGGACAGGGATTGCGACGTGGTCAGCGAATCCGGGCTGAGATAGGTGCTGTGATGCGCATAGAGCCAGCCGGCGAGACCGGCGAGCGCGGCGGCCAGCGCCAAGGCCACGCTGCGCATCCACGGCACATCGATTCCGTCCGCGGTCGCGCGCAAACTGTCGTAGCGCAGCGTCGCCATGGCGCGGCCCCAGGCCGAGTCGACGAGGTTGCTGTAGAACGCGACAACCAGGCAGACGAGGCCCCAGCCGGTCAGATGCAGCGCCACCGGCGAGGCCAGCAGCGGCAGCGGCGGGATGGCGGACAGCCCGATGTAATTGCCGGTGAAATCGCCGCCGTGGCGGATGACCAGGTCGACGAGCTGGCCGAAAAACAAGGTCGCGATGGCGAGCGCGAGCGGGCTGAGACGGTTCACCGCGCGCGCCACCGGATAGGCGATCACGGCGGGCAGCAGGACCGCCAGGAGCAGGCTGAGATAGGGCGAGACGCCGTAGCGCAGGGTCGCGATCGCCGTGGCATAGGCGCCGATCGCCGCGAACGACGCCTGTGCCACGCTCAGGATGCCGGCGAGCCCGTAGCAGACCCCGACCGACAGCGCGAGCAGCGCATAGATCGCGATGATCACCGAGGTGTCGAGCCAGAGAAAGCTGTCCTTGATCAGCAACGTCACCGGCAGCAGGACGAGCAGGATCGTGAGGGCCGGAATGTGGCGTCGCAGCAGCGTCATGCGCGGCCCCCGCGCACCTGCTCGAGGCTGGTGCGGCCGAAGCAGAGCACCACGAACATCACGATCAACGGCGCCGCATGCGCGGCAAAGCCGGTCAGGTAGCCGTTGCCCAGCGCTTCCACGACGCCGATCGCCAGGCCGCCGACGAAGCCGCGGATGGGACTGTGCAGGCCGAACAGGATGGCGGCGCCGAAGCCGACCAAAGTCAGATGCAGGCCGGCCGCGAATTCGACGCCGGTGGAATACAGGATCAGGATGCCGGCGACGCCGGCCAGCAGCCCGGCAATCAGAAAGGCCGACATCTGCATCAGCGCGACCGGAATTCCGGCGAGCAGCGCGCCGCGCTGGTTGGCGGCGCTCGCGCGCATGTCGCGTCCCCAGCCGGTGCGATAGAGCAGCACGTAGAGACCGGCGATCAGCAGCACGGCGATCGAGAAATTGATCGGCGCCTGCGGACTGACGCGCAGCCCGGTCACCGACCAGAAGGTGGAGAACAATTGCCGGATGAACGGATTCTTGCCGTACAGCGTCAGCACCAGCGATTCCAGGAACAGCGCGAAGCCGAAACTCGCCAGCACCGCGGCCATCGGGTCCTGATGCGGCCGCCGGTCGAGCGCGGTCGAGATCAGCCCGACCACCGCCGCCGCCGCACAGGAAGCGAGCAGGCCGGCGACGATGCTGAACGGTTCGGGCGTGTTCGCCGCCACGGCCGCCGCCAGGACCGCATAGGCGCCGACCGCGAGATCGACCTTGTCGGTCGACACGAACAGGATGCTGATCGGAATTGCGAGCAGGCCATAGGTCACGCCGAGAAAAAGCCCGGCGACAACGAGTTCGAGGAATTCAAACATGCGCGCGAGCCTCCGCGCGAGCGGCCTGCGGCGCCGACGGCCGCGCCATGCCGCACGACATGAATCGATCGTTGGCTCGCCCGAACACGTTTTCTCCCTCTGCCTTTGCCGCCCGCGGTCCGTTCTCTTCGGAACGGTTGGCCCTTACGCGGACGCCCCCGCAGGAGCGCTGCAGCAATCAATTCATATTGTCATTATAATTGCAATATGGCAATATTGTTTTTGCTCAGTGCATTCTAAAATTGGTAATAAGCACACGGCATGCAATCGGGAGACACGCTGGGAATTCGTTCAATTTGAGCGGGGATAATGAGCAATGCGCGGGATTTGCGCCGATTGCTCACGATTGCATTGCCGTAGAATGTGCGAAGGGGAATCCCCCGCAGCGCCACCTCCGGGAGCGGGCGAGACGCGAAAAAGCCGAGAGAAATGCGAGCCAGAACCCAGTCCGCCTCCGCTTCGGCCAAACCGGCATCCCGGCCTGCCGTCACGACCACCTGGATGCCGTCGCTGCCCGACAATGGCGAGCCGATCTACAGCCAGCTTCTAGCGGCGCTGGAATCGGATATTTCCGCGGGCCGGCTGCCGGCCGGATTTCGCATGCCGACGCAGCGCGACCTTGCGCGCGCGCTCGGGATCAGCGCCGGCACGGTGACCAAGGCCTATGCCGAGGCGGAACGTCTCGGCCTGGTGCAGGGACAGGTCGGGCGCGGCACGTTCGTCAGCGGCCGCGAAACTTCCAGCGGCCGCGGGCTGAAGGTCGTCGATCTCAGCCTCAATATTCCCGGCCCGCGCATGCCGGCATCGCTCCTGTCCAACGCGCTGATGAAGATCAGCCGGCGCAACGATCTGTTGGATTATGCCGGCTATTTCCCGCATCCCGGGATCGAGGAGCACCGCGAGGCGCTGGTCATGGCGCTTTCCAAGATCGGCTACAATTGCTCGGCCGACAACATGCTGATCACCAACGGCGCGCAGCACTCGATGGTGATGGCGTTCGGTTCGATCTGCAAGCCGGGCGACACCGTCCTGGCCGAGGCGGCGACCTTCCACGGCATGAAGGCGCTCGCGGAATTCACCCAGTTGCGCCTCGCGGGCGTCGCGATGGACGACGAAGGCCTGGTGCCCGACGCGCTGGACGAGGCCGCGCGGCGCACCAAGGCGAAGGTCCTGTTCACGATGCCGACGCTGCAAAACCCGACCGCGCGGATCATGAGCATGGACCGGCGGCGGGCCATCGTGAAGGTCGCGCGCAAGCACGATCTGCTGATCGTCGAGGACGATGTCTACGGATTCCTGGCGGAGGGCGTGGAGCCGCTCGCGGAAATCGCGCCGGAGCGCACCTTCTACGTCAACAGCGTTTCCAAATGTGTGATCCCGGGCCTGCGTCTGGGCCTGCTGGTGGTGCCGCCGGCCTACCTGCAGCAGATCTACCGGGCGATGCGGGCCACGGCCTGGATGGGATCGCCGATCGGCTCGCTGATCATCGCCGAGTGGATCCGCG
>JBFWWQ010000004.1:0-30456 GCA_050246095.1 Pseudorhodoplanes sp.
ACCCCCCTCGCCGAAGAGGGGGACAGCGCTCCCTAATTCGAATCCCTCCTCACTGCGCAGCGCGCGCCGCCGGCGCCGACCGGCGCCGACGCCATTGCCGACGCCGCGCGGCAGAACGCCGAGACGCTCGATCTGCCGGCGATCGTGTGCTGGACCTTCTCCGGCTCGACCGCCTTGCGGGTCGCGCGCGAACGGCCGCGCTCGGCGGTGGTGGCGATTTCGCCGAACCTGTCCACCGGCCGCAGGCTGTCGCTGGTCTGGGGCGTGCATTGCGTGGTCGCCGAGGACGCGCAGGACCAGGACGACATGGTGGTGCGCGCCTGCCGCATCGCGTTCAAGGACGGGTTCGCGAAATCCGGCCAGCGCATCATCATCGTGGCCGGCGTGCCGCTCGGCACGCCGGGCGCCACCAACATGGTGCGGATCGCCTTTGTCGGCGCCGAACAGGGCGACGATATCCCCCGGTTACTGTAGTTTTTCCGATATCTTAGGCCTGTCTCGCCGGTTACATGCAATCGGAACGCGCTTCAGATTCCTTTGTTCGATCGCATTTTCTTGACGCGAACCGGTACCCTCTTTCGCTGGAAAAATGCTCCAAGCGGGGGCGGAAACGACAAAGCTCCCGGCACGGCCGGGGGCTTTTATTTTCGCAGGCGGCGGCCGCGATCAGATCGGGCGGCCCTCGACCTTCTCGGTCAGCGTCTTCACCAGATCGGGGATGCGCGGCAGATGCGGATGGATCGCCAGCGCGCGGCGATACATGTCGAGCGCGCGCTTGTCCTCGCCGAGGTCCTGCATGATCAGGCCGAGACCGGCGATGGCGCCGAAATGGCGCGGCTCGCGCGCCAGCACCTGGCGGATGTCGGCGAGCGAGCGCTCGTAATCCTTGCGCGTGTAATAGATCGTGGCGCGACGGTTCCAGGCCTCGACATAGTTCGGCTTCAGTTCGATCACGGCGTCGAGCAGCTTCAGCGCCAAGCTAGAATCCTCGCCTTCCATCGCGGTCTTGACGCGGGTCATCAGCAGGTTGGCGGTGTCGCCGCCCGCGACGAACCAGACCGCCCAGATGCGCTCCTCGATGGATTTGGCGCTGGCGGCGTCGGGCGCGATTTTCAGCGCCTCGAACAGGAATTCGATGTTGCGGGTGAGGTCGCCGCGCTGCGGCTTGGGCAGCTTGGCCGGCGCGTCGACCCAGCCGCGCTTGGGATCGCCCTTCTGGTCCGGCGGCGTCACGACCTGCGCGGATGCCGGCGCGGCGAGAAGGGCTCCGCCGAGCAGCGCGGTTGCGGCAAGCAGGCTGAATCGCGATCGCATGCCGGCCAGTCTAGGCCGGTCCGGGCGGGCGGCAAGGATAAAGGCTGTTCAAAAAAACGGGAGCGGCGCCCGTTTTGCGGGCGGAATCAGCCCTGCCGCGCCTTGAAGCGGCGCTGGGTCTTGTTGATCACATAGACCCGGCCCTTGCGGCGCACGAGGCGGTTGTCGCGATGGCGGCCGCGCAGCGATTTCAAGGAGTTACGGACCTTCATGGCAAAATCTCACTGTTCGGCGGCCGGGGATGCGCGGCGGTGTCGGGGATTTGGCCGGGTCTATAAGGGATGCGGGGCTTTGAAGTCAATTCGGGCGCGTTTTGCCCCCAATTGAAAGGCCGCCCCCGCGGGCGCGGGAGCGGCCGGAAACGTCCCCTGGCGCCGGGTCAGCCCCTGCGCCGGATCGGCCCTACTTCTTCTTCGCCATCGGCGGGCAGAACGGCTCGACGCAGGGAATGGCGGCATACCACTTGCCGTCGATGCCGCAGCGCTGGGTGGCGCAGAGGTCGCCCTTGCAGCTCACCGTCTGGTAGCTCCCCACCGTGCAGGCCGCGGGCGCGGCCGCCTTCTTCGCCTTCTTGGCTTCGGAGGTGGTCGCCGAAACCGACAGCGCCATCAGCGCGACGGCCACGGCCAGAACGCAACTTGAGAGAATCTTCTTCATCGTCTGCTCCCCGGAGAATGTCGAAACCCGACCCGACTCCCATGCCATAGGGGGCCGCGCGCAACAAGCCGCGCAGCGGTATTTCATCTGGAAAATCAGATGAATAGACGTACAGCTTTGGGGGCGTGACGGCCTGTGGCGCGGGCTGCGACCGGCCGCAGGATTCTTCGTCTCGGGCAACATCGCCGCGATTACTTCCGGCAAGGACGGCCGCTCGCCAGCAGGTCAAGGAAGGAGGCGGAACGCCGTGCGAACCGGGTTTGAGAATCGCCTGAGAATCGCTTTGTGAAAACTCAGCAGATTCAGCGCGCGGGGATGGTGGGCGCGACAGGGATCGAACCTGTGACCCCTACCATGTCAAGGTAGTGCTCTCCCGCTGAGCTACGCGCCCATTCCGTCCCGCAAGGCTGCGGGGCGGCCCCCTATATCGGCTCCCCCCGACCGAGGCAAGGATCGGGGCCGGGTCGGCCCGGTTCAGGCCGCCAGCAGCTTCTGCACCTCGTTGACGAGGTCGCGCAGATGGATCGGCTTGGACAGAACCTTGGCGTGTTTGGGCGCGGCCGAATCCGCGTTCAGCGCCACCGCCGCGAACCCGGTGATGAACATGATCTTGATGTCGGGATCGAGCTCGGAGGCGCGCCGCGCCAGCTCGATGCCGTCCATTTCCGGCATCACGATATCGGTGAGCAGCAGCTCGAACGGCTCCTCGCGCAGGCGCTGATAGGCCGACAGGCCGTTGTCGTAGGATACCACCGCAAAGCCTGCATTCTGCAGCGCCTTGACCAGGAAGCGCCGCATGTCGGTGTCATCTTCCGCGAGCAGGATTTTCGGGTTTTCTTCGGTCATCGGACGCTGACTCACACGCTACCTGTCCTCTCCCGGCGCTGCCGCCGCGGCCCTGTCCTTGCGCGCCGGGCGCCAGCACCCGGCCAAATTCGGTTCGGGATTCCCCCTGCTCCATAAGCCGGATATCCGGTAAAGATCGGGTGAAAACCCGGCTGGTCCGGTATCGCGGCAGCGGCGTCGCAATGGACAATGCGGACCATTAAAGGATACTGCGACCCACGAAACCAGCCCCCAAAACGGGCGTTTGGAGCCGGATGACCCCCACCGACGAACTCGACCCGCCCTTCGAAGTGATCGAACCGGCCGAAACCCTTGGCGCCGTCCTGTTCAATTCGCCGCATAGCGGGCGCATGTATCCGCGCAGCTTCCTGGCGTCCTCGCGGCTCGACCTGCCGACCCTGCGGCGCTCCGAGGATTCCTTCGTCGACGAGCTTGTCGCGGGCGTGGTCGGGCGCGGCTATCCGCTGATGCGCGCGCATTTCCCGCGCTGCTATGTCGACGTGAACCGGGAGCCCTACGAACTCGACCCGCGCATGTTCGACGGCCGGCTGCCGTCCTTCGCCAACACGCGCTCGATGCGCGTCGCGGGCGGGCTCGGAACGGTGGCGCGGGTGGTCGGCGACTCGCAGGAAATCTACGACCAGCGCATTTCCGTCGACGACGCGCTGCAGCGGATCGAAAGCCTCTACAAGCCGTATCACCGCGCGCTGCGCCGCCTGATCATGCGGCTGCACCAGGATTTCGGCACGGCGATCCTGATCGACTGCCATTCCATGCCCTCGAGCAGCGGCGCGCGCGACGAGCGTCCGCGCGCCGACATCGTGCTCGGCGACCGTTACGGCACGAGCTGCGCGCCCGAAATCGCGGAGGTGATCGAGGATACTTTGCGCGATGCCGGTTACCAGGTCAGCCGCAACAAGCCCTATGCGGGCGGCTTCATCACCGAGCATTACGGCAATCCCGCCGGCGGCCTGCACGCGATCCAGCTGGAACTGAACCGGGCGCTGTACATGGACGAGCGGCGCTACGAGCCGATCCCCGCCTTCCGGCGCGTAGCCGCGGACCTGGAACGGCTGGCCGACCGGGTGGCGGGAATCCCGATGCAGGAGCTGCGGCCCTACCGCTCGGCGGCGGAGTGACCCCGGTCCGGCGTGTTGCATAGCAGCAACGCCGCGGAGGATTTCCAACCCGGACTGCTCCCAGAGACCGCCGGACGCCGGCTTCCGATCGCGGTCCCGGTCCAGGCCCCGAACAGCCGGGAACGGCTGAAAACAGCGGACAAAAGAAAAAAGGGCCGCTTGCGTGAGCAAGCGGCCCAAGTCTAGGGAGGAAACGCCCAAGGAGGGCGGCGGGAACGTGCGGAGCACGTTGCCGCGCTGCAGCAATATCGCATCGCGCCGCACAAAAAGCAAGGGGGTAAGTCAGATATGTTGACCTATACCCAGAGGGAACAATCGGCCTAGCCGCCCCGGCGCGGGTCGCGCGAGGTCATGTAGAACAGGCAGGCCAGGAACCCGAACGCCGCCTGCAGCCCGAACACGGTCTGGTAGGCGGCCAGCGGATAGATGCCGCCCTGCGCCGGGAACAGGTCGATCACATAGCCGCTCGCGGTCTGCGACAGGAAGCCGCCGCCCATGGTGCCGAGATTGAGCACGGTCAGGCCGCGCCCGACCAGCCGCGAGGGAAACAGCGCCCTGCCATGCGCGATCAGCACCGAGACATAGGCGGAGAACAATCCGATCGCGACGAAGAACAGCACCAGGGCGGCCGGCGGCATTTTGCCGGCGAGCGCCGCACCGGCCAGCGTCGCGGCGGTAAGCAGGGCACCGGCGATCACCGGCAGCTTGTAGCTCTGCACCAGACGGTCGGCCTGGCCCCAGAGCAGCATGCCGACGATCTGCGCGACGACCGACAGCAGCAGCATGTTGCCGCGCTCGGCCAGCGTAAAGCCGTAGACATGCGTCAGATACGGCCCGCCCCACAGGCCGGCCACCAGCACGAAGCTGGAATAGGAGGCGAGCTGCATCACGAACAAAGCCGCGACCGAGGGCGTGCGCAGCGCCTCGCCGAGACCGGCCAGCGTCTCGCGCAGCGTTTCCTTGCGTTCGGTACGCGCCATGCCGTCGTCGCGCACCACCACCCCGACCAGCGCGCCGGCCAGCAGCATCATCCCGGCCACCCCGACAAAGGTCAGCCGCCAGCCGACCGCCGCGGTGGAATAGGCGAGCGGCGCGGTCGCAAGCAGCGCTCCGAGCGTGCCGAGGCCGAGCTGGATGCCGGCCAGAGCGGTGAAGCGGTCGGCCGGGAAGCGCCGCGCATACAGCGCAAGCGGCGCCATCAGATAGCAGCAGGAACCGATCCCCATCAGCACGCGCGAGGCGATCAGCCCGGTCGCGGTGGTCGACCAGGCGAAGAGCAGCGCGCCGAGCGCAGCGATGCCGGCGCAGGCCAGCATGCAGGCCTTGGGACCGTACCGGTCGAGCGCCATGCCGAGCGGGATCTGCGCGCCGGCAAAGGCGAAGAAGAATGTCGAGGAAAGCAGCCCGATCTCGCCCGCGGTCAAATTGAGTTCGGCCGCGAGATTGGGCGCGATGACGCCGACGGAATTGCGCAGGAACTGGCTGACGATATAGGTCAGCGCCAGGGTGGCGACCAAGAGAACGATCGCACCCGTGGCCATGCCCGGCGGCTTGGCGCCCTCGCCCGTCGTCATGGTTCCCGGTCCCCGACGTCCGCCACTTGCGTTCGGAACAGGCGGCTTCGTTGCACGCGGATGGCGTGCGGGCAAGCGCGGCCGCGGTTGCCGGCCATGCGAGTCTTCGATACCCCTGCCTGCACCAGGCGAGGGGGGCAAGGGCATGACGGCGGTGGATTTCGAGGCTTTTGTGGACCGGCTCGCGACCGTCTCGGGCGAGACCATCCTGCCCTTCTTCCGCACCACTTTGTCCGCCGTCGACAAGAGCACGGGCACCCGCTTCGACCCGGTCACCGAGGCCGACCGCGCCGCGGAAGCGGCGATGCGCGCGCTGATCGCCGAGCATTTCCCCACGCACGGCGTGCTCGGCGAGGAACTCGGCAACGAACGCACCGACGCGGAATATGTCTGGGTGCTCGATCCGATCGACGGCACCAAATCCTTCATCGGCGGGATGCCGGTCTGGGGCACGCTGATCGCGCTGACGCGGCTCGGCGAGCCGGTCTTCGGCATGATGCACCAGCCCTTCATCGGCGAACGCTTCACCGGCGACGGGCTGAATGCGCGCTATCGCGGACCGGCGGGGGAACGCGCGCTACGCACGCGCGCCTGCGCCACGCTGTCGGAGGCGATGCTCTACACCACCAGCCCGCTGCTGATGAAAGATGCGGATCGCGCCGCCTATGAGCGCGTGGAACGGACGGCGCAGCTCGCACGCTACGGCGGCGACTGCTACGCCTATTGCATGCTCGCCGCCGGCCATCTCGATCTCGTGGTGGAGACCGAGCTGAAGCCCTACGACATCATGGCGCTCGTGCCGATCGTCGCCGGCGCCGGGGGCATCGTCACGTCGTGGGATGGCGGGCCGGCGACCGCCGGCGGTCGCGTCGTCGCCGCCGGCGACAGGCGGGTGCACGAAGCCGCGCTGAAGATGCTGACGGGATAATCGCTGCTGCCATTCCGGGGCGCGACCGCAGGCCGCGAGCCCGGAATCCATCGTCGCAAGCCGTGGTTCTGGATTCCGGGCCCGCCGCTTCGCGGCGTCCCGGAATGACCGAGAGAGCGTCAACCGAACAGCGGCGAGCCGGGAATGAAGGCGTCCATCGCGGCGAAAAACTGCGCGCGATAGTGATCCTGCTCCATCAGGATTTCATGCTTGGCGCCGGCGACCACGAGATGCGAGCCGGCGCGCAGGCGCAGGCCGAATTCCTCGGTGACCGGCGTCGAGACGATATCGTCGCGGCCGGCGGCGACGATCACGATCGGCTGGCGGATTTCCAGCGCGTAGCGCGGGTCGGCGAAGGCGTTCATGGCGTCGAAGGCGGCGGCGGTCCAGGCATTGGTCGGCGAGCCGAGGCCGAGCGAAGGCTGCGCTTCCAGGATCGCCACCGTGCGCGCATAGCGGACCGGGTCGGAGGTCACCGGGTTGCCGACAAAGGGATCGAGCGCCATGACATGCGCGCTGCCGCCCGGCACATAGGCGTTGCCGCGCCCGAACAGCCGCAGCAGCTTCACCACCGGCCCGGAATAGCGGGGAAAACGACCGGGCGAGAGGCCGAGCAGCGGCGTCGACAGGATCATGCGGTCGAACCACCGCCGCCCCTTGTAGGCGACGCGCAGCAGCACGCTCGCGCCCATGGAATGTCCGAGCGCGAAATGCGGCGCCGGGCAATCCGGCAGCACGATCTCGCGCACGAAGGTTTCCAGATCGGTCTCGTATTCGGAGAAGCTTTTGACATGACCCTTGAACGGGTCGGCGAGCTTGCGGCCGGAGCCGCCCTGCCCGCGCCAGTCGATGGTCGCGACCGCGAAGCCGCGCGCGCGCAGATCGCGCACGGTCTCGAAATACTTCTCGATGAATTCCGCGCGCCCCTGGAACAGGCAGATGGTTCCCTTGCGGCCGGGCGGCGGGTCCCAGCGCGCGAAGCGGATGTCGACCCCGTCGGGGGTCTTGAGCATGCCCGTGGTGACGCCGTCGGGAACCGGATTGGCGGGAATGGAGACGAGCGTCATGCGGGGCCGAAATTCGGAGGGTGCGGCCTTATAGCAGGGTGCGGGACACGCTCAATCGAAGGCGGGATCATTCCCCGGCGAAAATCCGGATAGTGCCGAATCGCCGCCCGTACAGGGTCCAGTGCAATCAACACCTTGAAATTGAACATTTTGCGCGCCCTTGACGGCACAGCGACCCTCCCTAAATCAGGGTCATCGCAGGCCCATCCGGGCTGCGTCACCCCGAGGGGTCCGGCCATTACGGCGGATCACCCGCATGTCGCTCAAGGAGGATATGCAATGCGTACTTTCGATCTCACTCCCTTCTATCGTTCCACCGTCGGCTTCGACCGGCTGTTCAACCTGCTCGATCAGGCCGGCAGCGAGGCCGCGCCGGGCTATCCGCCCTACAATATCGAGCGCACCGGCGAGAACGCCTATCGCATCTCGGTAGCGGTCGCCGGCTTCGGCGAGAACGACCTCAACATCGAGGTCAAGGAAAACACCCTCACCATCCGCGGCGAGAAGCAGCAGAAGTCCGACGAAGTGTCGGCCGAGACGCTCTATCAGGGCATCGCGGCGCGCGCCTTCGAGCGCGTCTTCCAGCTCGCCGATTTCGTCCAGGTCAAGGGTGCGGGCCTCGAGAACGGTCTCCTGCACGTCGATCTCGTGCGCGAAATCCCGGAGGCCAAGAAGCCGCGCTCGATTCCGATCAACGGCAGGACGATCGAGAGCAAGGTGGAGACCAAGGTCGCCGCGTAACGCGGAAAGGCCGGTCTGGAAGGGAGCGCCCCGGTCGAGCCGGGGCGCTTTCATTTTGCGCGACGGGCCGTCGAATGCCATTGCCATTCCGGAGGCAGGAAATGGATGTCGGGTTCGCGCCTTCGGCGCGCCCGGTCTAGATTGCGGCCGGCAGAACCGATGGAGCCCGCATGACCAGCCTCGTCACCGCCACCGCCTTTGCCGCCCCCGAGGACGCGCTTGCGCATTTCCGGCGGCGGCTGTCGTTCGAGACCGACTGCAGCGACGTGCACGAGGCGATGCAAGGCGAGGCGGATTTCGTGCTCGTGGACGTGCGCGGACCGGCGCTGTTCGCGCGCGGCCACGTCCCCGGCGCGGTCAGCATCCCGCACCGGAGCATGACCGCCGAACGCATGGCGGAATACGCGAAGGACACGCTGTTCGTGGTCTATTGCGCAGGCCCGCATTGCAACGGCGCCAACAAGGCGGCGGTGCGCCTCGCCGCGCTCGGCTATCGCGTCAAGGAGATGATCGGCGAGGTGACCGGCTGGTGCGACGAGGAATTCCCGCTGGCCGGCGATGCGCAGGGCGCCGCCGCCTAGCGTGTGATGGCTTCGGTTTGAAGCGACGATGGTGCCGCGACAACGCCAGATGACGCCGCTACAGCAGCGGCGCGACCGGCACGCTCACCGCACCCGGTTTTGCCGTTTCGGCCTGCGGCTTGGCCGCTTCCGGCGCCGGCTTCTTGATCTCGATCTTGCGGATCGGACTGGACGGCGCCGTCGCGGCCTGCTCGGCGCGCGCATCGGCGCCAGCCGGCCGCGGACGCGGGGTCGGCGTCGCCGCAAAGTCGGCGCTCGCGGATTTCGGCGCCGGCACGACAGCCGGTTTGGCGGCGCGCGGCGGCGGTGCCGCATGACGCGGATCGTAGGGACGCGGCGCAACGCCGGCCGGCGGCAGCGGCCGACGGTCGGGATCGACGTCAACATCGACATCGACATCCACGTCCACATCCACGTCGATCCCCAGCCGTCCATAGCCGCGCGGCGCCAGGGCGCCGTAGCGCGGATAGGCCGGCATCGGCGCGTAGCGCGGGCCGTCGAAATAGCGGTCCGCGATCGCCGGACCGACGCGCAGGACATGCCCGAACCGGGCATCCACGACCACGCGGTGCTCGACGCCGCGCGCATCGATCGCATGCACGACATAGACGCGCTGCCGGCGCATCGGCGGCGCCAGGAGCTGCAATCCCATCGAGCGGACGACGGCCTCGATCTCGAAGGGCGGCAGTACGCCGACATAGAGCGGTGCGGTTGGAGCCGCGCCCATGCGCGGAAGGCCGTAAGGCGGATATGGCTCCGCTGCCTGCGCCGCAACCGGCAGCGCGATTATTGCAACACTACCTACCAGAACAAGCGCCTTGATCTGCACGACGCGGTCTCCCCGACAGACGAACGGACGCAACACCCACCGTTCGCAACCGGAGAAAAGTTGCGGCGGAATCCGGCGGAGCTTGGGCGGAAATCAGCGCTTTTGAAGAAGTTCGGCGACGCGCGCGATCTCGTCTTCGCCGGTGGCGAAGGAGGTGACGAAGCGCGCCAGCCGGTCGGTCGGCGCCGCCGCGAGGCCCGCCGGCAGGCGGTCGGGTTCGCGCACATAATAGGCGGCGCCGGCCGCTTTCAGCCTGGCATCCACCGCCTCGGGCAGCAGCGCGAAAACCAGGTTGGCTTCGACCGGCCAGACCGGAGGCAGGCCGGCCGCCTTGAGGACTTCCGCGAGACGGTCGGCCATCGCGTTGGCATGGCGGGCGAGCCGCAGCCACAGGCCCTCGCGCAGAAAAGCCTCGAACTGCGCGGCGAGGAAGCGGTGCTTGGAGAGCAGATGCCCGCCGCGCTTGCGGCGTTCGTGCATGGCATCGGCGATCGCGGGATCGAAGAATACCACCGCCTCCGCCGCCATCGCCCCGCCCTTGGTCGCCCCGAAGGAGAGCACGTCGATGCCGGCCTTCCAGGTGAGTTCGGCGGGACCGGCATCCAGCCGCGCCAGCGCATTGCCGAAGCGCGCGCCGTCCATATGCACCTTCAGGCCATGCGCATGCGCGATGCGGGCCAGCTCCGCGATCTCGTGCGGGCGGTAGATCGTGCCCGCCTCGCTCGCCTGCGTCAGCGACAGGCTCGCCGCATTCACCTGATGCGGGCGATGCCCGCGATAGCGCTCAGCCGCCGCCGCGACGGCGGCCGGCGCGAGCTTGCCGTCGTCGCCCGGCAGGCCGATCAGCTTCAGACCGCCGCCATAGAATTCCGGCGCGCCGCATTCGTCGGTCATGATGTGCGACTGGGCGTGGCAGATCACCCCGCCCCAGGGCGGGGTGATCTGCGCCAGCGCCAGCGCATTGGCCACCGTCCCGGTCGGAACCAGGAATACCGCCGCTGCATGTCCGAACAGGTCCGCGACCTGCCGTTCCACCCGCCGGGTCAGGTCGTCGTTGCCATAGCCCAGCGCGAAGCCGGCATTGGCGCCGGCGAGGGCCTGCAGGATTTCGGGGGCAATTCCGGCGGTATTGTCGCTGGCGAAATTCATCCGCGGTCCTTTGCCGCCAGAAAGCGCGAAACGCTGCCGCCAGGCAACAGCATTGCGCGGCGCGTGCCTGCAGATTCCTCTTGTTTCGCGGGCGCCGGGACGCAAGAAATAATGCTGACGGAAATGCCTCCGCAGCCACATCCGCCTCTTGTGCCGGGGGGTGAAATTTGGCATCGTCAGATAGGACAGCAATGCTGTCTCATTGGAGGCCAGGCGGCGCGGACAACCGTGCCGCGGACGAAGCGGTGCGACCCGGCGCTGCCGTCGTGAAAACTTCCGGGCAGCATGAGCGGCGCGCGCAGGCGCGACGGCTGCCGGACCGGGCCAGAATTTTCCGCGAGACGGACGTCACAGGGCGTCGCGGGCGCGGCAGACGCGCCGGAGCCAGGAGGGTCCGGCCGAGGTTGGGGCAACATGAGCGCGAGCGAATTCGACAGGAAGAGGTGGCCGCACGGTTACACGGCGGACGCATTCCCGGATTCCGCCGACCCCGGACTGCCGGCGCCGACCGGCCTGTACGATCCGGCGCGCGACAAGGATTCCTGCGGCGTCGGCTTCATCGCCAACATCAAGGGCCGCAAGTCGCACCAGATCGTCGCCGACGCGCTGCAGATCCTGTGCAACCTCGAACACCGCGGCGCGGTCGGCGCCGACCCGCGCATGGGCGACGGCGCCGGCATCCTGGTGCAGATGCCGCACAAGTTTTTCGCGCGCAAGGCGAAGGAGCTCGGCTTCGAGCTGCCGGAGCCGGGCCGCTATGGCGTCGGCCATCTGTTCCTGCCGCGCGACAAGAAATGGCGCGAGGCCGTGCGCAAGACGGTCGAGGAGACCGCGCAGAAGGAAGGCTGCAAGGTGCTCGGCTGGCGCAGCGTGCCGACCGACAATTCGACGCTCGGCTTTTCGGTGAAGCCGACCGAACCGGTGCACATGCAGGTGTTCATCGGCCCGGTGAAGCCGCAGAAGTCGGAAGCCGATTTCGAGCGGCGCCTCTACATCCTGCGCAAGGCGATTTCCGACGCGATCTACCGCCAGCGCGACCGCCGCATTTCCGGCTATTACCCGGTGTCGCTGTCCTGCCGCACGGCGATCTACAAGGGCATGTTCCTCGCCGACCAGCTCGGCACCTATTATCCCGACCTGCACGAGCCGGATTTCGAGAGCGCGCTCGCGTTGGTGCACCAGCGCTTCTCGACCAACACCTTCCCGACCTGGTCGCTCGCCCATCCCTACCGCTTCATCGCGCATAACGGCGAGATCAACACGCTGCGCGGCAACGTCAACTGGATGGCGGCGCGGCAGGCCTCGGTCTCGTCCGAGCTCTACGGCAGCGACATCACCAAGCTCTGGCCGATCTCCTACGAAGGCCAGTCCGACACGGCCTGCTTCGACAACGCGCTGGAATTCCTGGTGCATGGCGGCTACTCGCTCGCGCATGCGATGATGATGATGATCCCGGAAGCCTGGGCGGGCAATCCGCTCATGAACGAGGATCGCCGCGCCTTCTACGAGTACCACGCCGCGCTGATGGAGCCGTGGGACGGCCCCGCCGCCATCGCCTTCACCAACGGGCGCCAGATCGGCGCCACGCTCGACCGCAACGGCCTGCGGCCGGCGCGTTACTACCTGACCAACGACGATCGCATCATCATGGCGTCGGAAATGGGCGTGCTGCCGATCGCCGAGAAGGACATCCGGAAGAAGTGGCGGCTGCAGCCGGGCAAGATGCTGCTGGTCGATCTCGACGAAGGCCGGCTGATCCCGGACGAGGAACTGAAGGCGCAGCTCGCGCGCTCGCATCCCTACAAGGACTGGGTCGAGCGCACGCAGCTCGTGCTCGAGGAACTGCCCGACGTCGACGGCAAGCCGCAGCGCTCCAACCTGTCGCTGCTCGATCGCCAGCAGGCCTTCGGCTACACGCAGGAAGACATCAAGCTGCTGATGACCCCGATGGGCACGACCGGCGAGGAAGCGGTCGGCTCGATGGGCAACGACACGCCGATTTCGGCGCTGTCGGACAAGTCGAAGCTGCTGTTCACCTATTTCAAGCAGAATTTCGCGCAGGTCACCAACCCGCCGATCGACCCGATCCGCGAGGAAATCGTCATGAGCCTGGTCTCCATGATCGGGCCGCGGCCGAACCTGTTCGACACCGAGGGCGTGTCGAGGACCAAGCGCCTGGAAGTGCGCCAGCCGATCCTGACCAACGGCGACCTGGAGAAGATCCGCGGCATTTCCGACCTCAAGGACAACCACTTCAAGTCCTGCACGCTCGACATCACCTTCGCCGCGGAGACCGGCGCGAAAGGCATGGAGCCCGCGCTCAAGACGCTGAAGGCGGACGCCGAGAAGGCGGTGCGCGAGGGCTACAACATCATCATCCTGTCCGACCGCGCCGCCAGCGCCGAGCGCGTGCCGATCCCCTCGCTGCTCGCTTGCGCCGCCGTGCATCACCACCTGATCCGGCAGGGACTGCGCACCTCGGTCGGCCTCGTGGTCGAATCCGGCGAGCCGCGCGAGGTGCACCACTTCGCCTGCCTCGCCGGCTACGGCGCCGAAGCGATCCATCCGTATCTCGCCTTCGAGACGCTGATCGCGATGAAGGACAGTCTGCCGGTCAAGCTGGACGAGAAGGAAGTCGTCAAGCGCTATATCAAGTCGGTCGGCAAGGGGCTGCTCAAGGTCATGTCCAAGATGGGCATTTCGACCTACCAGTCCTATTGCGGCGCGCAGATTTTCGACGCCGTCGGGCTGAAGTCGGAATTCGTGGCCACCTATTTCACCGGCACCGCGACCCGCATCGAGGGCGTCGCGCTCGTCGAGATCGCGGAAGAGACCGTGCGGCGGCACCGCGACGCCTTCAGCGACGCGGAAATCTACAAGACCGCGCTCGATGTCGGCGGCGAATACCAGTTCCGCACCCGCGGCGAGGACCATGCCTGGACGGCGGCGACGGTGTCGGCGCTGCAGCACGCGGTGCGCGGCAATTCCTACGAGAAGTATCGCGCCTTCGCGAAGATACTGAACGAGCAGTCCGAGAAGCTGTTGACCATCCGCGGCCTGTTCCGCGTCAAGGTCGCCAAGGAGGACGGCCGCGAGGCGGTGGCGCTCGATGAAGTGGAGCCGGCGAAGAATATCGTGCGCCGCTTCGCGACCGGGGCGATGAGCTTCGGCTCGATCTCGCGCGAGGCGCATACGACGCTCGCCATCGCCATGAACCGGATCGGCGGCAAGTCGAATACCGGCGAAGGCGGCGAGGAATCCGACCGCTTCACGCCGCTGCCGAACGGCGATTCCATGCGCTCGGCGATCAAGCAGGTCGCTTCGGGACGTTTTGGCGTCACCACCGAGTATCTCGTCAATTCCGACATGATGCAGATCAAGATGGCGCAGGGTGCCAAGCCCGGCGAAGGCGGGCAATTGCCCGGCCACAAGGTCGACAAGGTGATCGCGCGCGTGCGCCACTCGACGCCGGGCGTCGGCCTGATCTCGCCGCCGCCGCATCACGACATCTATTCGATCGAGGACCTGGCGCAGCTCATCTACGACCTGAAGAACGTCAATCCGGCCGGCGCCGTGTCGGTGAAGCTGGTCTCGGAAGTGGGCGTGGGCACCGTCGCCGCCGGCGTCTCCAAGGCGCGCTCGGATCACGTGACCATTGCCGGCTACGAGGGCGGCACCGGCGCTTCCCCGCTCACCTCGATCAAGCATGCCGGTTCCCCGTGGGAAATCGGGCTTGCGGAGACGCACCAGACGCTGGTCGCCAACCGCCTGCGCGGGCGCATCGCGGTGCAGGTCGATGGCGGCTTCCGCACCGGACGCGACGTGGTGATCGGAGCGCTGCTCGGGGCCGACGAATTCGGCTTCGCCACCGCCCCGCTGATCGCGGCCGGCTGCATCATGATGCGCAAGTGCCATCTCAACACCTGCCCGGTCGGCGTCGCGACCCAGGATCCGGTGCTGCGCAAGCGCTTCACCGGCCAGCCGGAGCACGTCATCAATTATTTCTTCTTCGTCGCCGAGGAAGTGCGCGAGCTGATGGCCGCGATGGGCTATCGCTCGTTCGACGAGATGATCGGACAGATGCAGATGCTCGATCAGCGCGCGCTGGTCTCGCACTGGAAGGCGAAGGGGCTGGATTTCTCGCGCCTGTTCACCAAGCCGGTGGCGCCGGACGGGGTCGCCATCTTCCATTGCGAGGAGCAGGACCACAAAATCCACGACATCCTCGACCGCAAGCTGATCGCGCAGGCGATGCCGGCTTTGGACCGCGGCGCGCCGGTGAAGATCGCGGCGGAAATCCGCAACATCGACCGCTCGGCGGGCGCCATGCTCTCGGGCGAGGTCGCCAGGCGCTACGGCCACGCGGGCCTGCCCGAAGACACGATCCAGGTGAAGCTCACCGGCACCGCCGGCCAGAGTTTCGGCGCCTGGCTCGCGCGCGGCGTCACCTTCGACCTCGAAGGCGAAGGCAACGACTATGTCGGCAAGGGTCTTTCCGGCGGCCGCATCATCGTGCGGCCGACCAAGGATGCCGGCATCGTGCCGGAGGAATCGATCGTCGTCGGCAACACCGTGATGTACGGCGCGATCGCCGGCGAATGCTATTTCCGCGGCGTGGCCGGCGAACGCTTCGCCGTGCGCAATTCCGGCGCCACCGCGGTGGTCGAGGGCGCGGGCGATCATTGCTGCGAATACATGACCGGCGGCATGGTGGTCGTGCTCGGACCCACGGGCCGCAATTTCGCGGCCGGCATGTCCGGCGGCGTCGCCTATGTGCTGGACGAGGACGGCACGTTCGCCACCCGCTGCAATCTGGCGATGGTGGAGCTGGAACCGGTTCCGCCGGAGGAAGACGTCAACGAGCGTGTCTACCACCACCGCAACGATCTGGAGACTTCCGGCCGCGTCGAAATCCTGACCAATATGGGCCGCTTCGACGCCGAGCGGCTGCGCTACCTGATCGGCCAGCACGCGCGTTTCACCGGCTCCGCCCGCGCGCAGGCCATCCTCGCCGACTGGCAGAATTACCGCGGCAAGTTCCGCAAGGTCATGCCGATGGAATACCGGCGCGCGCTGAAGGAGCTCGAAGCCGAACAGCTTGCCGCCGCGATGCAGGCGGCGGAATAACGGCGTTCAGTCGAGTCATCATGGGCAAGATCACCGGCTTTCTGGAAATCGACCGCGAGGATCGCGACTACGCGCCGGTCGAGGAGCGCGTGAAGAACTGGCGCGAATTCGTGCTGCCGCTGTCGGAAAAGGAAATCCGCGACCAGGCGGCGCGCTGCATGGATTGCGGCGTGCCCTATTGCCACGGCACCGGCTCGGTCGCCCCCGGCACGCCGGGCTGCCCGGTCAACAACCAGATCCCGGACTGGAACGATCTCGTCTACAAGGGCGAGTGGCAGGAAGCGGCGCGCAACCTGTACTCAACCAACAATTTCCCGGAAGTCACCGGCCGCGTCTGTCCGGCGCCGTGCGAGGCGTCCTGCACGCTCAACATCGACGACAACCCGGTCACCATCAAGAGCATCGAATGCGCGATCGCCGACAAGGCGATCGCCAGCGGCTGGATCAAACCGGAGCCAGCTTCCGAAAAGACCGGCAGGAAGGTCGCGGTGATCGGCGCGGGCCCGGCGGGCATGGCCTGCGCGCAGCAGCTCGCGCGCGCCGGACACGAGGTGCATGTCTACGAGAAGCATGCCAAGGCCGGCGGGTTGCTGCGCTACGGCATCCCCGACTTCAAGATGGAGAAGGGCATCGTCGACATCCGCGTCAAGCAGATGGAAGCGGAAGGCGTGCGCTTCCATTACGGCGCGCATGTCGGCGGCAACCTGCCGGCGGACAAGCTGCTCAAGGAATTCGATGCGATCGCGCTCACCGGCGGCGCCGAGAAGCCGCGCGATCTGCCGATCCCCGGCCGCAACCTCGACGGCATCCACTTCGCGATGGATTTCCTGCCGCAGCAGAACCGCCGCGTCTCGGGCGAGCCGCTCGGCGACGTGACGCCGATCCTGGCGACCGGCAAGCATGTGGTGGTGATCGGCGGCGGCGATACCGGATCGGACTGCATCGGCACCTCGATCCGGCAGGGCGCCAGGTCGGTGGTCAATTTCGAGATCATGGCGGAGCCGCCGGAGCGGGAGAACAAGGCGCTGACCTGGCCGCTCTGGCCGTTCAAGCTGCGCACATCCTCGAGCCACGAGGAAGGCGCCGAGCGGCAATTCGCGGTGCTGACACAGCATTTCCTCGGCGAAGGCGGCCGCGTCACGCGGCTCCAATGCGTGCGCGTGGACGACAAATTCCAGCCGATCCCCGGCACCGAATTCGAGCTGCCGGCCGATCTGGTGCTGCTCGCCATGGGCTTCGTGCATCCGGTGCAGGAAGGCCTGCTGAAGGAATTGAAGGTCGATCTCGATCCGCGCGGCAATGCGCGCGCCTCGACCGGCGACTACAAGACCTCGACCGCGAAGGTGTTCGCCGCCGGCGACATGCGGCGCGGTCAGTCGCTGGTGGTGTGGGCGATCCGCGAGGGCCGCCAATGCGCCAACGCCATCGACACTTTCCTGATGGGCTCCTCGACGCTGCCGCGATAGGGCGGGCGTCACGCCGGACCGTCGTCCTTCGAGGCCCGCGCATCGCGCGCCGCTTGACGGCTGTCCCTGGCGGCCCCTGGCGGCTGTCCCGGCTACCTGAACAATCCGAAGAACCCGCGCGGCGGCCCGAAATAGGACGGCGGCGGCGAACGCCATGCCGGCGGGCGTATCGCCTGCGGCTGCTGCGCGGGACGCGCGGGCAACCCGGCTTGCGCGGCCTGGCTGGTCTGCACCGGCCTGGCGGTGGCGGGCAGCGGCTTGACGATGGCGATGGGCGGACCGCTCGGCGGCAGCGGTTCGTCGATGCGGGTATTGGGCAGGCGCGGCGGCCAGGAGAAATCGTCGGCGCGGCCGGCGGCGGAAGCGATCGCCTCGCCCTTGACCAGCACGCTCGCCGCCGTCGGATCGGGCGCCGGGGCGCGGTTGAGGCTCGCGCCGAGCAGTTCGTCCTGATCCTCGTTGTTGTTGGTCAGGAGCAGCACCGGACCGGCGAGCGGGCGCGCAGCCGGCACCCCGGGCTTGGCCGGCGTCTGCGGCATGACTTCCGGTGCCGGCAGCGCGACCGGGGTCACCGGCGCGGCCAGCATGCGGCGCAATTCGCGCTCGGCATAATGCGCGAGTTTGCGCGCGCCGGCCTTGGTGAAATGCACGCCGTCCGCCGTGCGCAGCCGGCGGATCTGGCCCTCGAAGTCGGCGCCTTGCGTCGCGAAGCGGCCGTTATCGTCGACGAATCCGTCCCATACATCGACATAGACGATGCCGGCATTGTCGGCGCGCGAACGATAGAACTCGTTCAGATACATCATGTCGGAAGTGGATTTCGATCCGCGGATCGCGGGCAATCCGACCCAGATCACCGGCACATTGGCCGCCTTCATCGCCGCGATGGTCTCGTCGATCCGGCGTCCGTAAAGCTCTTCCCAGCGCTCGCCGCGGAATTCCTGCAGGCTGCCGGCGCGGCCGCGCGGCGCGGATTCCGGAGCCGCAATGGCCGGCGTCTCTTCGTCGGTCTGGCTCGGACGCAATTCCGGTTTCTGCTCGGCCGGCTTCTGCTCGCCGGGCTTGGCGGGCGTCGCCGCCTGCCGCTGCTCGGCGGTAGCCGGGGTGCCGGGCTTCGGCGCCGTCGGGGCTGCGCGCTCGCGCATCGCCTGACGGTCCTGCAGGCCGATCATCATGATGATCGCCTGCGGCTTCTCGGCCGCTATCAGCTCGCGCAGGTTCTGCGCCCAGTCCGGGGATTCGCTGCGGCCGTCGTAACGGATCAGGCCGGAACCGGTGCGGTGCTTGCGCACGACACCGAGTTCGGGCGTTTCCGACAGCGCCTCTTCGAGGCCGTAGGCGAGCCAGTCGGCCATCGAATCGCCGACCACCATGATCTTGGTGGTGGGGTGGCCTTCCTGCTTCTTGGCCGCGGGGGCGCGCGAATAATCGACGCGCGGCGCCGGCTCGTCCTGGAACATCGGGTCGAACAGCCGCATGTTGCGCCGGCGCGGGTCGATGAACGGATAGCGGTCCTCGAAGAAAAACTGCGCCCCGGCCGGGGCCACGGTCGCGAGCGTGGCGCCGAACAGCAGCGCGCATTCCGCCGCCGCGATCGCCAGCGCGCCTGCAAGCCCTTGATGGAACTTGAATTTATTCATCGGACGCCCGTCTCCGGCCAGGTCCGCAAGCCGTCCTTGGAGACTTGCGCCGGGCCCCGTCCGGCGTCAATAGGCGGCAACCGTGGCAGCTTGAAGGTGGATAATGCCCGGCTCAGGAGCCGCGCAGGCGGGCCAGCAGCGCGGCCGTGGCAAATCCGTCCGGCACCAGCCCGGCCCGCGCCTGGAAGTCGCGGATCGCGGCCCGCGCCTTGGGCCCGAAGCGTCCGTCCGCCTCGCCCACATCGAAGCCGCGCCGCGCCAGCAATTGCTGCATCTCCACGCGCTCCTGCAGCGATAGCACGCGCTCGTGCCGCGGCCAGGCCTGTACCAAGGCATCGCCGCCGCGCAGCCGGTCGGAGAGATGCCCGATGGCGAGCGCATACGCCTCGGAAGGGTTGTAGCGCATGATGACGCGGAAATTGTTCAGCATCAGGAAGCCCGGACCCTGCGATCCCGCCGGCACCAGCAGAAAGGCGCGCTCGTTCGGATGCGGGAAAGCCTTGTCGCCGACGCGGCGGATGCCGAGCCGCTCCCACTCGGCGAGCGTGAGCTGGCGCGAGCGGTCGGCGAGCAGGAAGTTGAAGTTTTTCGGGACCACCACTTCGTAGCCCCAGGTCTGGCCGGTCTGCCAGCCGTGGCGGCGGAAATAGTTCGAGGTCGAGGCGAGCAGATCGGGGATGGAGGTGACGATGTTGCGGTGTCCGTCGCCGTCGAAATCGACCGCGTAGCTCTTGTAGACGGTCGGCATGAATTGCGTGGGACCGAAGGCGCCGGCCCACGAACCCTTGGCCTGCTCCGCGCTGACGTCGCCCCGGTGCAGCAATTCGACGATGGCGAGGAACTCGTTGCGGAAATAATCCTGCCGGCGGCCGATACAGGCGAGCGTCGCGGTCGAGCGCAGCACGGCGCGCTCGCCGATCGCGGTCGAGTATTTCGACTCGATGCCCCAGATCGCGGTGATGGTGTAGCGGTCGACGCCGTAGCTGCGTTCCACGCTGTCGAACACCGTGCGGTATTGCGCGAGCAATTCGCGCCCGCGCTGGATGCGTTCGTCGGTGACCAGGATGTCGAGATATTCCCAGAACGCCTTGGTGAACTCGGGCTGCGAGTCCACGAAATCCATGATCTTGAGGTCGGGCGTCAGCCCGGCGACCGTCGTCTGATATTCGGCGCGGCCGACGCCGCGCCGCGCCGCTTCCGGCCCCAGGCGCGCAAGGCATTGGTTGAAGCCTGCCGCCGCGGCGCGGATGGCGTCGGCCTGCATCAGCGGATGTCCCGAGGCGCCGGATTCCCCGCTCCATTCGGTACGGCTGCCGCCCGCGGAGGCCGGTGCGGCATAGGGGAGGCTCTGGGTGGAGACGCCGGGATAGCGGTCGTCGACTTGCGCGCAACCCGGCTGCAGCGATGCCACGATCAACAGAACCGCCGCCGACAGCGGCAGCACGGACGCCTTCGCCATACGCCTCACCCCACCCACGCCACCGCAAAGAAGCCTATGGGCGCCGATCAAGGTTGCCGGAGCGTTAACGGGACTTGCGATTTCCGTGGACGCGGCGCGAGGCGCATGGTTCTTGCTGCCGCGACTTGCCCGCCCATCCCGGAACTTCGATCTGTCCATGAAACCGATCCGCAAAGCCGTCTTCCCCGTTGCCGGCCTTGGCACCCGCTTCCTGCCCGCCACCAAGGCGATGCCGAAGGAGATGCTGACCGTGGTCGACCGCCCGCTGATCCAGCATGTGGTGGACGAGGCGCGGGAGGCCGGCATCGAGCATTTTATTTTCGTTACGGGGCGCAACAAGGGCGTCATCGAGGATCATTTCGACCGGCAGGACGAGCTCGAATCGACGCTCGCCGCGCGCGGAAAGAGCGCGGAACTGGCGCTCCTGGCCGCCGCTTTGCCGGCCGCCGGCGCGACCAGCTTCACCCGTCAGCAGAGCCCGCTCGGCCTCGGCCACGCGGTCTGGTGCGCGCGCGAGATCGTCGGCGACGAGCCGTTCGCGGTGCTGCTGCCCGACGTGCTGGTGAAGGCGAAACGCGGCTGCCTCGCGCAGATGATCGACGCCTATAGGGCGACCGGCAAGGCCGCCAATGTCATCGCGGTCGAGGAAGTGCCGATGGAGCGCATCTCCTCCTACGGCGTGGTCGGGATCGGCCCCTCGAGCGGCAAAAGCTTCGAGATCACGCAGATGGTCGAGAAGCCCAGGCGCGAGGATGCGCCCTCGAATCTCAGCATCACCGGCCGCTACATCCTGCAGCCGGAAATCTTCGGGCTGCTCGCCGACCAGCAGAAGGGTGCGGGCGGGGAAATCCAGCTCACCGATGCGATGGTGCGCCTGGCCAGGACGCAGCCCTTCCACGGGCTGAAATTCGAAGGCACGAGCTACGATTGCGGCTCCAAGCTCGGATTCCTCACCGCCAACCTCGCCTATGCGCTCGACCGGCCGGAAGTCGCGGGCGCCCTGCACGGCGAGATCGAGAAGTTGCTGAAGCGCTAGTGCGCCCGGCACTCTTTTGCGGCGCGCGCGATCACCGCTGCAGCTTCAGGCTCAGCATCACGATATTCGCGTCGTAATCCGCGCCGGTCACGTTCGAGCGCAGCCATTCGTACCGGTACTCGCCCTTGATATGCACGGTGCGCGTCATCTTGTAGGTCAGCGCGGCGGAAGCGAGGTAGCGGTGATCGAGGCGGTCCATGCCGACATAGTCGTCGCGCCCGACGCCGAATTTGAGCGATCCGACCAGCCAGCGGCGGAAGCTGTGGTCGATCTGCATTGTGGCGTCGCGCTTGAGCGCACCGGAGACGCCCGGCTGCACCACTTCCTCGACCGCCGATTTCAGGTCGAAGCGCACGGTCGACAGCGGCGTCGCGATCCAGATCAGCGAGCCGTCATAGATCATGCCGCTGATCGGCTGCAGCCCGGGACCGACATAATCGCGCGCGGTGTAGCCGACGGCCACCTCGCCGGTGAGCTTGCGCGACAATTCGAAGGCGACGCCGCCCTTGATGGTGCGGCCGTCGGAATTGCGGTTCGGGACGGTATAGGCCGCATCGTCGTAGAGGCGCCGGTCGAAGCCGCCTTCGACGAACGGCTTGACGCCCGGATGCAGCTCATAGCCGACGCGCCCGGCGACGCCATATTGATTGTAGTTGCGGTCGGACAGATCCAGCGTGCCGCCGGTATCCAGCGTGGCGTTGAAATATTGCAGGCGGTCGACCGAGCCCTTGCCGGTCACTTCCAGGCGGTTGAAGCGCTGCGTCAGGCCGGCGGTGCCGCCGTAGATCTGGTAGATCGGCGGGCGCGCGGTGTCGCCCGGCGTGTTCGGGTCGCCCGGTGAATCGGCGAGCAGCTGGTAGCGGCCTTCCAGGTCCGCCCGGGTCTGCGAGGTGATGTCGACGCGCCCGTTCACGCGGGCGTCGATCAGCGGCTTGTTGAAGCTCGGCAATTGCTCGTACCAGGTATAGGCGCCGCGCAGCGTCCCGCTCAGTTCGTGCCGGGTCCAGTCCGACTTGAATTGCAGCTCGGGCAGCACCGTGGTCAGCCACGAACCCTGCCGGGCCGGCGTGCGCGTGACGTTGCTGTCATAGCCGCCGATGACCTCGATCGAGGGCTTCAGGATGAAGGAGCCGACCCGGATGCCGAGCGGCCCGAACGGGTCCTCGTCGAGCGGTCCGCGGCGAACCACCTGCACGCGCGGCGGCGGGGCGTAAGGCTGCGGCGTGGCCGCGACACGGCGCGGCCGGCGGCTTCCTGCGGGCAACTCGCGATAGACTGCCGGCACGGTCTGGTCGAGCGGCGCGAGCGGCGGCAGGGTCGCGGTCTCGGTCGGGCGCGGCGCCTGTGTCAGGCGGGTGGTGTTGGTGGACACGAATCCGGTGGTGCCGGCGCCGAATCCGGGCGGATGGCCGAAGGCCGGTTTGCGGAACCGGGACGGGTTTCTCGGATCGCCGTCCGGCACCGGCACGAACAGCCGCGCGTCGGTCATGTCCTGCGCCTGCGCGCCGCGATGCGCGCATGCGGCGAGGATCGCCAATGCAAGCAGCGCAGCGAGACGTGGCCGGCCCAGACGCGCCAACGGCGACCTCCTCGTCCGCCCCGCCCGCAACAGGGCGCGGCCAAACGGCGACAGCCGGCCTCGCGGCCGGCGACAATGGTTAATGGAGTTAAAAGGCTTATGGTTAACGGGGCGTTAGCCGCGCTCCCGCGTGGGGAAAAGCGGGCTAGATCCACCCCTCCAGCTCGCGCCGCGCGATCACGCGCAGCACCCGCATCCCGTCGTCGCTGTCGTTCAGGCAGGGCACCATGGAGAAATTGCGCCCCCCCGCCTTCTTGAAGATGTGCGCGTTCTCCATCGCGATCTCCTCCAGCGTCTCCAGGCAATCGGCGGCAAAGCCGGGGGTGACGACCACGACGTCGCGCACGCCCTTCCTGCCCAGCGCCTTCATCGTGTCGGCGGTATAGGGCTGCAGCCATTCGGCGCGGCCGAAGCGCGACTGGAACGTCATCATGAACTTGTCCTCGTTCATGCCCAGCCGCTCGCGCATCAGCCGCGCGGTCTTGGCGCAGTGGCAGTAATACGGATCGCCCTTGAGGAAATATTCGCGCGGCAGCCCGTGGAAGGAGGCGACGATCGCGTCCGGCGTGAAATCGATCAGGGCGAGATGCGCGCGCAGATTCGTCATCAGCGCCTCGATATAGACGTCGCTGTCGAAATACGGCGGCACCACGCGCAGAGCCGGCTGCCAGCGCATGCTGAGCAGCTTGCGGAACGCCATGTCGCAGGCCGTCGCCGAGGTCGCGGCGGAATATTGCGGATAGAGCGGGAAGAACAGGATGCGCTCGCAGCCGGCGCGCGCCAGCGCCTCGATGCGCGCGGGGATCGACGGGTTGCCGTAGCGCATGGCCCAGTCGACCATAATCCGCCCGTCGGCGCCGGGCAGCAGGCCGGCCAGCTTCTCGGCCTGCGAACGGGTGATGGTCTTGAGCGGAGATTCGTCGGCCTCGACGTTCCAGATCTTGCGGTAGTCGCGCGCCTTGCGGCGCGGCCGCGTCGCCATCACGATCCGGAAGGCGATTTTCCAGGCCAGCGATTCGTCCTCGATCACCCGCTTGTCGGACAGGAATTCGTGCAGATAGTCGCGCACCGAAGCCGGCGTCGCCGCGTCCGGCGTGCCGAGATTGACCAGCAGCACGCCGATGCGCCCGGACGGGACATCGGGATGCTCCGCGGGACGCCATCGCATTTCCGATTGCGGGAGTTTCACCGCCTCGTTCATCGGCACCGTACCATGTGACAAAAAGGATCGCTGCGCCTCGCGCAGCCATGCTAAGGGGCACCCAAGCACGACGAAAATCAATCCTTAAATGACGATCACCCGCCGGCTTCTGCTCCTCGGATCGACCTGCCTTGCGGCGATCGCGAGCCTGCCGCGGATGGCGGCGGCGCAGAGCACCCACCTCACCTTCATCCTGGTCAACGACATCTACCTGATGAACGAGCAGGAGGGGCCGGACGGCCGCGGGCGCGGCGGCTTCCCGCGCCTCGCCGCCGTGGTCAAGGCCGAGCGCGCCAAGGGCGGCACGGTGATCTTCGCGCATGCCGGGGACACGCTTTCGCCGTCGCTGCTGTCCGGCATCGACCGGGGCTTTCACATCGTCTCGCTGACCAACATGATCCGGCCGGACATTTTCGTGCCGGGCAACCACGAGTTCGATTTCGGCAAGGAGACGTTCCTGCGCCGCATGGAGGAAGCGAATTTTCCGCTGTTCGCGGCCAACATGCGCGACGCCGACGGACGGCCGCTGCCGGGCTTCAAGGACCGGCTGATCGTCGATGTCGGCGGCATCAGGATAGGCCTGACCGGGGCGGCGCTGACGGAGACGCCGCAGCTTGCCAATTCCGGCGACGTGACCTTTACGCCGGCGGTCGACAGCATGCAGGAACAGGCGAAGCTGCTGCGCGGCGAGGGTGCGGATTTCGTGGTCGCGGTCGTGCACATTCCGCGCAACCAGGACATGGACCTGTTCAACAGCCGCGCCTGCGACCTGATCCTGACCGGCCACGACCACGACCTGTTCCTCGACTATGACGGACGCACGGCGATCGTCGAATCCAGCCACGACGCGCATACCGTCACCATGATCGATCTCACGCTGCGCCTGGATACGCGCGAGGGCCGGCGCCTGACCTGGTATCCGCGCTTCCGGACGGTGGATACCGCCGAGGTCGAACCCGATCCGGAAGTGCTCGCCGCGGTGCGCGGCTTCGAGGCGGAATTGTCGCGCGAATTCGACGTCGGCATCGCCAGGACCGCGGTCGAGCTCGACAGCCGCATCGCCGCCGTGCGCACCGGCGAAGCCGCCATCGGCAACCTGTTCGCCGATGCCATCCGCTTCACCACCGGCGCCGAAATCGCGATCATCAACGGCGGCGGGCTGCGCGGCGAGAAAGTCTATCCGCCCGGCAGCGAGATCACGCGGCGCGACGTGTTCGCGGAACTGCCGTTCGGCAACCACGTCGCGGTGCTGGAGGTGCGCGGCGCGGACGTGCGCGCGGCGATCGAGAACGGCCTCGGCCTGCTGCCGCGCCAGGCCGGCCGCTTCCCGCAGGTTTCCGGCATGGGCTACGAGGCCGACCTGACGCGCCCGCCTGGACAGCGGGTGACCGCGGTCCGCGTCGGCCATGCGCCGCTCGACGCGCTGAAACTGTACAAGCTCGCGACCAACGATTTCATGGCGCGCGGCGGCGACGGCTATGCCATGTTCGCGCAGTCGCGGACGATCATGCCGGGCTATGACGGGCCGCTGATGGCCAACGAGGTGATGGTCTATCTGCGCCGGGTCGGCACCGTGAAGACGGGCATCGACGGGCGCATCGTGCTGAAGCGCTGACTTTCCGCGCTGTCATTCCGGGGCGCGGGCCATAAGCACGTCGAAGACGCGCGTAAACGCGCTTATGGCCCGCGAGCCCGGTATCCATACTCCTGAATCGCGGTCATGGATTCCGGGTCCGGCTCCTGCGGAGCCGCCCCGGAATGACGGAGGGTTTTACTGCCCCACGCGCAGTTCCAGCGCGCCGATGCCGCCGAACACATTCAGCCCGACCTGCCCCTCCACGCTCAGCGGCTGCAGCGCGACGGTGTTGTTGGAGCCGCCATACAGCACGTTGGCGCCGAGCCCGCCGCCGACCGCGGCACCCGCGGTCACGCCGGCATAGCCGCCGGCAAGATCGCCGGGGCCGAGCTGCTGCGTCGGCGCGAACACGCTCCACACCAGAGCCTGCTGCGCGCGGAAGCCGATATCGACGCCGATCTTGGTCAGCTTGGCGATATAGACCTGCTGCGGGCCCCAGTCGGAGCGGAACAGGCAGCGCAGTTCCGCAACCGAGCCGACCACGAAGCCGACATTCGGACCGCCGCGGCATTCCAGCACCCCGGCCTGGACGCGGGCCGGTTGCGGCGGCGGGGGTTGCTGCGCGGCGACGGGCAGCGTCGCGGCAAGCGACAGCAGGGCGGCAGATGCGATCGGACGAAACATGGAGATTCCCTCGGCGCAGACGCGGTGCAGATCGGTTTCGAATCTGATTCTAGCACTTCGACCGCGCCGTGGGGACAACGAATGCCGGACACAGTGCCGCGCGGGGCGGGCCGCACTATTTCAGATTCCCGCAGAAGCGCTGGATGCGCCGGCAGGCCTCTTCGAGATCCTCGGTCCTGGTCGCGTAGGAAATGCGGAAGGCCGGTCCGAGGCCGAAGGCCGATCCCTGCACCACGGCGACGCCTTCCGCCTCCAGGAGCTCGGTGACGAAATCCTGGTCGGTCTCGATCTTCTTGCCGGTCGAGGCGGTCTTGCCGATCGCGCCGGCGCAGGACGGATAGACGTAGAAGGCGCCTTCCGGCTTCGGACAATGCAGGCCGCTCGCCTGGTTGAGCATGGAAACGACGAGATCGCGGCGATCCTTGAACACCTTGTTGTTCTTCGGGATGAAGTCCTGCGGACCGTCCAGCGCCTCGACCGCCGCCCATTGCGCGATCGAGGAAGGATTCGAGGTCGACTGCGACTGGATCGTGGCCATCGCCTTGATCAGCGGCTCCGGTCCGCCGGCATAGCCGATGCGCCAGCCGGTCATGCAATAGGCCTTCGACACGCCGTTCACCGTCAGGGTGCGATCGTAGAGCGAAGGCTCCACCTGCGCCGGCGTGGTGAACGCGAAGTCGTCGTAGACCAGGTGCTCGTACATGTCGTCGGTCATGATGTGGACGTGCGGGTGGCGGACCAGCACGTCGGTGATCGCCTTCAGCTCCGCCCGCGTATAGGCGGCGCCGCTCGGATTGGACGGCGAGTTGAAGACGATCCACTTGGTCTTCGGCGTGATCGCGCGCTCGAGCACGTCGGGCTTCAGCTTGAAGCCGTTCTCCATTGTGGCCATCGCGATCACCGGCTCGCCGCCGGCAAGCGCCACCATTTCCGGATAGCTCACCCAATAGGGCGCGATGCAGATCACCTCGTCGCCCGGATTGATGGTCGCCATCAGCGCGTTGTAGAGCACCTGCTTGCCGCCGGTGCCGATGGAAATCTGCGAGGGCTTGTAGTCGAGCCCGTTCTCGCGCTTGAACTTGCGCGCCACCGCCGCTTTCAGTTCGGGCATGCCGTCGACCGCGGTGTATTTGGTCTTGCCGTCCCGGATCGCCTTCACCGCCGCGTCCTTGATGTTCTGCGGCGTATCGAAATCCGGCTCGCCCGCGCCCAGCCCGATCACGTCGCGGCCGGCGGCTTTCAGCGCGCGCGCCTTGTCCGTCACGGCGATGGTGGCGGAAGGCTTGATGCGCTTGAGCGAGTCGGCGAGGAAGGGCATCGGTTTCGGTCTCCGGGAAGGGGCGCGCTGTTCCTAAAGCGCGGCCCGGGCAGCGGCAAGCCGGTTTGTGTGATGCTCCCATCAGAAGCGTTCATGCCGGCCGGGCGACCGCATGCTGGCCTTTTGCCGACCGCGCCGTAGACTGGGCCAAAACCGAGCGGGAGGACGATCATGACCCGTTTGACGCGCCGCGCGGCGCTTTCCACCCTTGCCGGCCTCGCCGCGGCCGCCGCCTCCCCGGCACGCGCGCAGGGCTTCCCGGCCCGCACCGTCACCGTCGTCGTGCCCTATCCGGCCGGCGGGCCGGTGGACGCCGTGGCGCGCCTGTTCGCCGACGAAGCGCAGGGCGATCTCGGCCAGCCCGTGACCGTCGACAATCGCGGCGGCGCCTCCGGCATGACCGGGACGGCCGCGGTCGCCCGCGCCGAGCCGGACGGGCACATGCTCGTGCTCGGCACCAACCAGACGCATGCGACCAACCAGAGCCTGTTCAAGAATTGTCCCTATGACGCGGTGAAGGATTTCGCCCCGGTCGCCGGGATCGCCGACATCCCGCATGTGCTGGTCGCGCGCAAATCGCTGCAGGTGAAGGACGTCGGCGAACTGGTCGCCGGCGCCAGGCAGATGCCGGACGCGATGAATTACGGCTCCACCGGCAACGGCTCGGCCTCGCACCTGGCGGCGGAATTGTTCAAGACGCGCACCGGCACCGACATCCGCCACATTCCCTTCCGCGGCGCGGCGCCGATGGTGACGGAGCTCGTGGCCGAGCGCATCGATATCAGCTTCGCGACGCTGCCGAGCGTGATCGCCCATATCGAGGCCGGCTCGATGAAGGCGCTCGCGGTCGCCAGCGCCCGGCGCGCGCCGCGCCTGCCGCAGGTGCCGACGCTGAAGGAAGCCGGCGTCGAAGGCGTCGAGGCGGACGCCTGGTTCGCGCTGTTCGCGCCGGCGCAGACGCCGCCTGCGACGCTTACGCGGCTGTATCGCGCCGTCGAATCCGCTTTCGCCAAGGACCGCCCCCGCCAGGCCCTCGCGGCGCAGGGCATGACGCTCGTGCTGCGCTCGCCGCAGGACATGTCGGCCATGATCCCGGCGGAAGTCGCCAAATGGGCCGACGTCATCCGCACCGCGCGCGTCAGCATCGAATGACGTTTCGTTTGCGTTTGTAACAAATCCGGACTTCGCGCCGCATCGCACAACGGCGACAGCAAGAAAAGATCTGCTGCCTTGCGTCCGGCTGCGGAAAGAATCATTTTTTCTTCGCAATTCGCCGCTAGCCGTGCTTGCCAGCGACGCGCTTTTCGACTCTATAGCGTTTTCAAGCGAAGTGGGAACCGGTTCGCGTCAAGAAAACGCGCCAGTGCAAGGATTCTAGCTGGCGCGTCGGATGAATGTTTCCCCGGCAGCGCCGACCAACGGGAGGGGGCCGCATGTACACGCTCTACTCCATGCAGCGTTCGGGCAATTGCTACAAGGTGCGGCTCGCGCTGACGCAGCTCGGCATCGCGCACGACATTGTCGAGATCGACATTCTCAAGGGCGACAGCCGCACGCCGGATTTCCTCAGCAAGAATCCGAACGGACAAATTCCCCTGCTCGAAGTGGCGCCCGGACGCTACCTGCCGGAGTCGAACGCCATCCTGTGCTTCCTCGGCGAGGGCACGCCGCTGCTCTCGGACGATCCGCTGGTGCGGGCCGAGACCCTGCAATGGCTGTTCTTCGAGCAGCACGCCATCGTCCCGAATATCGGCGCGGCCTATTTCTGGCTCGCGCTGGTCAAGGGCGGGCGCGAATTGCAGCAATACGCGCTCGACGACTGGATGGAGGAAGGCAACCGCGCGCTGCGCGTCATGGATTCGCACCTCGCCGGCCGGCCGTTCTTCGCCGGCGAGCATTATTCGGTCGCCGACATCGCGCTCTATGCCTATACGCACCGCGCGCAGGAATGCGATTTCGACCTTAGCGGCTATGCCGCGATTCGCGCCTGGCTCGGGCGCGTCGCCGCGCGACCCGGCCATATCAGCATGGAACAGGCGCCCGGCCTGCTGCAAACAGCGGCGGAATAAGCGCGTTAACCCGGCGTTAACCCTTTTCCATCAATTGGACTTAATTCGCGAAAGCCTTCGCCGCAGTCCGGCCGGAGAGCGGCCCGCATCCCGTACGATGATGCCTCTCATCCTGATTCGCGAAAGAGATGACGGCCATGAGCAGTGATTTCGACATTGGGCAACACGGGTTCGAGCATCCGGTGCGGCGCAAGCGCCCGCTGACGCCGCGCAAGATCGCGCTTGCCGAACTGATCATGACCATCGCCCTGATCGCCTGCATCGTGGTCGCAGCCACCGCGGTGTCGATCGGGATTGCGCGCGCCGACGCCCTCGCGGCCTGGCATGGCGGCCATGACGGTACGCTCGCGGTCGCCGCCTTTCTCGCGATGCTGATCGCCCTGATGGGCGGCATCACCGCCCTGGCCTTGCGCAGCCCGCCATTTCCGCCGCGACGCGACTGATTGTTCGCGGCCCTACCGGAACCGGTTCCGGGA
>JBFWWQ010000005.1:0-30097 GCA_050246095.1 Pseudorhodoplanes sp.
CAAGGCGCGTTACCTGGGCAAGGGCGTGCGCAAGGCGCTGGACGCGGTCGAGGGCGAGATTTTCGACGCCATCGGCGGCATGGATGCCGAGGACCAGGTCGGCATCGACGAGAGCATGATCGCGCTCGACGGCACGCCCAACAAGGCGCGGCTCGGGGCCAACGCGATCCTCGGCGTGTCCCTTGCGGTCGCCAAGGCGGCGGCGCAGGCGGGCGGGCTGCCGCTCTACCGCTATGTCGGCGGCACTTCCGCGCGCGTCCTGCCGGTGCCGATGATGAACATCGTCAATGGCGGCGTGCATGCCGACAACCCGATCGACTTCCAGGAATTCATGATCATGCCGGTCGGCGCCGCAAGCTTCGGCGAAGCCTTGCGCATGGGTGCGGAGATTTTCCACACGCTCAAGTCGGCGCTGAAATCCGCCGGCCACAACACCAATGTCGGCGACGAAGGCGGCTTCGCGCCGAACCTGCCGAGCGCGGAGGCGGCGCTCGATTTCGTCATGCAGGCTACGGCCAAGGCCGGGTTCAAGGCGGGCGACAATGTGGTGATCGCACTCGACTGTGCCGCGACCGAATTCTTCAAGGGCGGCAGCTACGACTATGCCGGCGAGGGTACCAGGCGCTCGCCCGCGCAGCAGGCCGACTACCTGGCCAAGCTCGTGGGAGGCTACCCGATCGTCTCGATCGAGGACGGCATGGCCGAGGACGATTTCGACGGCTGGAAGCAACTGACCGACAAGATCGGCGGCAAATGCCAGCTCGTCGGCGACGACCTGTTCGTCACCAACGTGGCGCGACTGCGCGAGGGCATCGCCAGGGGGCTCGGCAATTCGATCCTGGTCAAGGTCAACCAGATCGGCACGCTGACCGAGACGCTGGCTGCGGTCGAGATGGCGCACAAGGCGGGCTACACCGCGGTGATGTCGCACCGTTCCGGCGAGACCGAGGATTCCACCATCGCCGATCTCGCGGTCGCGACCAATTGCGGACAGATCAAGACCGGTTCGCTCGCGCGCTCCGACCGCACCGCCAAATACAACCAGCTCCTGCGCATCGAGCAGCAGCTAGGCCCGCAGGCGCGCTATGCCGGGCGAAATGCGCTGAAGGTATTGCGCTGATCAGACTTGGGGCAGTTCTCACTCCGTCCTCATCCTGAGAGTCTGAGCGGAAAGTCGGCCGGGTTTTTTCGATATTTACCGAGACGTCGTCATGGCCGGGCTTGTTGTCCCGGCCATCCACGTTTTTCTTGCTGTGGTGTCGCCAAGACGTGGATGCCCGGCACAAGGTTTACACCCGGGCCGGCCGAAGGCTGGTCCCGTGTGCCGGGCATGACGGAATCACCAAGACCGTGATTTTGTCGGTTTCATTTCCGGCCAGACTCCGAGGAGCGCACTGCGTGCGCTCCTCGGCATGAGGCCGGGATAGGGTTGCGCGAAGCTTGCCGGGGACGGCTGAAAAAGGAGGGCTCTCAGCCTCGCGTCAGTTGCCGCACCTCGTTGCGCACGAAATTGCCGATGCGCTTGGTGCGGTTTTTCAGGATCGGCAAGAGCCCGCTATCGACGAAATAGGTAAGCAGGATGCTGTCGCGGGTGTCGATTTCGCGGCCCACGGGATCGGCGGAATGCCAGGTGTCGGTGCCGACCGCGAAGGCATAGCCGGAATTGCGCGCGAACGGCATCTGCGCCTCTTTCTGCAGCGTGCCGTCCGGCTTCACGCCGTGGAAGATGGTGCCGACATTGGTGTGGTTGTCGTCGGCCGGCAGATAGAACTGCACCGTGACGCCCTTCCAGCGGGTGTCGGTATGCGGGGCGATTTCATAGCCCGGGATGTCGCGGGTCAGGATCGGGATCGGATAGAATCCGGTATCGGCGAATTTGGTGCCGAAGCGCTTTTCCAGCGGCTTGGCCAGCCGGCGCACGAAGGCGTTCTGCACTTCCGCCGAGCAGAGCGCGCGCCCGATCACGTCCCACAATTCGCGCTTGGGCTGCGGCAGCACGCGGATATATTCCGGGAACAGATCGATCTTGACCCGCGTCGCGGTGCCGTCGTCGCGCACATGGCCTTTGCTGCGCCCCGACATCGGGCGGTAATCCTCGTAGACCGGCTTGTTGCCGACGATGCGTTCGTAGACGTCGTCGGGAAAGACGTGGCTGAATTCGAGGTGATAGAAGGGCCGTTCGACCGCGCGGGCCCCCTCGACCGAAGCCACGACATGCGCCGCAAGCGCCTTGACTGCCGCCCGATCCACCATCGCGCCACCTCTGTGTACGAATGCCGGCCGCTGTGATGCCGCCGAAGCGTGGATTTTTCAAGGGCGGATGGGCGCGGACGGCGGAGGCAACCGCATTAAACCGCCTTTAACGCGAAAAACGTCACTGTCCGGCATGGTCACCCGGCGCCGACTCCGTTCCTTCCTCACAGCCCTCTGCCTCTATGCGATGGCAGGGCTCCTGATCGGCTATTTCGGCATCAATGCGTTTACCGGCAACCGCGGCTTGCGGGCGCGCCAGGACATCGACCGCCAGATCGCCGAACTCAGTGCCGAGATCGCGCGCACCCGCGCGGAGCGCGAGGTGTGGGACCGCCGCGTCTCGCTGCTGCGAACGGACCGTATCGACCCCGACCTGCTCGACGAGCGCGCGCGCGCGGTGCTGAATTACGCGCATCCCCACGAGGCGGTATTGTTGCTGCGCAGGCCCTGAGCGCTCCGCTACGCCGCGCAACAAAGTGTCGCACGACGCCCCGTCGCGGCAGCAATTGTTACGCGCGGTTGTCCCCGGGCGCCGCTGCGCTCGGCTTTCGCCCCCTGGCGAATTCCGCTATTGAATGGGCAAAACCATGCATTGCAGTGCCGAGGGAGCGTCATGGCGGTCGCAAAGAAGGCTCAGGAAGCGTCGCCGGCCGGCGATCAGCCCAGGATCGCCAATTTCACCAAGGAACAGGAACTCGAAGCCTACCGGGAAATGCTGCTGATCCGCCGGTTCGAGGAGAAGGCGGGCCAGATGTACGGCATGGGCCTGATCGGCGGCTTCTGCCACCTCTATATCGGCCAGGAAGCCGTGGTCGTCGGCATGCAGATGGCGCTGAAGCACGGCGACCAGGTGATCACCGGCTATCGCGATCACGGCCACATGCTGGCCTGCCGGATGGACGCCAAGGGGGTCATGGCCGAGCTGACCGGCCGCCGCGGCGGCTATTCCAAGGGCAAGGGCGGCTCGATGCACATGTTTTCCGTCGAGAAGCATTTCTACGGCGGACACGGAATCGTCGGCGCGCAGGTCTCGCTCGGGACCGGACTGGCCTTCGCCAACAAATATCGCGGCAACGACAATGTCGCGCTGACCTATTTCGGCGACGGCGCCGCCAATCAGGGCCAGGTCTACGAAAGCTTCAACATGGCCGAGCTCTGGAAGCTGCCGGTCATCTACGTGATCGAGAACAACCGCTACGCCATGGGCACGGCGGTGCACCGCTCCTCCGCGCAGCAGGATTTCTCCAAGCGCGGCGTCTCCTTCAATATTCCAGGCGAACAGGTCGACGGCATGGACGTGCGCGCGGTCAAGGCCGCCGGCGACAAGGCGGTGCAATGGTGCCGCGAGGGCAACGGGCCCTACATTCTCGAAATGCAGACCTACCGCTATCGCGGGCATTCCATGTCCGACCCGGCGAAATACCGCACGCGCGAGGAAGTGGAGAAGATCCGCAACGAGAACGATCCCATCGAGCAGGTGCGCAAGCGCCTGCTGGAGAAGAAATGGTCGAGCGAGGACGAATTGAAGGCGATCGACGCCAATGTCCGCGCCATCGTCAACGAGGCGGCGGAATTCGCCACCAACGATCCCGAACCCGATCCGTCCGAACTCTACACCGACATCCTGCGCTGAGATTTCCGTCCTGCGTCCCGTACCCGATTGAAGGCTGCCGATGCCGACCCAAGTATTGATGCCCGCGCTTTCGCCCACGATGGAGAAGGGCAATCTCGCCCGCTGGGTGAAGAAGGAAGGCGACTCCGTCAAATCCGGAGACGTGATCGCGGAGATCGAGACCGACAAGGCCACGATGGAGGTCGAGGCCGTCGACGAGGGTACGCTCGGGAAAATCCTGATCCCCGAAGGCACCGCCGATGTCGCGGTCAATACGCCGATCGCGGTGATCCTGAGCAACGGCGAGGACGCCTCCGCGATCAAGGCGGCGCCCGATGTCGCGCAGCAGCAGCGGGTCGAGGAATCGCGCTCTCCCGTGGGCGAGGGCAAGCCCGCGATCGCGCCTGCGGCCGCCGCGCCGGCGCTCTTGCCGGAGCCGCAGACGCAGGACGATCCGGAAGTCCCGGCCGGCACCGAGATGGTCAACATGACGGTGCGCGAAGCCTTGCGCGACGCCATGGCCGAGGAGATGCGCCGCGACGAGGCAGTGTTCGTGATGGGCGAGGAAGTCGCCGAGTATCAGGGCGCCTACAAGGTGACCCAGGGACTGCTGCAGGAATTCGGCGCCCGCCGCGTGGTCGACACCCCGATCACCGAGCACGGCTTCGGCGGCCTCGGCGTCGGCGCGGCTTTCGCGGGGCTGAAGCCGATCGTCGAATTCATGACCTTCAATTTCGCCATGCAGGCGATCGACCACATCATCAATTCGGCCGCCAAGACGCTGTACATGTCGGGTGGGCAGATGGGCTCCTCGGTCGTCTTCCGCGGGCCCAACGGCGCGGCCGCGCGCGTCGCCGCCCAGCACAGCCAGGATTACTCGGCGTGGTATTCACACATTCCCGGACTGATCGTGATCGCGCCTTACACGGCCGCCGACGCCAAGGGACTGCTGAAGGCGGCGATCCGCAGCCCCAACCCGGTCATCTTCCTGGAGAACGAAATCCTCTACGGGCAATCGTTCCCTGTCCCCAAGCTCGACGATTACGTGCTGCCGATCGGCAAGGCCAAGGTCGTGCGCCCGGGAAACAACGTCACCATCGTCTCCTTCTCCATCGGCATGACCTATGCGCTGAAGGCGGCCGAGGAGCTGGCCAAGAAGCACATCATGGCGGAGGTGATCGACCTGCGCACGCTGCGTCCGCTGGATTCCGCGACGGTCGCGGCATCCGTCAAGAAGACCGGGCGCCTGGTCACGGTGGAGGAGGGCTGGCCGCAATCGGGCATCGGCGCCGAACTTGCCGCGCGCATGATGGAGGAGGCGTTCGACTATCTCGACGCGCCGGTCGTGCGCGTCACCGGCAAGAATGTCCCCATGCCCTATGCGGCCAACCTGGAAAAGCTCGCGCTTCCCTCCGTCGCCGAGATCGTCGATGCCGCCAAGGCCGTCTGCTACCGCTAGCGCCATGTCCGGCGGTCCGCAGGAACAACCCTTGCCGCCGGACGTGATCGGCCGCGAGGACGCCGTGGAGGTGCTGCGCGCCTTCGTCGTCGATCGCGGTCTTTCCATCGCCTTCACCCGCGCTTTCGAGGAGCCGGACATGTGGGGCATGCTGCTGGTCGATATCGCCCGGCATGCCGCGCGCGTCTTCGCGCGCGAAGGCGTGTGCTCCGAGGAGGAGGCGCTCGCGCGCATCGTGCGCATGTTCGAGAACGAGATCGCGCGTCCGACCGATACCGGCGAGACGCAAGAACGCAGCAAGCAGGGTCACTGATCCATGCCGACCAACATTCTCATGCCCGCACTCTCGCCCACGATGGAGAAGGGCAACCTTGCCAAGTGGCTCAAGAAGGAGGGCGACAAGGTCAAGTCTGGCGACGTGATCGCCGAAATCGAGACCGACAAGGCGACGATGGAAGTGGAAGCGGTCGACGAGGGCACGCTGGCCAAGATCGTGGTGCCGGCCGGCACCGCCGACGTGCCGGTGAACCAGGTGATCGCCGTGCTCGCCGGCGACGGCGAGGATGTGAAGGCGGCCGCGTCCGGCGCCGCCGCGCCTGCGGCGCCAAAAGAGAAAGCCGCATCCCCCGCATCCCAACCCTCTCCCCAGGGGGGAGAGGTCGCCGCGCGCAGCGCGGCGGGTGAGGCGGCTGCCAGGACCAACGGCCATGCCCGCGTGTTCTCCTCGCCGCTGGCGCGCCGGCTCGCCAAGGAAGCCGGTATCGACATCGCCCGCGTCGAGGGCACCGGCCCGCATGGCCGCGTGGTCGCCCGCGACATCGAGCAGGCCCGTTCCGGCAAGGGGTTGAAGTCGCCGGGCGCGGCGCCTGCCGCGGCTTCCGCGCCGACGATCGCGTCGGCGGGACCGTCCGACCAGCAGATCCGCGCGCTCTACGAGGAGGGCTCCTACGCGGTCGTGCCGCACGACAATATGCGCCGCACGATCGCGCAGCGGCTCACCGCCTCGACGCAGACCATCCCGCATTTCTATCTCACGATGGACTGCAATATCGGCAAGCTCACCGCCGCGCGCGAGGAGATCAATGCCGCGGCGCCCAAGGACAAGGACGGCAAGCCGGCCTACAAGCTCTCGGTCAACGACTTCGTCATCAAGGCGTTGGCGCTCGCGCTGCAGCGCATCCCCGATGCGAATGTGAGCTGGACCGAAGCCGGGATGCTCAGGCACAAGCATTCGGACGTGGGCGTCGCGGTCGCGATGCCGGGCGGCCTGATCACGCCGATCGTGCGCCAGGCCGAGAGCAAGTCGCTGTCGGCGATCTCCAACGAGATGAAGGATTTCGCCGCGCGCGCCCGCGCGAGGAAGCTGAAGCCGCACGAATACCAGGGCGGCACCACCTCGGTATCCAATCTCGGCATGTACGGCATCAAGGACTTCACCGCCGTGATCAACCCGCCGCATGCCACCATCCTCGCGGTCGGCACGGGCGAGGAGCGGGCGGTCGTGCGCAATGGCAAGATCGAGGTCGCGACGGTGATGAGCGTGACGCTGTCCTGCGACCACCGCGCGGTCGACGGCGCGCTCGGCGCCGAACTGATCGGCGCGTTCAAGACGCTGATCGAAAATCCGGTGATGATGGTGGTGTAGCGAATTCGTCATGCCCGGCCTTGTGCCGGGCATCCACGTCTTTGGTGCTCGTGGACAAGCGTGGATGGCCGGGACAAGCCCGGCCATGCCGGTGAAGAAAGCGACGGAAATACGATGGCCGACAATTCCTTCGACATCATCATCATCGGCGCCGGACCCGGCGGCTATGTCACCGCGATCCGCGCCGCCCAGCTCGGCTTCAAGGTCGGCGTGGTGGAGCGCGCCTATCTCGGCGGCATCTGCAACAACTGGGGCTGCATCCCGACCAAGGCGCTGCTGCGCTCGGCGGAAATCTACCACTATATGCAGCATGCCAAGGATTACGGGCTGTCGGCGGAGAAGGTGGCGTTCGACCCGAAGGCGGTGATCGCCCGCTCGCGCAATGTGGTGAGCCGGCTCAATACCGGCGTCGGCTTCCTGTTCAAGAAGAACAAGGTCGCGGTGATCTGGGGCGAGGCGACGCTGGACGCGCCCGGCAGGCTGACGGTGAAGGCGTCGAAGACCGAGGCGCCGAAGGGCGCGCTCGGACCGGGCGCCTACGAAACCAAGCACATCATCGTTGCGACCGGCGCGCGCCCGCGCGTGCTGCCCGGCCTCGAGCCCGACAAGAAGCTGGTCTGGACCTATTTCGAGGCGATGAACCCGGACAAGATGCCGAAATCGCTGCTGGTCGTCGGCTCCGGCGCCATCGGCATCGAGTTCGCCTCCTTCTACCGCACGATGGGCGCCGAGGTGACCGTGGTCGAGGTGCTGCCGCAAATCCTGCCGGTGGAAGATGCCGAGATCGCCGGCCTCGCGCGCAAGCAGTTCGAGAAGCAGGGCATGAAAATCATGTCGGGCGCGAAAGTGACCAAGCTCGACAAGAAGGCCGACAGCGTGGTCGCGACCATCGACGACGGCAAGGGCAAGGTGACGAGCCTGGAGGTCGACCGGGTGATCTCGGCCGTGGGCGTCGTCGGCAATGTCGAGAATCTCGGCCTGGAAAAGCTCGGCGTGAAGACCGACCGCGGCACCATCGTCATCGACGGCTATTGCCGGACCAACGTGCCCGGCCTCTACGCCATCGGCGACGTCGCGGGTCCGCCGATGCTCGCGCACAAGGCCGAGCACGAGGGCATCATCTGCGTCGAGGCGATCAAGGGCCTGAAGCCGCACCCGATGGACAAGAGCTTGATCCCGGGCTGCACCTATTGCCACCCGCAAGTCGCCTCCGTCGGCCTCACCGAGCAGGCCGCCAAGGACAAGAAGCTCGATGTCCGCGTCGGCCGCTTCCCCTTCGTCGGCAACGGCAAGGCGATCGCGCTCGGCGAGGATCAGGGCCTGGTAAAGGTGATTTTCGACAAGAAGAGCGGACAGCTTCTCGGCGCGCATATGGTCGGCGCCGAGGTCACCGAGCTGATCCAGGGTTTCGTGGTCGCGATGAATCTGGAGACCACCGAGCAAGAACTGATGCACACCATCTTCCCGCACCCCACCCTGTCGGAGATGATGAAGGAAGCGGTGCTCGACGCCTATGGGCGCGTGCTGAACATGTGACCAGCTTGAACTGGCATCCTGGGAGGCGAGGGCGCAGCCCAAGCCTCGAAGGATGACGGGCAAAGCAGAGGCTCACGCCCGGTCGCGGTGCGATATCTCGATCACCCGCGCGCGGCCGGCCAGCGTCGCGACCAGGTCGTCGGCGGCGGCGCGGTTGGCGGCATCGAGGTTGGCGTCCCATTCGTCGAGCAAATAGACCGGCGCGTCGGTATGGGCGACGATCTCCTGCAGCGAACGCAGCTGCCGCTCGCCCGAGGAAAAGCCCTTCTTCTTGCGCTTGCCCGTCTTGCTCCCCGGCTGTTCGTCGAGATCGACGGCCGCGTCGTCCGCCGCCGCGGCGAAGCGGAAGGCGAGGCGGTCGGAGGTCGGCCAGTAATAGCCCCGCTTCTTCAGTTCGGATTTCAGCGCCACCAGCAGCGTCGACTTTCCCGAGCCGTTGCCGCCGCGTACGTTGATGCGCCCCTGCGGCTGCGACAGGATCAGATCGAGCGCCTCGTCCACGGAATGGCATTGCTTGATTTCGTCGCTCTCGCGCAGGACCAGCCGGTCGAAGCGGATGCGCGAGGAAAAGGCAGGGTCCGGCTCCGGATGCGCGTTGGCGGCGATGCCGCCGAACCGCGTCCAGGCCGCGATCACGTCGTTCCAGTCGGAGGCGAGCTGATGCACGCCGTTGGTCATCTCGATCTGCTTGGGCAGGGTGGCGGCGAGCGCGATCAGCACGCTGACGTCGCCGGCCTCGCGCAATGCGATGAAGGACATGGTCAGGAACACGATGACGAGACCGATGATCCCGCCGGTCGCGCTCATGCCCTCGCGCGCGACGATGGCGCGGATCTGCGCGCGCAGGCAGTCGCGCACCTTGCCCTTGAAGCCGGAAATCCAGAGCCGCAGATTGTATTTGTTGCCGGACAGGATGTTGTCCCAGGCGGTGTAGCCGTGCGCGGTGACGCGGTTGTTCTGGCGCTGGTTCTCCAGGTAGATCGCGGCGATGCGCTTTTGCACGCTGAGCTGGATGATGGTCAGCACCAGGAACACCGCCAGATAGGCGAGCGGCAGCGAACCGTCGATCTCGCTGCCCAGCACCGCCGCGTTGAAGATCAGCGCGAGCGCGAGCTTGAGCTGCGCCTCCAGCTCGTACATCAGGTTGAAGATGGTGCGGAACGTCTCGTTGGTGAGGAAGGGCTCGGTCTGCTCGCGCGCGTGGCGGTCGTGCAGCAGCTTGGTCTGGTCGCGGTTGTCGCGCGCAAAGCGCAGGATGTAGCGCGAATAGGCGCGAAAGCCCGCGCGTTCGGCAAACAGCCAGCTGACTGCGCCCACGGCATAGGAGCTCGACTGCGACACGAAAATCCATACGAGGTCGAGCACGCGGAATTCGTTGTTGGCGACATCGCGGCTCGCCTGGATGACGAGATAGGTCGTGGTCGCCCCGAACATCGCCTCGACGACGAGCAGCGCGAGCATGATGTAGAGCGGGCCGCAGAGGAAATAGCGCAGCAAGTCGGCGCGGGTGAAGGGATGCCGGGTCATGTGCCGAGGGGTCCGTTTGGCGGGGCAGGCAATCTAGCGGCGCCAACCTGAATGCCGGATAACGCGCCCGATGCCGGAGCCGCCGCCCCAGGCGTTTCGCGGTCCTCTTGCGGTCGCCCGATTCACTGCGTAAGTAGTTGAAATTGTTGCGCCTGCGAGACCTGCGCCGTGGCCGTCGTGATCGACACGCTCTCCTCCCAGTCCGCGCGCCCCCGGCATCCGGAAAAGGCGCATCGGCCGGATACGCCCATTTCGCGAAAACCCGACTGGATTCGCGTCAAGGCGCCGGTTTCGCAGGGCTACGCGCAGACCCACAAGATCATGCGCGAAAACAACCTGCACACGGTCTGCGAGGAAGCCGGCTGCCCGAATATCGGCGAGTGCTGGGAGAAGAAGCACGCCACCTTCATGATCCTGGGCGATACCTGCACGCGCGCCTGCGCCTTCTGCAACGTCAAGACCGGCGTGCCCGGTGCGGTCGATCCGGACGAGCCGCGCCATGTCGGCGAGGCGACCGCCAAGCTCGGCCTGAGCCACATCGTGGTGACCTCGGTCGACCGCGACGATCTCGACGACGGCGGCGCGCGGCATTTCGCGCACACCATCGCAGCGATCCGGCAGTCCTGTCCGAGCACCACGATCGAGGTTCTGACGCCGGACTTCCTGCGCAAGCAGGACGCGCTGGAGACCGTGGTCGCGGCGCGGCCCGACGTCTTCAACCACAATCTCGAAACCGTGCCCTCGCGCTATCTCACGGTGCGCCCGGGCGCGCGCTACTTCCATTCGCTGCGGCTGCTGCAGCGCGTGAAGGAGATCGATGCGTCGAGGTTCACCAAGTCCGGCATCATGCTCGGGCTCGGCGAGGAGCGCAACGAGGTGCTGCAGCTGATGGACGATCTGCGCTCCGCCGATGTCGATTTCATCACCATCGGGCAATACCTGCAGCCGACCCGCAAGCACCATCCCGTGCTCCGCTTCGTGCCGCCGGACGAATTCAAGTCCTATGAGGCGATCGCCTATGCCAAGGGATTTGCGATGGTGGCGTCCTCGCCGCTGACGCGCTCCTCGCATCACGCCGGCGACGATTTTGCGCGCCTGCGCACAGCCCGCGCCCAGCGCGCCTGAGCGATGCCGGATTACGCGACCACGCGACGGGTCCGCCATGCGGCCTCGGAAATGTTCGATCTGGTCGCCGATGTCGAGCGCTATCCGGAATTCGTGCCGCTATGCGAGCGGCTGGTGGTGCGCCAGCGGGTGAGCGAGCCGGAAAACGTGCAGGTCGTCGTCGCCGACATGACGGTCGCCTACAAATTGCTGCGCGAGACCTTCACCAGCCGCGTCACCCTCGACCGGCCCAACCTGCAGATCCTGGTGGAATATCTCAAAGGCCCGTTCAGCCGGATGGAGAACCGCTGGGAATTCCACGCCGTCGGCGACCATGTCTGCGACGTGAAATTCCACATCGCCTACGAGTTCCGGAGCCGCATGCTGGCATTGGTGATGGGGGCGGTGTTCGATGCCGCGTTCCGCCGCTTCGCGGAAGCCTTCGAGCGCCGCGCCGACCGCATCTACGGGCGGCGGCCGGCCTAAAGCACGTTCGTTTTACATGGAATCGGAACGTGCTTTAGATTCCTTTGTTTGATCGCATTTTCTTGACGCGAACCGGTACCCACTTCGCTCGAAAATGCTCTAGCTCTCCGCCACTTCGCGCAGCAGCGCCAGCGCCTGCAGCACCGAGCGCATGCGCACCTTGTCGCGGCCGATATCGCCGAATTCGACCCGCCGGTGCAGCAGCGTGCCGCGCCGCGCGGCAGCGGCGAAATGCACGAGGCCCACGGGCTTGTCCGGCGAACCGCCGTCCGGCCCGGCGATGCCGGTGACGGAGACCGAAAGATCGGCGTCCGAGTGCGCGAGCGCGCCGGCCGCCATCGCACGCGCCACCTGTTCGCTGACCGCGCCGAAGCGCTTCAGCATGTCTTCCGGCACATCGAGCATCGCCTGCTTGGCGGCATTGGAATAGGTGACGAAGCCGCGGTCGAACACGATGGAGGAGCCGCCGACCGCGGTCAGGGCCGCGGCGACCATGCCGCCGGTGCAGGATTCCGCGGTCGCGACGGTGAGCTTGTTCGTGCGGCATAAATCGAGCAGGCCGCGCGCCGCGACGCTGACGGCATCATCCGGCATCGGGCGAAGTCCAGGGCAGGCGGATCGTGGCATTCGCATAGGCGACGATGCCTTCGCGCCGGCCGATGAATCCCAGCTTCTCGTTGGTCGTCGCCTTGACCGCGACGCGGTCGATGCCGATGCCGGCGACCTCGGCGATGCGGGCGCGGATGGCGTCGCGGTGCGGGCCGACCTTCGGCGCTTCGCAGACGATGCTGATGTCGAGATGGGCGATGCGACCGCCGCGCGCGGCGACGCGCTCGACCGCGAAACGCAGGAAGCGGTCGGAACTTGCACCGCGCCATTGCGGATCGGAAGGCGGGAAATGCGCGCCGATATCGCCGTCGGCAAGCGCGCCGAGGATCGCATCGACCAGCGCATGCAGCGCGACATCGGCATCGGAATGGCCGGTGATCGCCTGGTCGTGCGCGATGCGCACGCCGCCCAGCATGACATGGTCGCCGGGGCCGAAAGTGTGCACGTCGAAGCCCATCGCCGTGCGGATGTCGCCGAGACCGTCGAATGCGGCGGCGGCGGCTTTGCCGAAATCCTCGGCGGTCGTCAGTTTCATATTGCCTGTTTCGCCCTCGAAAGTGGTGACCGCAAGGCCGGCCCATTCCGCGAGCGCGGCGTCGTCGGTGAAGTCCTGCCGCCGGTCGCGCGCCGCGGCGCGGTGCGCTTCCAGCAATTTGCGAAAGCCGAAGGCCTGCGGGGTCTGCACCGCCCGCAGGGTGGCGCGATCCACCGTGTGGGTCACGCGCCCGTCCGCATCGACCGCCTTGATCGTGTCGGTCACCGGCGTCGCCGGGATCGCGGCGCCGCTTGCGGCCGCGGCGGCAATGGCGCGGTCGAGCAAGGCCGGCGAGGCGAAGGGGCGGGCGGCATCGTGGACCAGCACGATGTCGGGATTGCTGTTTTCGAGGGCAGCGAGCCCGGCCAGCACCGAACCCTGCCGCGTTGCGCCGCCGAAGACCGGGGGCAGGAAGGCAAGTCCCGCGGTCGCGGCCTCGAACAGGCCGCGGTCGTCCGGATGCACGACCGGCTGGACCGCGCCCACGGCGGGATGGCGCAGGAACAATTGCAGGCTCCGGCGGATCACCGCTTCGCCGCCGACGGCTCGGTATTGCTTGGGGATTCCCCCGCCGCTGCGCAGGCCTCGGCCGGCGGCAAGCACCAGGGCGGCAACCTTCGGGACCATGCAGGTCTGTCCTTGCGACGGGTCACGGTTTGACTTGGGCCGGGTCGCGCCGCAAGCGGAAAATCAGGTAACAAATTGCTGATTGCTGCATTGCAGCACTTGTGGCATAGGCAACCCTTGTCTAAACTCTATGCAAATCGAGACTATGACTAATTGGTGGGCAGACTGTTGGAGGCTCTCCTGAGCACGGTCGAGAAGCTCGCGATCGGACCCGTGGCGCTGCCGAATGCGGCCATCCTCGCCCCGATGTCCGGCGTGACCGACGCGCCCTTCCGCCGCCTGGTCTCGCGCCTCGGTGCGGGCCTCGTCGTGTCGGAAATGACCCCGAGCGAGAAGCTCGTTTGCGGCCGCCGCGACGCCGTGCTGCGTGCGGAAGGGACGGGCGTGCCGGTGCATGTGGTGCAGCTCGCCGGCTGTCAGGCGCACTGGATGGCGGAGGCCGCGCGCGCGGCGCAGCAGGCGGGCGCGCAGGTGATCGATATCAACATGGGATGCCCGGCGAAACACGTCATCCACGGGCAGTCCGGTTCGGCCTTGATGCGCGATCTCGACCATGCGCTGACGCTGATCGAGGCGACGGTCGCGGCGGTGTCGGTGCCGGTGACGCTGAAAATGCGGCTCGGCTGGGACGAGCGCACGATCAATGCGCCCGAGCTGGCGCGGCGGGCCGAACAGGCCGGCATTGCGATGCTCACCGTGCACGGCCGCACGCGCTGCCAGTTCTACAAGGGCAAAGCCGACTGGCGCGCGGTGCGCATGGTGAAGGAAACGGTGCGCATCCCGGTCGCGGTCAACGGCGATATCCGCAGCTTCGACGAGGCCGACCGCGCCCGTGCCGAGTCCGGAGCGGACCTGGTGATGGTCGGGCGCGCCGCGCAGGGGCGCCCCTGGCTGCCGGGCCAGATCGGCCGCTATCTCGCGACCGGGCGCCGGGAGAGCGATCCTGCGCTTTCGATCCAGGCCGAGACGATCTCCGCGCTCTACGCCGACATGCTCGCCCATCACGGAGTCGCAATCGGGCGACGACACGCGCGCAAGCATCTGGCTTCCGCGCTCGACACCGCCGCGCAATGCGCGGGCGCGGACGAGACCGCGCTGCGACACCACCGCCAGGCCGTGCTGACCGCGGACGAGCCGCGCGCGACCCAGCGCCTGCTGCGCGAGGCGTTCGATGCCTTCGAGAGCGCGGCGGCGCGTTCCGGCCTGAGGAGGGCGGCATGAACCTGACCGTCACTTCGGCGTCCTTCCGCAGCGTCACCGATGCCGCGCTCAACGCCTTGCCGCTGCCGCTGATCGTGATCCGCGACGACGGCAAGATCGTCGACGCCAATGTCGCGGCCGAGGCCTTTTTCGAGACCTCGGCGCCGCTGCTGCAGCGCGTGCATCTGCGCGAACTGGTACCGTTCGGCAGCCCGCTTTTGTCGCTGATCGAGCAGGTGCGCGAGCGCGGCGCGCCGGTGAACGAATACCGTGTGGACCTGTCGACCCCGCGCAATCCCGGGGACCATATCGTTGACCTGCATGTCGCGCCGCTGCCGGAACGGCCCGGCCATATCGTCATCATGCTGCAGGAGCGCACCATCGCCGACAAGATGGACCGCCAGCTCACGCATCGCGGCGCGGCCCGCTCGGTGATCGCGCTCGCTTCCATGCTCGCGCACGAGATCAAGAACCCGCTGTCGGGCATCCGCGGCGCCGCGCAATTGCTGGAGACCTCCGCCAGCGACGACGACCGCGCGCTCACCCGCCTGATCTGCGACGAAGCCGACCGTATCGTGAAGCTCGTGGACCGCATGGAGGTGTTCGCCGACGAACGCCCGGTCGAACGCGCGCCGGTGAACATCCATGCCGTGCTCGAACACGTGAAACGGCTCGCGCAATCGGGCTTCGCACGGCATATCCGCTTCGTCGAGGAATACGATCCCTCGCTGCCGCCGGTGCTGGCCAACCGCGACCAGCTCGTCCAGGTGTTCCTCAATCTGGTGAAGAACGCCGCCGAGGCGATCGGCGAACATGCGATCGACGGCGAGATTCACATGACCACGGCGTTCCGGCCGGGCGTGCGGCTGACCCTGCCGGGCAACACCACGCGGGTGTCGCTGCCGCTGGAATTCTGCATCAAGGATAACGGGCCGGGCGTGCCCGACGACCTGATGCCGCATCTGTTCGACCCCTTCGTGACCACGAAGCCGAGCGGATCGGGACTTGGGCTGGCTTTGGTGGCCAAGATCGTCGGCGATCACGGCGGCATCATCGAGTGCGATTCACAGGCGCGGCACACGATCTTTCGCGTGCTGATGCCGGTCTTTGCGGGGGCGGACGCGCCGGGCAGGGCGGATGCTCCCGAGCTTGTCGGGGCGACGAGCGGATGACGGATACGACGAGAGGTTAGCACCCCATGCCCGCAGGAAGCATCCTGGTCGCAGACGATGATTCCGCGATCCGAACGGTTCTCAACCAGGCACTGTCGCGCGCCGGCTACGAGGTCCGTTCCACGAGCAACGCCGCGACGCTATGGCGCTGGGTGAGCCAGGGCGACGGCGACCTCGTCATCACCGACGTGGTCATGCCCGACGAGAACGCATTCGAGCTGATCCCGCGCATCAAGAAGCTGCGCCCGGATCTGCCGATCATCGTCATGAGCGCGCAGAACACCTTCATGACCGCGATCCGCGCATCCGAACGCGGCGCCTATGAATATCTGCCCAAGCCTTTCGACCTGAAGGAGCTGATCGGCATTGTCGGGCGCGCGCTGTCGGAGCCGAAGGAAAAGGTGCGCGTCCCGGTCAAGCCGGAGGAACTCGATTCCATCCCGCTGGTCGGCCGCTCCGCCGCGATGCAGGAAATCTACCGCCTGCTGGCGCGGCTGATGCAGACCGACCTGACGGTGATGATCGCCGGCGAATCCGGCACCGGCAAGGAACTGGTGGCGCGCGCGCTGCACGATTACGGCAAGCGCCGCACCGGCCCGTTCATCGCCATCAACATGGCGGCGATCCCGCGCGATCTGATCGAATCCGAATTGTTCGGCCACGAGAAGGGGGCCTTCACCGGCGCCAACACGCGCAGCGCCGGACGCTTCGAACTGGCGGAAGGCGGCACGCTGTTCCTCGACGAGATCGGCGACATGCCGATGGAGGCGCAGACGCGGCTGCTGCGGGTGCTGCAGCAGGGCGAATACACCACGGTCGGCGGACGCAGCCCGATCAAGACCGACGTGCGCATCATCGCGGCCACCAACAAGGACCTGCGCATCCTGATCCAGCAGGGCCTGTTCCGCGAGGACCTGTTCTTCCGCCTCAATGTCGTGCCGCTGCGCCTGCCGCCGCTGCGCGAGCGCGTCGAGGACATCCCCGATCTGATCCGGCATTTCTTCGTGCAGGCGGAGCGGGAAGGATTGCCACCCAAGCAGATCGACCAGGCCGCGCTCGACCGGCTGAAGAAATACACCTGGCCGGGCAATGTGCGGGAACTGGAAAATCTCGCGCGGCGCCTGGCGGCGCTCTACCCGCAGGAAGTGATCACGGCCGCGGTGATGGATGCGGAACTGGCGCAGCCCGCGATCGCGGCGGACGCGCCGACGGCGGAGAGCGACAGCCTTTCGGCGGCGGTCGAACGCAATTTGGCGCGCTATTTCGCCGGGTTCCAGGACAGCTTGCCGCCGCCCGGCCTGTATCACCGCATCCTGCGGGAGATCGAGTTTCCGCTGCTGACGGCAGCCCTTGCCGCCACCCGCGGCAACCAGATCCGGGCCGCCGATCTGCTTGGCGTGAACCGCAACACCCTGCGCAAAAAGATCCGCGACCTCGACATTCAGGTCATCCGCACCAGCAGCTAGGGTGGGTGCACGCGGCGAGGGGTGACACCGCCGCGGATTTGTCGCAATCTCGCAACATTGTTGTAGAAAAGCCGCATTGGCTTGCCGGCATCGCAGCCGGCAGGCCGGTTTTTGAAGCGAGTACATGACCCCCGCCGACCCGACCGCTCCTTCCCAGATCGTAGCGGTGCCTTCGACGCTCGGGGGCATATCGATGCGCGTCGTCGGCGCGATTGCCGTCGGCGTGGCGCTGCTTTCCGCGCTCGCCACCTTCCTCGTCCTGGCCGGCCTCACGCCCATCGTGCCGACGCACGAGGTGGTGGTCAGCCTGCTGCTCGCCAACGTGGTCGCCGCCGCCCTGCTGATCGGGGTGATCGGGCGCGAGGTCTGGACCATCGTGCAGGCGCGCCGGCGCGGGCGCGCGGCCTCGCAGCTGCATGTGCGCATCGTCGCGCTGTTCACGCTGATCGCGGCGGTGCCGGCGATCCTCGTCGCCATCGTCGCCAGCGTCACGCTCGACCGCGGCCTCGACCGTCTGTTCTCGACCCGCACCAAGGCCGTGATCGAGAATTCGCTCACCGTGTCGGAGGCCTATTTCCGCCTGCACGCGCAGCTCATCCGCGGCGACATCCAGGCCATGGCCGTCGACGTCACGCGCGCGCGTCCGCTCTACGACCAGGACCCCGACCGATTCCAGCAATTCCTCACCGGGCAGGCGCAGGTGCGCGGCCTGCCGGTGGCCGTGATGATCGACAAGGAACTGAAGGTGGTCGCGCGCAGCAGCCTGCGCGCCACGCAGGATTTCGTCAGCCCCTCGCGCGAGGCGCTGGAGGGCCTGAACGAGACCGAGCCGCAGATCGCGCTCATCCCCGACGCCAATTATGTGGCCGCGGTGATCAAGCTGCGCAGCTACGACAACGTCTACCTGTATGTGACGCGCCCGCTCGATCCGCGCGTCGTTGCGCAACTGCGCGAGACGCGCGCCAGCATCAGCGAATATGCCAGCATCGAAGCGCGACGCCTGGGCGTGCAGGTCGCCTATGGCCTCATGTACACGCTGATCTCGCTGATCGTGCTGCTGTCCTCGGCCTGGATCGGGTTGAACTTCGCCAACCGCCTGGTGGCGCCGATCCGCCGCCTCATCGGCGCCGCGAATGTCGTATCCACCGGAAACCTGCATGTGCAGGTGCCGATCCGCAAATCCGAAGGCGATCTCGCCCAGCTCGGCGAGACCTTCAACAAGATGACCCAGGAACTGCGCTCGCAGCGCGACGACATCATGCGCACGCGCGACATGATCGACAGCCGCCGCCGTTTCACCGAGGCGGTGCTGTCGGGCGCCAGCGCCGGGGTGATCGGCGTCGACCATGACGGCCGCATCACCATCATCAACCGCTCGGCCGAGAAGCTGATCGGCCGCCCGGAGAGCGAAGTGCTGGGCGAAAAGCTGGTCGACATCGTTCCGGAACTCGCCGAGACGCTGTCCAGCGCGCAGGAGAGCGGACAGAAGCTGCTGCAGAGCCAGATCACCATCAGCCGGGCAGGGCGCGAGCGCAATCTTTCGGTGCGGGTGGCGAGCGAGCAATCGGCCGAAGACGAGCACGGTTTCGTGGTCACGCTCGACGACATCACGGAACTGGTGACCGCGCAGCGCACGTCCGCCTGGGCCGATGTCGCGCGCCGCATCGCGCACGAAATCAAGAACCCGCTGACCCCGATCCAGCTCTCCGCCGAGCGGCTGCGGCGCAAATACGGCAAGACCATCACCGACGACCGCGCCGTGTTCGAGCAATGCACCGATACCATCGTGCGCCAGGTCGACGATATCCGGCGCATGGTCGACGAATTCTCCAAATTCGCGCGCATGCCGAAACCGGTCATGCAGCCGGAGGACGTCGCCGATTGCGTGCGGCAAACCGCCTTTCTCATGCGCGTCGGCAATGCCGACATCGATATCGACGTCGAACTGCCGGATGCAACGATGCCCGCGCAGTTCGACCGCCGCCTGATCTCGCAGGCATTGACGAACATCATCAAGAATGCGACCGAAGCCATCGCCGCGCTGCCGCCGGGATCGGACAAGGGACGCATCGTCGTTTCCGCGGAACGGCTGGGCAGCGACATCGTCATCGACGTCGTCGACAACGGTATCGGTTTGCCGCAGGAAAATCGCAGTCGCCTGCTCGAACCCTATGTGACGACACGAGACAAAGGCACAGGGCTTGGAATGGCGATTGTTGGAAAGATTCTCGAAGATCACGGCGGCGCGATCGATCTGCATGACGCGACCGAGAAGGTTCCGGGACAGCGCGGCGCCTGGATCCGCATGCGGTTCGCCGCCGATACGCCGGCGGCGGCTCAGCCTGCGGCGGAACCGGCGATGACGGTAGGGAAGTGATGGCAGCCGATATCCTGATCGTCGACGACGAAAGCGACATCTGCGAACTGGTCGCGGGCATCCTGCAGGATGAGGGCTATGCCACGCGCGTCGCCAACAACAGCGACACCGCGCTCGCCTCGATCCAGTCGCGGCGCCCCAATCTGGTATTCCTCGACATCTGGCTGCAGGGGAGCAAGCTCGACGGCCTGCAATTGCTGGATGCGGCGAAGGAGCAGCATCCCGATCTGCCGATCGTGATGATTTCCGGCCACGGCAATATCGAGACCGCGGTCGCCGCGATCAAGCGCGGCGCCTACGACTTCATCGAGAAGCCGTTCAAGGCCGACCGCCTGGTGCTGGTCGCCGACCGCGCGCTGGAGACCTCGCGGCTGAAGCGCGAGGTCAAGGAGCTCAAGCAGCTCGCCCCGATCGCCAGCAACCTGGTCGGCCGCTCGCCGGCCATGAACCACCTGCGCCAGACGGTCGAGAAGGTGGCGCCGACCAACAGCCGCATCCTGATCGTCGGACCCTCGGGAGCCGGCAAGGAGCTGTGCGCGCGCACGCTGCATTCGCTGTCGTCGCGGGCGAACGGACCGTTCGTCGTCATCAACGCCGCCGCGATCACGCCCGAGCGGATGGAGATCGAGCTGTTCGGCGTCGAGCAGTCGAACGGCACGCAGAACCGCAAGGTCGGCGCGCTGGAAGAGGCGCATGGCGGCACGCTGTTCATCGACGAGATCGCCGACATGCCGCGCGAGACGCAGAACAAGATTCTGCGCGTGCTGGTCGACCAGACCTTCGAGCGGGTCGGGGGCAACAGCAAGGTCTCGGTCGATGTGCGCATCATTTCCTCGACCGCGCGCAACCTGGAATCGGAGATCGCCGACGGCCATTTCCGCGAGGACCTGTATCACCGCCTCTCGGTGGTTCCGATCCGCGTGCCGCCGCTGGCGGAGCGGCGCGAGGACATCGTGCCGCTGGTCGACTATTTCATGGACCAGATCTCGCAATCGACCGGCCTGCCCAAGCGCACCATCGGCGACGACGCAATGGCGGTGCTGCAGTCGCATGACTGGCCGGGCAACGTGCGGCAGCTGCGCAACAATGTCGAACGTCTGATGATTCTGGCGGGCGGCGACGCCAGCGCCGTGATCAACGCCAACATGCTGCCGCAGGATGTCGGCTCGATGATCCCGACCATGCCGAACGGCAATGGCGGCGAGCAATTGATGGGCCTGCCGTTGCGCGAGGCGCGCGAAATGTTCGAGCGCGAATACCTCGTGGCGCAGATCAACCGCTTCGGCGGCAACATTTCACGCACCGCCGAGTTTGTCGGGATGGAGCGTTCGGCGCTGCACCGCAAGCTCAAGGCGCTCGGCATCGGCTGACGGACCGTATCGCATCCATGTCGCGCATCGCCTATGTCAACGGCCGCTACCTGCCGCGCCAAGCGGCGATGGTGAGCATCGACGATCGCGGCTACCAGTTCGCCGACGGCGTCTACGAGGTCTGCGAGGTACGCGGCGGGCAACTGGTCGACGAGCGCCGCCACATGCAGCGCCTCCTGCGCTCGCTTCGCGAATTGCAGATGGCGCTGCCCATGCCGCTGAATGCGCTCGGCGTCGTGCTGCGCGAGACGGTCCGGCGCAACCGCGTGCAGAACGGCATCGTCTACGTGCAGGTCACCCGCGGCGTGGCGCGGCGCGACCATGCCTTCCCGCCGGTGCCGGTCGCCCCCGCGCTGGTCGTGACCGCCACGCGGCTCGACCCGGTCAAGCTCGAAGCGCTGGCGGGCGAGGGCGTCGCCGTCGTCACCGTTCCGGAAAACCGCTGGCCGCGCGTCGACATCAAGGCGACGGCGCTGCTGCCCAATGTGCTGGCCAAGCAGGCGGCGCGCGAGCAGGGCGCGCGCGAGGCCTGGTATGTGGACGCGCAGGGCCATGTCACCGAGGGGGCGGCCTCCAATGCCTGGATCGTCACCCGCGACGGCAAGGTGGTGACCCGGCAGGCCGACCACGGCATCCTGCGCGGCATCACGCGCAGCGTGGTGATCGAGGCGATCCGGGCGCAGGGCCTCGACCTGGAGGAGCGCCCGTTCTCGGTGGAGGAGGCCTACGCGGCCCGCGAGGCGTTCCTGACCTCGGCCAGCCAGATCGTCATGCCGGTGGTCCGGATCGACGGCCGGCCGGTCGGAAACGGGGCCCCCGGCTTGCTCTCCGGCGCGCTGCGGCGGGATTTCCACCGCTATTCCGAACTTTCCTGACGCCAAACCACAGGCCGCGGCCGAACGTGCCAGAATGCGCACTTGCGCACCCCCGAGGCGTACCGTCTAATGATCCGGCCCCAAGTCCTCGTGGAAATTTCTTCAACGCGGGACGATGCGACTTGGATAACGATACGACCCGGCACGACGCCAATGCGGGATAGGGGCCCGCAGGTCAAAAAAATGGAAAACGGCGATGGCAGCCGAACGCGCGCAAAACCTGCAAGACACCTTCCTCAATCACGTCCGCAAGGCGAAAATTCCGCTGACGATCTTCCTCGTCAACGGCGTCAAGCTTCAGGGCGTGGTCACCTGGTTCGATAATTTCTGCGTGTTGCTGCGGCGGGACGGTCATTCCCAGCTCGTCTACAAGCACGCGATCTCGACCATCATGCCCGGACATCCGATCCAGCTCTTCGAGGGCTCGGAGGAGGGCGCCGCGGCGGGGGAAAAGGTCTGATTGGAGCATCGTGAACGAGACCGGCGCGCCGCCCATCTGAGCCGTCCCGACGGCAAGGTCACCGGGCGCGCGATCGTGCTCGGCCCTTATTTGCGCCAGCGTCCGCCGCGCGGTGCGGACCCGATGGCGGGGGCGCAGGAAGCCTTGCGCGCCCCGCAGGCGCGGCTCGACGAGGCGGTCGGGCTGGCGCGCGCCATCGACCTCGACGTCGTCGAATCCGGCCTGGTGACGCTCTCGGAAATCCGCCCTGCGACCTATATCGGCAAGGGCAAGGTGGACGAGACGGCGGGGCTGGTGAAAAGCCTCGCAGTCGATCTCGTGGTGATGGACTGCGCGCTGTCGCCGGTGCAGCAGCGCAATCTGGAAAAGGCCTGGTCGGCGAAGGTGCTCGACCGCACCGGCCTGATCCTGGAAATCTTCGGGCGGCGCGCGCAGACCAGCGAAGGCGTGCTGCAGGTCGAGCTCGCGCATCTCAACTACCAGAAAAGCCGGCTGGTGCGCTCCTGGACGCATCTCGAGCGCCAGCGCGGCGGCTTCGGCTTTCTCGGCGGCCCCGGCGAGACGCAGATCGAGGCCGACCGCCGCGTCATCGCCGAGCGTATCGCGCGCATCGAGATCGAACTCGACAAGGTCAAGAAGCGCCGCGCCTTGCACCGCGAGAGCCGCAAGCGCGTGCCGTATCCGATCGTCGCGCTGGTCGGCTACACCAATGCCGGCAAGTCGACCTTGTTCAACCGCCTGACCCGCGCCACCGTGCTGCAGGCCGACATGCTGTTCGCGACCCTCGATCCGACCCTGCGTGCGGTCGTGCTGCCGCACGGCGCCAAGGTGATCCTGTCGGACACGGTGGGATTCATCTCCGAGCTCCCGACCATGCTGGTCGCGGCGTTCCGCGCGACGCTGGAGGAGGTGATCGAGGCCGATGTCATCCTGCATGTGCGCGACGTCGCGCACGAGGATAGCGAGGCGCAGGCCGCCGATGTCGGAAACGTGCTGGAGGCGCTCGGGATCGAGGAGGGCGACGCGCGCGTGGTCGAGGTCTGGAACAAGATCGACGCCCTCGATGCCGAAGGCCGCGAGCGGCTGGCCAACATCGCCGGCCGGCGTGCGCACGAGCGTCCGATCCTGGTCTCAGCCCTGACCGGCGAAGGCATGCAGGCGCTGGCCGAGGCGATCGAGGCGCGGCTCGGGCGCAACCGCGAGGTGCTGCATTTCGTGCTCGACCCGGGCGACGGGGCGGGCGTGAGCTGGCTGCACCGCCACACCGAGGTGATGGAGAAGACGCTGCGCGACGACGGGCAGCTCGCCATGACCGTGCGGGCGGATGCCGCCCATGCGCAGCTCTCGAAATCGAAGTTCAGGCTCGCGGGCTGACAGGTCTTGATGATTCCGTCATGCCCGCGCTTGTCGCGGGCATCCACGTCTTCCCTTGAAGATCGTCGTGGATGGCCGGGACAAGCCCGGCCATGACGAACAATAGAGTTGAACCCCGTACTTACTTTTCCGCCGCCTTGGCCGCGTCCCAGAGCGCGTCCATCTCGGCGAGCGTCGCCTCCGACGGCGTCCGGCCTTGCGCCGCGAGCGCGGCTTCGATCGCCGCGAACCTTCGCTCGAATTTGCCGTTGGTCGCGCGCAGGGCGGCATCGGGATCGGCCGCGAGATGCCGCGCCAGGTTGACGACGGCGAAGAGGAGGTCGCCGAGCTCCGCCGCCGCGTCCCCGGACGCGCCCGCTTTGAGCGCCGTTTCGATCTCGTCGGTCTCCTCGCGGATTTTCGCGATCACGGCCTGCGGGTCGCGCCAGTCGAAGCCGACCTTGCCGGCCTTTTCCTGCAGCTTGAAGGCGCGCATCAGAGCCGGGTGCCCGGCCGGTATCCCGGCCAGCGCGCCGCTGCCGTGTGCCGGCGTCTTGCCTGCGGCTTCGCGCTCGGCGCGTTCCTCGGCCTTGATCCGGTCCCACAGGCCCTTGACCGCGTCCGGCGTCATATCCCGCGTGTCGCCGAAGACATGCGGATGCCGGCGGATCAGCTTGCGGGTAATGGCCTCGACCACGCCTTCGAAATCGAAGGTGCCTTGCTCCTGTGCCATGCGCGCGTGGAAGACGACCTGCAGCAGCAGGTCGCCGAGCTCGTCGCGCAGGTCGTCGAGGTCGCCGCGCGCGACCGCGTCCGCCACTTCGTAGGCTTCCTCGATCGTGTAAGGCGCGATGCTGGCGAAGCTCTGCTGCAGGTCCCAGGGGCAGCCGGAGCCGGGCGTGCGCAAGGCGGCCATGATCTCGATCAGCCGGGCAATGTCGCGCGAAGGCTTCATGCCAATCCCCGTGGATCGCCGGTTTCAGAGCCCGTTCGCATAAGACATATTATGGAATATTCATAATGGCTCGGATCGATAATGGCTCGGATCGGCGCGGCGCACGGGAAGCGCCGCATCCGCAGGCGGTCGGCGCCATGCGGCCCCGGTCGCGTAAGCATGGACACGTCGCCGTCGCACCATGCCAGCACTAGCGTGCGGGTCCGAATTGCCAGCGCCCGTTACGGAAGGTCCAGCGCGCGCCGACATAGGCTTCGCCGCGCTGGGCGCGCTCCCAGCGAGACGGCACCCAGACATATTGGCGGCGGCGCGGATTCCAGGCCCAGTGACCCGGCACATAGACCTGGTTCGGCCGGCCGGCTTCCCGAGATGCCGGCGCCATCGGCCGCTGGGCTTGCGCGGGCGCCGGCCAGAGCGATGTCAGCGCCAGGGCCGTCAGCAGTCCGGCAGCGGCCAGCATTTGGATCGATTTGCGCAACAAGGACATGAGCGGCCTCAATTCTGTTTCTGGCGTTGGTTCGGTAAGTTAGATCGTTATCCTCAAACGGCTAAGCGAACTGTTCTGACGGGATTTCGATACTCAGCCGGTCATGTGCCGGCCGGATATGCGGCGGCAAGCTTGTTTCCAGCGCACCGTAATCCATATCCGCGTGCAGGTTGGTGAGAATTGCCCGCTTCGGCTTCAGGCGTTCGATCCAGGCCAGGCTGTCGTTGAGGCAGAAATGGCTCGGATGCGGCGCGTGGCGCAGCGCGTCGACGATCCACAAATCGAGGTCCGCCAGCGCCGCCGCGCTTTCCTCGGACATGCCGCTCACGTCCGGCGAATAGGCCACCGGACCGAAGCGGAAGCCGAGCGCGGGAATGTCGCCGTGCTCGTGCAGGACCGGCAAGGCCGCGATCGGACCGCCCTTGCCTTCGATCACGACGCGCATGCCCGGCCGCAGGCGATGCTCCGCGACGATCGGCGGATATTCGCTGCCCGGCGGCGTCATGAAGCAATAGCCGAAGCGCGCATGCAGCGCGCGCGAGGTCGGCTCGTCCAGGTAAGCATCGAGCTTGCGCCGCCTGCGGATGAAGAGCGGCCGCAGATCGTCGATCCCGTGCGTGTGGTCGGCATGCTCGTGCGTGTACAGGATGGCATCGAGGTCGTTGACATCGGCTTCGAGCAATTGCTCGCGCAAGTCCGGCGAGGTGTCGACCAGCAATGTGGTGACGCCGTCCGGGCCGCGCCGGCGCACCAGGAGCGAACAGCGCCGCCGCCGGTTGTGCGGATTGGCCGGGTCGCAGGCGCCCCAGCCGAGGCCCGGCCGCGGCACGCCGCCCGACGATCCGCAGCCGAGAATGGTGAAGGTCACGCTCATGCGGCGGCGGAAATCTCGCGCGGCACCTTGGAGAACAGTTTGAAGAAATTCTCCGTCGTCTGGCGTGCCATTTCTTCGGTCGGCATTTTGTGCAGTTCGGCCAGGGTCTTGGCCACTTCGCCGACATAGGCCGGCTCGTTGCGCTTGCCGCGGTATTTTCCCGGCGCGAGATACGGCGCGTCGGTCTCGATCAGAATCCGTTCCCTCGGCAGCGCCGCCGCGATTTCACGCAGCGAATCGGATTTCTTGAAGGTCACGATGCCGGTGAAGCCGACATAGAGCCCGAGCGCGACGGCGCGCTGCGCCAGTTTCAGCCCGCCGGTATAGCAATGCAGCACGGCGGAGAAGGCGCCCTTCCCCATTTCCTCCTCCAGTATCTGCTGCGTGTCGTCGTCGGCTTCGCGGGTATGGATGACGAGCGGCAGGTTGCTCTCGCGCGCGGCGGCGATATGGCGGCGGAAGCCCTGCTCCTGCGCCGCGCGCGGGCTGAAATCGTAGTGATAGTCGAGCCCGGCTTCGCCGATGCCCACCACCTTGGGATGGCGCGTGCGCGCCACAAGGTCGGCGGCGGTTACGTCCGGCTCCTCGGCGGCGTGGTGCGGATGCGTGCCGACGGTGCAGAACACGTCCGGATAGCGCTCGGCGAGCGCCAGCAGCGGCTCGAACTTCCGCACCCGCGTGGAAATGCTCACCATCCGCCCGACACCGGCCTGCCGCGCGCGCGCGACCAGCGCGTCGAGGTCGTCGGCGAAATCGGGGAAGTCGAGATGGCAATGGCTGTCGACCAGCATGTCAGGGTGCGGGCGCCGCCGCTTCCTTTTCGACGTAGCGCGGGAAGACCGGCGCCGGCGCCGGCAGCTTCACGCCGGCCGGCAGGCGCTTGGCGCCGCCAAGCGTCGCGAAATCGCGCTCGCCTTCCGGCACCGCCAAGAGGTCGAGCAGCTTGCCGGCGGAATCCGGAATGAACGGCTGCGCCAGGATCGCGACCTGGCGGATCACCTCGGCGGTGACATAGAGCACCGTGCCCATGCGCGCCTTGTCGGTCTTGGCCAAAGCCCAGGGCGCCTCGCCCGCGAAATAGCGGTTGGCGTCGGCGACCACGGCCCAGACCGCGTTGAGCACCTGGTTGAGCTGCTGCGTCTGCATCGCCTCGCGCGCCGCCCCGATCATGCCGTCGGCCGCGGCCAGGATCGCCCGGTCGTTCTCCGAGAAGGCTCCCGGCTGCGGCAGGACCCCGTCGAGCTGCTTGCCGATCATCGTCAGCGAGCGCTGCGCCAGATTGCCGAGATCGTTGGAGAGGTCGGCATTGATACGGTTGACGATCGCCTCGTGGCTGTAATTGCCGTCCTGCCCGAACGGCACCTCGCGCAGGAAGAAGAAGCGCAGCGGATCGACGCCGTAGGCGTCGGCGAGCGAGAACGGGTCGATCACGTTGCCGACCGATTTCGACATTTTCTCGCCGCGGTTGAACAGGAATCCGTGGCTGAAAATGCGCCGCGGCACCGCAAGCCCCGCCGACATCAGGAAGGCCGGCCAATAGACCGCGTGGAAGCGCACGATGTCCTTGCCGATGACGTGCAGGTCGGCGGGCCAGTAGCGCTTGAACATCGCGCCGTCGGTGTCGGGATAGCCGACGCCGGTGATGTAGTTCGTCAGCGCATCGACCCAGACATACATGATGTGCTTGTCGGCGCCGGGCACGCGGATGCCCCAGTCGAAGGTGGTGCGCGAGATCGACAGATCCTGCAGGCCGCCGCGCACGAAGCTCGCCACCTCGTTCATGCGCTCCTTCGGCAGCACGAAATCCGCATGGCGTTTGTAAAGGTCGAGCAGCTTGTCCTGATAGGCCGACAGGCGGAAGAAATAGCTCTCCTCCTCCACCCATTCGACCGGCGTGCCGGTTTCGGTGGCGAGCCGTACCTGCTTGTCGTTGAGATGCGTCTCGTCCTCGGCGAAATAGCGCTCGTCGCGCACCGAGTACCAGCCGGCATATTTGGCGAGATAGATGTCGCCGTTCGCCTGCATGCGTTCCCAGATCGCGATCGAGGAGGCGTGGTGGCGGTCCTCGGTCGTGCGGATGAAGGCGTCGTTGGAGCAGTTCATGCGCTCCACCATCGCCTGGAAGCGCGGCACGTTGCGCGCCAGCAATTCGCGCGGGCTCACCCCTTCGCGCGCGGCGGTCTGCTGGATTTTCTGCCCGTGCTCGTCGGTGCCGGTGAGGAAGAACACGTCGTAGCCGTCGAGCCGCATGAAGCGCGCGATGGCGTCGGTCGCGATCACCTCATAGGCATGGCCGATATGCGGCACGCCGTTGGGATAGGAAATCGCCGTGGTCAGGTAATAGCGGGGTCTGTCGGCCATTCGGGACTGCTTGTGCGGGGGCGGCGCCGCTCCGGGCCGTTGCTATCAACCGCCCGCGGCTTCCGCAAGCGTGCCGAAGATACTGAACATCAAAGGCTTTTTATCGATATTGAAGGCCATCGCCTCGCGCGCGGCGCGGTTGATCCGTTCCGAGGCCAAAGCGAGGCGCGCCATCCGCGGCGGATTGCCCATGTCCGCATGCAACCGCTGCGACAGCCAGGTGTTGATCGCCGCCAGCGCGTTCTCGAACTCGGCGCGGTCGCCGGCATTCACCTTGTCGCCCAGATTGTGCAGGGCGGCGGCATCGAGCCGCGGCAATTCGTCGAGGAGACGGTTGAGTGCCTGGCGGAATTTCAAACTGTCCCCGTCCAGAAGCGCGACGGCGCGGCCGACGCTGCCTTCGGCAAGGACCGCCGCGTCGCGGATCTCGGCCTCCCCGGCATCGCGCCCGAGCGCGATCGCGGCCGCCTGCGCGACCGCTTCGGGGGCGAGCGCGCGCAGCATGAGGTGGCGGCAGCGGGAACGGATCGTGGGCAGGAGCCGCCCCGGGGCGTGGCTGACCACCAGGAACAAGGTGCGCGCGGGCGGCTCTTCCAGCGCCTTGAGCAGCGCATTCGCGCTCTCGCGGTTGAGCTCGTCGGCGGAATCGACCAGCACCACGCGCCAGCCTCCGGCACCCGCGGTCGATCCGAGGAAGCGCACCAGCCGCCGCGTCTCCTCGACCCGGATCACCGAATAGAGCTTGCCCTTGTCGTCAGGCACGCGCTCCAGCGCGAACAGATCGGGATGCGCCTGCGCGGCGATGCGGCGGCTTGCCGGATCGTCCGGCGCCACGGCGAGCGAGGACGCGCCTTGCACGGCGGCGGCGGAAGGATCGGGATGCGCCAGCACGAAGCGCGCCATGCGCCAGGCGAGCGTCGCCTTGCCGATGCCGGCCGGACCGCCGATCAGCCAGGCATGCGCCATGCGTCCCGACCGGTAGGCTAAGAGCAGCGCCTGTTCCGCCGCTTCATGCCCGATCAGATCGAAGGTCGTGCGCGGATCGCTCTGCGTGCCGGCGTCGTTCTCCTCGCTCACTCGGCCGCTCCCCGGACCGGATCGGCCGGCGGTATGAGCCGGCTCTCGACCATCGCCCAGATGCGTTCGGCGACGCTTTCCGCGCTGCCCTGCGCGTCGATCAGCACGCAGCGGTCGCGCTCCTCCAGCGCCAATTGCCGGAAGGCGTCGCGCAGCCGCCCGTGATAATCGAGCGTCTCGGTCTCGAAACGATCGCCCTCGCCGGTGCCGCGCCGCGCCTGCGCGCGCGCGAGCCCGATCTCCGCAGGCAAGTCGAGGATGATCGTCAGATCGGGCCGCGTCTCGCCCACCACCAGCCGCTCCAGCCGGTGAATGAGCCGCAGGTCGACGCGGCCGACCACGCCCTGATAGACGCGCGTGGAATCCGCGAAACGGTCGCAGATCACCCATTCGCCGCGGCCGAGCGCCGGCCGGATGGTCTGGTTGAGATGGTCGTCGCGGGCGGAGGCGAACAGCATCGCCTCGGCTTCCGGACCGAGCGGCTTGGCGGCACCGGACAAGAGCACATGGCGGATGATTTCGGCCCCGGGCGAGCCGCCCGGCTCGCGCGTGGTGAGAACGGTGAAACCGCAACCGCGCAGGCGCTCGGCCTGACGGGCGACCTGCGTCGACTTGCCGGTGCCCTCCCCGCCCTCGAATGTGATGAACCGACCGCGCATCCTGTCACGCAACGGGGT
>JBFWWQ010000006.1:0-29226 GCA_050246095.1 Pseudorhodoplanes sp.
GACGACCGGAAGAGCTGGCCGCCGACGGGCGCATGAAAGACGCCTATGTCGGCGGGCAAGGATAATAAGCGAGAGGAGAAGGAACATGACGTTACGAAAGACAAAGCTTTTCACCATTTCGATGGTGTCGATTCTTCTGGGAGCGACGGCCGTGCAGGCGGCGGACGTTCCGGTGGCGCTGATCGCGCCATTGTCCGGCCCCTGGGCGCGCGGCGGGCAATCCATGCGCCAAGGCGCCGAATTGGCGATCGAGGACATCAATGCCGCCGGCGGGATCAAGGCGCTCGGCGGCGCCAAGATGAAGCTCGTAATCGGCGATGCCGGCGATTCGCCGGACAAGGCGCGCAATGCGGCCCAGCGTCTGATCGCGGAAACGCCGGGACTCGTCGGCGGCACCGGCGCCTGGCTGAGCTCATTCAGCCTCGCCGTGACGGAAGTGACGGAACGGGCGGAAATCCCGTGGCTGACGATTTCCTTCTCGGACCAGATCACCAGCCGCGGCTTCAAGTATGTGTTCCAGACCTCGGCCGGCGGCAAGCGTCAGGCGGAGCTCGCGCTCCCCACCATCATGGGACTCGCCGAGAAGGCCTCCGGCGGCAAGCCGAGCTCCGTCGGCGTTCTGACCGACAACACGCCGTCACCGCAGAGCATCCTGGCGCCGCTGCGCGGGGGCGGCTTCGAGAAGGCCGGCCTGAAGCTCGTTGTCGACGAGACGTTCACGCCGCCGCTCGCCGACGCCACGTCGCTGGTGCAGAAGGTTCGTGCGTCGCGACCGGAAATGCTGCTCGCGCTGCCCACCGGCATCCAGGACGTGAAGCTGATCGTCGAGAAGCTCAGTGAGTTCGGAATGGGACAAGGCAAGCTGCCGGTCATCGCGAGCGGTGCGCAGGCGGCCTCGCCCGATCTCCTCAATCTGCTCAATGCCGACAAGATCAACGGACTGATGACCCTGCTCGTCGGCTGGCCGTCGAAGGACGACGCCGATATCGAAAAGCGCTTCAAGGCCAAGTTCAACGAAGCGTGGATGACCCAGGACGCCATCTATGCCTATGGGGACATGTGGTTGCTGAAAGAAGCGGTCGAGCGTGCCGGCGTCGCGGATCCCAAGAAGGTGGCGGAAGTGCTGCGCAAGATCGACCTGAAGGACGGTGCCGCAAAATTCTACAGCGGCGGCCGCGTCCGTTTCGACGAGGCCGGACGGCGGATCGACGCCGGCATCGTGATCGTGCAGTGGCAGAACGGCGTGCCCAGGACGGTTTATCCGATCGAGACTGCCTCCGCGCCGGCGATCTGGCCCAAGAAATAGGGTTGTCGTCCGGGAACGGGTGTCACGCTGATGAACGAAGAAGAAAGAGCGATCGTCGAGGGTGTGGTGCGGTTCGTTGACCGCGAGGTACGCCCCCGGGCCGATACGTTCGAGCAGCAGGGCCTCTATCCGGACGCGCTGGTCAAGAAAGCCGCGGAACTCGGTCTGTTCGGCATCGCCGTTCCGGCCGAGTTCGGCGGGCTTGGGCTGTCGCTGCCCGCCTTTGTCGCGGTGATGGAGGAGGTCGCGCGCGGCTGGACGACGCTCGCGGCCTACATCAACAGCCATGCAACCGTGGCCTCGGCCCTCAGGAATCACGGGACGGACGAACAGCGGGGTCGTTATCTGCCGCGCATGGCAACGGGCGAGTTGCGCGGAGCGATCTGCCTGACGGAAGACACCGGCGGGTCTGACCTGCAGGCCATCCGCACCGTCGCCAAGCGGGCCGGCGACGCATACGCGATCGCCGGCACCAAGATATTCGTTACCAATGGCGACAAGGCGGGACTTCTTCTGGTGCTGGTCAAGACCGATCCCGCCGCCAAGCCCGCCAAGGACGGCATGAGTCTCTTCCTTGTCGAAAAGCGGGAGAGTGGGGTTTCGGCGTCCGGAACCTATCACAAGATGGGATTCGATCTCGTCGATACGTGCGAGATCAAGTTCGAGGATATCAAGGTCCCCTTGGATGCCTTGCTCGGCGGCAAGCCGGGTCGCGGGCTCGCGCAGATCCTCGACGGGCTCGACACCGGCCGCCTTGCGATCGCCGCCAGCGCCAACGGCCTGGCCATCGCCGCGCTCGGCGAATCGATCGCGTATTCCAAGCAGCGGCGCGCCTTCGGCACGGAAATCGCCGGCTTCCAGGCCATTCAGTTCCGGCTTGCCGAAATGGCGAGCCGGACGGCCGCGTCCCGTGCCATGACGGCGGAAGCCGCCAGGGCCAAGGCGGAAGGGCGCAGTGCCGGGATGCTGTGTGCGATGGCGAAGCTCGTCGCCAGCGAGGCCGCGTTCGAAACCGTTACGGACGCGGTCCGTGTGCATGGCGGCTACGGTTACATCCGCACCGTGCAGGCCGAAAGGCTGTTTCGGGAAGCCCCGCTCTATATTGTGGGCGAGGGGACGAACGATATCCAGAAGATCGTGATCGCGCGCAGTCTGCTGCAAGGAAAGTCGCTTTCGGAACTGGGGTTGGCCGGATGACGAGCGTCTGCCTCAGCTTCGATTTCGACGCCTATTCGCTTTGGATCACCACGTTCAAGCTTGCGACGGCGACCCCGCTTTCGCGCGGCGAATACGCCGCCCGGGTCGGCGTTCCGCGCGTGCTGGACGTTCTCGCCAGACATGATGTCTCCGCCACGTTCTTTGTGCCGGGGCACACGGCGGAAGCTTTCCCTTCCGTCGTTGCCGAAATCGCCAGGCGCGGTCACGAGGTGGCCGCGCACGGCTTCCTTCACGAGACGCCGGTAGGCTTGTCGCGCGAGCAGGAGAAGGCAATTCTGGTGCGCGCCGAAGAGACGCTGACGCGGATCGCCGGTACAAAGCCTGTGGGATACCGGTCTCCGGCGTGGGACCTGAGCGATCACACCGTCGATCTCCTGGCGGAGCGGGGCTATCGGTACGACAGCAGCCTGATGATGGATGACTTTCGCCCGCATTGGGCCCGCTCCGGCGACCGTCTCGACGCCTCGAGCCGCTTTCTGCCCGGCAAGGAGAGTTCGGTGGTGGAGCTCCCGGTCGCCTGGGAGCTCGACGACTTTCCCTACTTTCATTACGTCGCGAGGCCGATGAATGCGGGCCTGAGAGCGCCGGACGAGGTGCTTGCAATCTGGCTCGCGGAGTTCCGCTACTGCCATGAACATGTACGGGATGGTGTGTTCACGCTCACGATGCACCCCGAGGTGATCGGGCGCGGCCCCCGAATTGAAATGCTGTCCACCCTGATCGGCGAGATGAAGCACCGTCCGGGCGTGCGCTTTCTGAAAATGGCGCAGGCGGCCGAAACGTTTCGCGCCAACGCGCGGCACTGAAGCTCAAGAAGAAGGAGAAACGACATGTCGGCAACGGAAATAGATGCTTTCGCGAGCGTGGGTCCGCGCGCCCGTTACTACGAAGACCTGCAGGTCGGCGAAAAGTGGGTCACTCCGCGCCGCACCATCACCGAGGCCGACGTCGTCATGTTTGCCGCCATGACCGGCGACCATAATCCAATTCATACGGATGACGAGTTTGCAAAAACGACCATATACAAGGCCCGTCTGCTGCATGGCCCCGCCGGGTTCGCCATCGCGACCGGGCTGGAAAGCCGGCTGGGAATCAAGGAAGGAACGGCGATCGCGTTTCTCGGCATGACCTGGGATATGCGAGGCCCGATCAAGATCGGCGACACCATCCATGTGAAGGAAGAGGTGGCGTCGAAGCGGATTACCAGCAAGGGGCAGGGGATCGTCAATTTCAAAGTTCAGCTGTGCAATCAGCGAAATGAGGTGGTGCAGGAAGGCGAATGGAAGGTCATGATGGTGCGCAAGGAACTTCTGTAGCGCTATGCAGACGTCCTCTGCCATCGAGACCTATCGCGGCGTCGTGTACCCGCACGATTGCGATGTCATGGGCCATATGAACGTCAAGGCCTATACGGGCGCCTACGACCAGGCGATGTGGCACCTCGTTCACGCGGCCGGTTATAGCGCATCGTGGGTCAAGCAGCGCGATGAAGGATGGGTGGATGCCGAGCACCTCACCCGCTTCAAGCATGAACTGGCGGTCGGGTCGCTGTACAAGGTTGTCAGCCGGATAACGAAGATAGGCACGACGTCCGTGAGAAGCCTCCACGAGCTTTTCGATGTGGATCGGGCGGAGCCGGCCTCGACCTGTGAAATGGTCTCCATCTATTTCGATCTGAAGGGCCGCAAACCCAAACCCCTGCACAAGGAGCTTGCGCAAGGGCTTCGCGGATTTCTGGACCGCGACATGGGCATGCGGCAGGGCGCCGTCGTTGCGCAGCAAGACGGACGGTCAGGGAAACGGGCAGGTCAGGAATGAGCGCGATACGGCAAAACTTGAAGCTGGCAAAGCAGGCGCAGGTCCGCGAGGAGGTGCTCAAGTCGGCCGCACGATTGTTTGCGGAGCGCGGCTACCGGGCCGTTACCGTCGGCGATATCGCCAGCGATCTCGGGTTCACCAAGTCGGCCATCTATTACTACTTCCCGGACAAGGAGGAAATTCTCTGGGCGATCACCGAGGAGAGCTACAAATCCTACATCGATCTTGCCGCGGACATCCTCACGCGAAACCTGCCGCCGGATAAGGCGCTGGCCGCCATGATCCGTGCGCATGCCATGCAGGTGATGACCCGGCGCGAATGGACGGCGATTTTCTTCAAGGACCAGACCGAAGTCTCGTCCAAGCGGCAGAAACTCGTGAAGCAGCTGCGCAAGGAATATGCCGGCATGATCGAGCAGGTGTATCGGGCCGGCGTCGAAGCGAAGCTGTTCAAGGATCTGCCGACCCCCATTGTGGTGAGCAGCATATTCGGCGCCTGCAACTGGCTCTACATCTGGTACCGCGAAGATAGAGGAATTTCCCCCGAAGCTGTTGCGCGCTGTCAGATCGAGATTCTGATGTCGGGTTTCAAGTCGTAGGAACGGGTCGAACTTTTGAGCGCAGCCGGGCGCAGTCGGCTCGCTGGCGGCGAGGAGGAACGATGTCGCGTGAAGGTGTCCGTACCGCGTATCACGCGCTCAAGAGGGTCGCCGCCGCAAATCCGGCCAAGGTCGCTCTCGTTTTCGAGAAGAACGAGGCGTCCTTCGCAAGCCTGCTCGGGGATGTCGACGCCGCTGCGGCGTGCCTGGCCGCAGGCGGCGTAGGCTATGGCGACGCCTTCGCGGTCTATTCTCAGAACCATCCCGCCTTTGTGCATTTCTACTATGCGGCGGCCAAGCTCGGCGCGGTATTCGTGCCCATCAATCCGAACATGACGGCGACGGAGGCCGCTTACGCCACGCGCGACAGTGCCGCAAAGCTGCTGCTGCATGACGATGTCGGCGCGCAGATCGCCGGTCATGGGCTTCCGAGCAAAATGTGCCGCCCGATCGGCGCCTTTCTTGCGCAAAAGCCGAACCCATCGGACGCCGCCCAGGTCGATCCGCACGACGACTTTCTGATCATCTACACGTCGGGTTCGACAGGAGCCCCGAAGGCGGTGGTGCTCGATCATGCGGCGCAATTGGCGGCCGCGACCTCGCTGCGGGAAATGTGGAGCCTGTCGGAAGACGACGTCACGCTCGTCGCGCTGCCGCTCGGCTATCTATACGGACTCTCGACTGCCGCCGCAGTCAGCCTGCAAGCGGGACAGCGGATCGTCATCCTGCGGCGCTTTCATCCGGGCGACGTACTGGAAGCGCTGGTTGGGCACCGGGCCACGGTGTTCCACGGCGTGCCGACGATGTTCGCCATGATGCTGGAATATGCGGAGCAGCGGAACCTTAGATTCGATCTTTCCCGGATGCGCGCGCTGATCTGTGCCGGATCTCCGCTGGCTGCCGAATTGAAGGCCCGTTTCGAGCGAAGGTTCGGAAAGGCCGTCTGGGACTATTACGCCATGACCGAATGCACGCCGGTATTTGGCGTATACGCCTCGGACAGCGGCGACGTTCCGAACGGTTCGGTCGGCAGGCTGGCGCCCGGAGCCGCCGCGAAACTGCTCGATGCCGAGAACAAGGATAGCGCGGCCGGCGTTCATGCAGAGCTGCTGGTGCGCGGGCCGTCCATGATCAAGCGTTATCACAAAGACCCCGCCATGACGGCGTCCGTCCTTCTCGACGGCTGGTTCAGGACCGGCGACCTCGGCTATCGCGACGCGCGCGGCTATTATTACATTTCCGGCCGCATCAAGGACGTCATCATCCGCGGCGGTGCCAATATCGCCCCGTCGGAAGTGGAGTCCGTTATCGGACGCCATCCGTCCGTTCAGGATGTGGCCGTTATCGGTGTTCCGGACCGGGTCTTTGGCGAGGTGCCCGTGGCCTTTGTGGTGAAGCGCCACGGAACGCAGGTATCGGAAAGGGAAATCGAGGCGTTTGCGGCGATCGAGCTCGCGGATTTCAAAGTGCCACGGCAGATCGTCTTTCTGCCGGAACTGCCGTTGGGAAAGACCGGAAAGGTCGACAAGGGATATTTGAAAAAGAATTGGCCAAAGCAATGAGCGACTGAGACTGCGTGCACGGCAAACAGCCGATCCGCGCGATCTCGAGCTGCGCCGGTGCAGCCGAACCGTTTTGTGCGGGCCTGCTGAACTTAAAATCAATACCCGGCAAGACGGCGGGTGATATTTTGGGCGCGGTGCTGGATAACGAGCAACCTCGTCAATGCCGGCACAGAGAGGAGTGCGCGTGAGCGCGGCCCGGATTTGCCGCGGCAGTGGGACCGGCGACTGGGCGCCAGTGCGAATCGTCAAACGGTAGCGACGCTGCCGGCCGATGCTCCAGCGGTCTGCATTCTTCGAAATAAACGTCAAGAAAGCCTGAAATGAAATCGATCGATGAAGAACGCCGCCGAACAGTACCGCGAACAATGCTGGATCAAGCCGAGCGCCTCGGCGGCAAGCCGTTCATCGAATTTGCACGCCAGCAGGCATCCCCCTTCACCTATGGCGACCTGGCGACGATCGGTTCGGCTGTCGGATCGCGGCTGAGCGCGGATCACCGGATTGAATTGGGAACGGTTGGTGCAATCTTCCTGCCGAACGGGCGCGACTTCATCGCCGCATGGTGCGGATATCATTTTGCCGGCATTGTCGACATACCGATCAGCTACGAATTCAAGAAGACCACGCTCCTGAATGCCTTGAACACGGTCGGCGCCAGGCTTGTCGTCACCGACGCCGACGGGTTTGACCGCCTGACGGACGAGGAGGTCCGCCCGTATCTGCCGCAGCTCATGCTCATCGTGGTGGCCGGCCCTTTTGACGAACAGGCCGCGAAGCGCCGCCTTGGCGCGATTGGCTGCAACGTGCGGGTGACGAGCCTTGTCGAATTATGCGAGCCCGGACCGACGGCCCGGGCCTGGGAAAAGGTCGACGGCATGAACCTCGCCTCGATTCGTTTCACGTCGGGAACGACAGGGCCCGCCAAGGGCATCATGTTCTGCCATCTGCATCTCCTGGCGCGGTCGATGGCGACCAACCATGCGATGATGTACGAGTGCGACGACGTGCTGTATTCGCCGCTCCCGCTCTATCACGGCCTGGCCGGCATCATGGGCGCGATCGGAACGATGCAAGTCGGGGGAACGATGGTCAGCGCATCGCGCTTCAGCGCCAGTCATTACTGGAGCGATGCCCGGGATCACAAGGCCACCTTGGGGCATATCGTGTATTCGCTGGTGCCGATGTTGCTGAAACAGCCGGAAAGCGACGCGGACCGGAACCATTCGGTCCGCTATCTGAATTCGGCCTGGCCGAACAAGGAATTCGAGGAGCGTTTCAATACGACGCTCCTGCAGATATACGCGCAAGGCGAAGTCGGAGTCATCACGTATCGACGCGGCGGCGCGGAAGAGGGCAGCCGCAATGTCGGCCGTCCACTCCCGGAAATCGAGTTGAGGGTGGTCGATGCGTTGGACCGCCCGCTTCCCGCCGGCGAGGTTGGAGAAATTGTCGTCCGCCCCCGCAATCCGCAGAACATCATGCTCGGCTACTACAACGACCTGCGGGCAACCATGCGCGCCTTTCGCAACCTGTGGCACCACACCGGCGATAGCGGATTTCTGACGGCCGAAGGCGAGCTGCATTTTCTGGGAAGGATCGGCGACACCATTCGTCGGCGCGGCGTCAATATTTCTTCCGAGCAGATCGACGAAGAGATCATGCGCTATCCGGATGTTCTCGAATGCGGCACCATCGGCGTTCCAAGCACGCTCGGCGAGGAAGACATTCATACCTGCATCGTCTGGCGCGGACAGCCTGAGAACGAGGATGCGGCGATCGAGAATTTGATGCGCTTTCTTGTGGATCGGCTGCCGCGCCAATACGTGCCCCGATATATCGAGCCGGTCGAATCGCTGCCGAGGACCGGCAACGGAAAGGTCCGCAAGGTGGATCTCAGTTCCCGCTCCGTCTATGAACGTCGTTTCGATCGCGAAGCCGGTGCCTGGCTCGATCGAGAGCGGCGGAAACGCTGACCCAATGGGCGTGCGCGTGTCGGGCGATAGCGATGTGTCGGATGCACATCGCAGCCCCGATGAGGCAAGATGACCAACCCGGCCTACCGCTATTCGAATATTCGACACAGGCCCCCGCTGCGGTGGCCGAACGGCGCGCGCGTTGCGCTTTGGGTCGTCCCTAACATCGAGCATTACGAGTATATTCCGGAGGATCCCGGAGAGCGCGACCCTTGGCCTCGCTCTCCGCATCCGGACATTCTCGGTTATTCCCAGCGCGATTACGGTAATCGGGTCGGCGTCTGGCGCCTGTTCGATGTCATCGGTGAATTGCAGATCAAATGCAGCGCTTCCCTCAACCTGGGGGTCTTTGAACGTTTTCCCGAAATCATGGAAGCGTGCGAACAGCGAGAATGGGAGATCATTTGTCATGGCGTCTACAACTCGCGCCCCGTATGGGGATATTCGAGGGAGCGCGAGAAGAAGCTGATCGACGATTGCCTTTCGATGAGCAGGCGGCTCACCGGACGTCCGTTCCGGGGCTGGTTTGCGCCGATGGTGTCGTACACACCCAACACCGTGGACCTGCTGATCGATGCGGGGATCGAGTATTTCTGCGATTGGGTATTTGACGATCAGCCTTTTCCGGTGCGAGGCAGGAACGGCGAAATAGTCTCGATGCCGTATCAGCTCGATGCCAACGACGGAATGTTCTTCAACCGGATGTTTCCGCATGCCAGCGGAGATGATTTTGCGCGATTGCTCAGGGACTATTTCGACCGTCTTTACATGGAAGGCTCCGAGCAGGGGCGCGTGGCGTGCATCGGCTTGCATCCCTACATCGTGGGAAATCCGCAATACATCGAGTCGGTGAAGGGTGCTCTGTCCTACATGATGCAGCATGAAGGGGTGTGGAACGCGACCGGTGGCGAGATTCTCGACTGGTGGCGCATCAACTATCTGCCGCAGTTGAGGGCCCATTTCGATGAAATCGATACCAAGGTGAGCCGCGCGCCGATCGGGGCCCGTGGATAGCCGGCAGCATGCATATGAACGGAAAATCCCGACTCGACCACGATCACTTTCGTTTCTCGCCGCTGCCGTCCCGACCGGCATTGAAGTGGCCCGGCAATCAACGGGTTGCGCTGTGCATCTTTCTTCATTTCGAAGACTGGTCGCTGGATCTGCCGGATCATGCGGTCGGCGATCCTCGATTCAGCCAGGTCGCACGCAGCGCGTCGTTCGACTATCTGACCCGATCTTGGTTCGACTACGGAAACAGGATCGGGATGAGTCGAATCCTGGATGCGCTAGACCGCCATCGATTTCGGGTAACGGTGGCGGCTGGAAGCTCCGCGACCGGGCGTTATCCGGAATTGGTCGGCGAATTCAGGGCCAGGCAGTACGAGTTTGCCGCCCACGGCGAATATGCGAACGCAATGCTATCCAGCCGTCTTTCGTCCGAGGACGAGCGGAAATTCATAAGCGGCTGCCTGGACACGGTGGAAAAGAACTGCGGAGCGCGCCCGGTCGGCTGGTGCGGTCCCGGCTTTGGCGAGTCCAGCCGCACGCCGACGATTCTCGGCGAGGCAGGCATGCTGTATGTCGCCGATTGGTCCAATGACGATCAGCCGTATCCCATGACATCGGGCGGGCTCATTTCGATTCCGTACCAGTCGGGCCTGGACGATGTCGAACTCGTCTATCATCGTCGCATGTTGCCGTGGAATTACCCGCCTCTGTTCCTGCGTGCGTTCGAAAGACTTCACGCGGAAGGAGAGGTTTCGGGACGCTTCCTCGGGCTGCATATCCATCCCTGGGTCCTCGGCAAGGCGTATATGACCGTCCATCTCGAAGAGATTCTCGCCGCGTTGAGCCGTGCCGACGGTGTTTGGAGCGCGACCGCGTCGGATGTTGCGCGACACATGCGCGATATCGCCTTCAATGGCGACGGCGCGGTGCCGTGACATTGCGGGCAGACACACCCAATCTCAGCAGGCTATCGACGCGCCGGCCGAACAAGACGTCATGACAATGTCCATCTACGAGCCGATCAAGCCATCGAGGTCGCTGCAGGTCCCGCTTCGCGGATTGAACTATCATGTCCGGGTTTGGGGCGATGAGCGCGATCCGCCGCTGCTGTTCCTGCATGGGGGGCGCGATGCCTCGGCGACGTTCCAGTTCCTGATCGACGCCTTGCGGGAGCGCTGGTACATCGTGGCGCCCGACTGGCGCGGCCACGGACAGAGCGACTGGACGCCGGGGAATTATGAATTGCAGGCCTATCTGGCCGACCTCGACGCGCTGGTCGACCGTTTTCTTCCGAACGAGCCGGCCGTTATCGTCGGGCACAGCCTCGGCGGCCATGTCGGAACCACCTATGCCGGCGTCAGACCCGACCGCGTTTGCCGCATGGTGGCGCTTGACGGCTTTCTCGTCGGTGGCAGCGCCGCCGCCCAGACGCCGCGCCGCGTGCAGGACTGGTTGGACAAGCTCAGCCGCTCGCCGCGCTCGCATAGCTATCCGACCGCGGAGGCCATGGCGGATCGGCTGCAGGCGGCCAACCCGCGGCTCGCACGCGATAAAGCCGAATTTCTCTCGCGCCACGTGTCGCGCCCGCATCCCGGCGGCGGCCTCACCTGGGCCTTCGATCCGCGCTTCTACCCGCCCAACGGCGTAAGCTATGTTCTGGAGCAATGGGACGAATGCCTGCGGAATATCAGAGCGCCGGTCCTGACATTCAGCACCGGTCTGCATGACGCTCCCAGGGTCAGCCTTGCGGAGATTGAACGACGGGCCGGGCTGATCCCGCGGGTATCCTTCATCCATCTTCGGGATGTCGGCCACAATCTGCAGCATGAGGCGAGCGAGCTGGTGGCGCGGAAGATGGAACCGTTCCTGATCACGGGCGAGTTGCCCGCCCGCGAAGAAGTCGTCGTCGCCCACGAAGAGGCAGGCGCCTGACCTTGGTGATTTCAGGTGAGCGGATTCAGTTACCGCGACCGCTTCGAAGCGGGCATCGGACAATCGACGCGCGCCCGTCGAGTCTTGCTATCCGGAAACCGCTCGCCTAGACTAATTACGGCGGTCATTTTTCTTGCTAAGTATCGGAGATTGCTTTGAGATTACCGCGCCTCAACGCGCTGCGCGCCTTCGAGGCCACTGTTCGGGCCGGGAGCTTGAATGGGGCCGCCGCGGAACTCTTTGTCACGCCGACCGCCGTCAGCCGCCACATCAAGAAGCTTGAAGACTATCTCGGCGTCACGCTCTTCGAGCGCGGCGGCGGACACCTTGTTCCGAACGAAATCGGGCGGCGCTATGCGCTGGCGCTCAACCGTTCTTTCCGCGCGATCGCGGATTCGACCGCGCAGGTTCGCTCGTCTTCCGGCAAGGCACCTGTCGTGCTGCGCGCCTATACGACATTGCTGGTGCACTGGCTGATGCCGCGGCTGGGCTTGTTCCAGCGCGAGCATCCGGAAATCGAGCTGAATATCGAATCCGGATTCCGTTCGGCGGATTTCTCGCGCGGCTCGCTCGAAATTGCCATCCGGTACGGAAACGGCACCTGGCCGAATCTGAAGTCGTTCAGGATATTTAGCGACGAGAGTGTGGCGTTCTCGGCGCCGTCGGTGGCGGAGCGGCTTTCCGGGATTTCGCCCGACAAGTGGCCGCGCGACGTGTCGCTGCTTGTGCACGGTCGTAGACCGCTCGATTGGACGGATTGGCTTTCGATCGCAGGGATCGAGGATGAGCTTCCGCACCGACGCCTGAGCTTCGAGGATATGCTGCTTGTGTATCAGGCCGCCCATGACGGTCTGGGCGTCGCGATTGCGCAACGGCGCTACATTGCGGCCGGCATTGCGCGCAGAACGCTGATGCAGGTTTCCCCCGTCGTGTTGCGGCGGGAGCTCGGCTATTACGCGGTCTGTCCGCAGGAAGTTGCCGACACGAAGCCGGCGAGGGCCTTCATCGAATGGCTGGTGAAGGAAGGCGAGCGCCAGCCGGACGAATTTGTCGGCAGCGATGAATCTTCGGCGCAAGGCGTCGATCCGAATTGGATGATGAATGTGGTTGCGAGAAAAGTATCGGGCAGTTTGGGATCCGATCATTAGAATGCCGTCGTCTCGGCCGAATTGGATCGCCCTGAGAATATCGGGCGGCCGCCATCGCTGAACATTCCTTGAATGCCATCCCTGTCGCCGTGGCAGGCCGTATGGTTGCGACAGGCGCAACGGGCGCGTCGTCGCGGCAAAGCGAAACCCCTCCGCTTCGCGCGTCAGCCGTGCCCGCAGAATGGGCAGGTGCGACAATATTGCTGCCCGTGTGCTCGGCGACAGGCCGCGTGAACGATCGCCGTCGCGGATGGCTTTCGGTCGATGCAGTCGCGTTGGATCGTTTTGTGCCGATGCGCTGAACTTAATATCAATACCTTGCCGAAAAACCCGATGTTACCGTTGGAAAGTGAGGTGAAAAGCGTCGATTTTTTCGCAGCTGGCCTGCCGAAGAGGAGGAGCGTGTATGAAATCCGGAGATACCGTGCGCCATAGCCCGTGGACTTTATGCGTCGCGTTTGTGGCTAGCGCCCTCGTTCTCGCAGCCTGCGGCGATTCAGGTTCCGACAGCGCCGATTCTGCCAAGAAAGGCGGAGCCAGTGCCGAAGGCGCCGTCATCATGAACGGCTTCGGCGGCAACTATCAGAAGCTGTTCACTGAAATCCTCATTCCCAAGTTCAAGGCGGAGACCGGGATCGACGTCGTCTACACGGCCGGCCTGTCCGCCGCCGCTTCGATGTCCAAGGCCATTGCCTCGAAGAACGCGCCGGAATACGACATGATGCTTTCCGGCATCGCGGTCTATCCGCTCGGCGCGGAGGCCGATATTTTCGCTCCTCTCGATCCGAAGATCGTCACCAACCTGGCCAACGTCTTCGACTGGGCTCGTTTGCCCAATGACGTAGGCGTCAAGGACAGCCGCTTCCTGATCGGCCTGCAGTACAATGCCGAGCGGTTCAAGGCCAACAACCTGAAGCCGCCGACGAGCTGGCTCGATCTCTGGCGCGAGGACCTCGCCGGGCATGTGGCGATCTACGGTTTCGACAACAGCTTCACGCAGGTTCTGCTCCCTGAACTGGCCAAGAAATTCGGCGGCAGCGTTTCCAACATGGAGCCGCTCTGGCAGAAGCTGAGGGAGCTGAAGCCCCGACTGGTCGGTATCGCGGAGAATCCGCCGCTGATGAACGACCTTTTCGGCGGAAACGGGAAGGCCTGGATCGCCTATAATGCGAACCAGCAGACCAACTCCACCATGGCGGCAGGCGTGCCGGTGGTCTTCGTGCTGCCCGAAGAAGGGGCCATCGGCTTCGAGAATATTCAGGTTCTGCTCAAGGGCGCCAAGAATCCGCAGAACGCGCAGAAGTTCATCAACTTCCTGCTCGGCGAGTGGGCGCAGACCGAGGCCGCGAAATTCAATGGTGGCATGCCGACGCGCAAGGGCATGACCCTGCCGCCCGAACTGGTGACGAAAACCTTCTACAATCCGACCGGCGAGATGAAGGTGATCCAGCCTGACGTCGCCGGATTCATTCCCAAGCTCAAGACCTGGAGCCAGGCATGGACGTCGGTTCTCAAATGAATTGCGGCGCCATCATTCGCAACGGAAAACCTTCAAGGGACTGTTAGTTGCACGCACCTGAATCGTCACACAAGACGCCGCCCCGTGTAACCGCGGAAACGCCCATGACAAGCGCTTCGGCTGGGGCGGTGTCGACCCCCGTGCTGCAGGTCGAGGATCTAGGCAAGGAATACGCCGACGCCGTCGCGCTCAGGTCGGCGTCGTTCGAAGTCAACGAGGGCGAGATCGTCGCCATCCTCGGACCGAGCGGTTCGGGAAAGACCACCATCCTGCGCCTGATCGCCGGGCTCGATTCGCCGACCAGGGGCCGCATCCGGCTGAAAGGCCGGGACATCACCGCGCTTCCGCCGCAGGAGCGGCGGATCGGCGTAATGTTCCAGTCCTATGCGCTGTTCTCGCATATGACGGTGCTGGAAAACATCATGTTCGGCCTGAAGGCCAACAAGGTGAATGCGGCTGAGCGCGAGGCGCGCTTCAAGAAATACATGGCACTGGTTCGCCTGCCGCCACAGACCTACGCCGCCCGTTTCCCCAGCGAGCTGTCGGGCGGCCAGCAGCAGCGCGTTGCGCTGGCGCGCGCTCTGGCGGTCGAGCCCAATGTGCTGCTGCTCGACGAGCCGTTCAGCAGCCTCGACGCGCAGGTGCGCGAGGAAATGCGCGTCGAATTGCTGTCGCGTCTGCGCGAGGCCGGCATCACGGCCGTTCTCGTTACGCACGACCAGGTGGACGCCGCCCACATGGCCGACCGTGTCGTGCTGATGAACGAAGGCTCGGTGGCGCAGATCGGCAGCTATGCCAACCTGTACCTCAATCCCCGCAATCGGTTTGTCGGCCAGTTCATCGGCGAATCGAACTGGCTCGCATCCGCCGGGCGCGCGCCTGGCGGCCAGCCTGCCGGGCTGCACGCGCAGGTGACGGTCGGGGGAAGAATCTGGAACGTCCAGCTCGCCGAGCCGCTCGATGCGAGCGCTATCGGAGAGGGGGTCGTGCAGGTGCGCCGCGATGCTGTCCTCGACCTCGCGATCGGCCATCCCCAGCCCGGGCAGACGTCGCCCGGAGGCAACCTGATCACCGGCGTCGTCAAGAACGTGATCCCGGCGGGCAGCCAGTGCATCTTGTGGATGGATGTCGAGGGCCAGGGCAGCCTGCAGCCCTATTACGTCGCCAATTCCGCCGCGTTGCCGATCCTGAACGGGCATCACGCGCCGCTTGAGGCAACGACGGTCACGCTCGTCGTCGATCCCGAACTGTGCCGGTATTTCCGGCATGCCGCTTCCGAACAAGAGCGGGTGTGATGCCGGCAGCTATTGCCTCATCCGCCGAGGCCGGAGGGCGCCGCCGGCGGATCGCCTTCGATACCCTGCGCCGGTGGGCATGGCCGATCGTGCTGATGCTGCCGCTCGCGGCCTATTGCATCGGCTTTCTGCTGCCGCTGAGCCTGATGGTCGGCTTTGCGTTCATGCCGTATTCGAACGCAACCGGGTTCGGAAGCCCGAGCCTCGAATCCTTCATCGACGTCGTCGCCAATCGGCAGATTTTCGAAGCCGTCCTCAACACGGCGCGCCTGTCTCTTGCGGTCGTCGTCGCATCCGCGGCCATGGGCTATCCGCTGGGGCTTCTGTTCATGGCGTCCGGGCGCAAGATCAGGACGCTGATCCTGATCATCGTGCTGGCCCCGCTCCTGATCAACGCGGTGGTGCGGACCTTCGGCTGGTACATCTTCTTCTCCGCCGGCGGTCCCTTCGAATCGATGTTCGGAATCGGGCTGCAGGGCACCACAATCGCCGTCTGGGTCGCGCTCACGCACCAATATTACGCCTATATGGTGATCTCGCTGCTGGTATCGCTGTCGAACATACCTGGCGAAATCGTGCCTGCCGCCAGAACGCTCGGGGCCAGTAATTTTCTCATCTTCCGCCGCATCATCTTCCCCTACAGCGTGCCGGGCCTGATCGCGGGCGGGGTCATTGTCTTCGGATTGTCAGCCGGTGCCATCCTCGCGCCGTTGCTGATCGGCGGCGGCACGATGAACGTGCTGACGGTACACATCTATCGCGCCATGCTGGTGTTCCTCGACCCGCAACGGGGCATGGCGCTCGGCACTCTCCTGCTGGCGCTGAACATCGTCGTGGTCATTTTCAGCGAGCAGCTCGTCCGTCGGATGAAGGATCGCGCGCGTGAAGTCGCAAAAAGGGTGACGGCGTGATCCGGCAGCGAACAATTGCTTTGCTCATCGCAGTGTTCGCGCTGCTGCCATTGGTCATGGTGCTCGGCTCGGCCTTCGGCACGTCGCGATTTCCCGTCTTCCCGCCGCGCGGATTCGGCTTCGACTGGTTTGTGGAAGCTTGGAACAAAAGGGATTTTCGTCAGGGCTTTGTCATCAGCCTACGCTTGGCGCTGCTGGTTTCGATCACCACCACGCTCGTGTCGCTGGCGCTTGGCCGCTACATCCAGAAGACGCCGGGTCTCGCGCCGAAAGTCGTGCTCGGGGCGCTCAACCTGCCCGTGCTGGTGCCGATCATCGTTCTGGCGAGCGCGTCGCTGCAGATGTGGAAGTCGTACGGGGTCTATCTCGACTTCAGTACCCTGTTTCTCGGGCACGTCATCGTGACGTTTCCGTTCGCCATGCGGACGGTCATGATCGGCTACGGCAGTCTGGACGTCTCGGTGGAGGATGCCGCGCGGACACTGGGCGCATCGCCCCTGCGGATCTACCTGCGCGTGATCCTGCCCGCGATGAAGCCGTCGATCATTGCGTCCATGGCGCTGGTCTTTGTCGTTTCCTTCGACGAAGTCCCGATGTCGCTCTTCCTGGCCTCGCCGCGGACGACGCCGCTGTCGGTTGCCATGTTCAACTCCATGACCGAGGAACTGACACCGGTGCTTTCGGCCGCGAGCTTCGCGGTAACCGGAATCGCGATCCTGGCGATGATTCTGCTGGAACGGACGGTCGGGATCGCGCGTGCCTTCGGGGTGAGGACCCAATGAGTTCGGGTGGAAGCCAGATCACGCGCCAGAAGGTCGGAGCGCGAACGCTCTGCGTCGAGCAGCGGGGCGACGGCCCGCCGCTTTTGCAGATCCACGGACTGGGTCTCGGAAAATCGAATTTTGCGGCCATCAGCCCGTACTTGTCTGAGTATTTCCGCACTATCGACTACGACATGAGCGGATTCGGCGCGAGCGACGCCGCGCCGCCCTCGGTAACCTATTCCGACTGGGCGGATGAGGCGATTGCCTTGCTGAAGGCGTTGAAGATCGATCGCGTCTGCGTACATGCGACGTCGGGCGGCGGCCCGGTCGGCATCGAGATGGCGGCAAAGTATCCGGACAAGGTCGAAGCCCTGATCGTCTCGGCGTCGATGGGCAAGTACGACCGTCAGGCACTCATCGATTCCGAGATCAAGCGTCAGAACGCGGAGCGGATCGGAATGCGGGCCGTGGGAACACTGACGGCTTTGCAGGCCTTCACCCGCGACTTCTTCGACAGCGAGAAGTTCCCGCCCGCCTACGCGAGGATGCTGGCGGCATTCGAGACGCTCGATGTCAAGGACTGGTGCGCCTACCAGCTGATGCGGGAGAAATGGGATTGCGGGCCGTCGCTTTCGGCGATTACGTGCCCGACCATGTTCATCACCGGCGCGCTCGATGTGATGACGCCGATCATGGCGGGGCCAACGGGCCTGGGCATGCAGCAGATGCATGAGCGCGTCCGGGGGTCGGAATTCGTTGTGCTCGACTCGATCGGGCACCTGATACTGGTCGAAGGCGCGCAGCAGACCACGTACGAGATCGTTGCCTTCGCCCGGAAGCTGGGTGTGCTGGCGCCATGAGCGGCTGCGATCGTCCGTTTCGACGGGTCCGGCCTGTCATAGAAGGAATGCGAGGAACTTACCGAAAGCGGCATCGTCCGATCGCCGAAAGAAGAAAAAGGGAAAGAACATGCCGGGAGGCGGAAGCGTGGCGGTCAAGGGTAACGTGCTGGTGACGGGTGCCGGCCAGGGCGTAGGACGCGCGATCGCCCTCGAACTCGCCGAGGCCGGCGCCGATATGGTCGTCGTGAACGATTTCTATCGCGACCGGGCGGAGACCGTCGTTCGCGAGATAGAGCAGCTCGGCCGCAGGGCCTGCGCCGCCGCTTTCGACGTCGCTTCGGCGGATGCGCTGAAACAGGCCATGCATGAACTGGCCGCAAAGCAGATCGCGCCGATTTCGGTTCTGGTGAACAATGCGGGCAATGCGGGACCGAAAGCTACCGGCATCGGCGGAACGCCGTTCTGGGAGCAGACCGGAGAAGACTGGGACAGATATCTGCGGACCAATCTCTATGGGGCGATGAACTGCGTCCGCGCCGTCTGCAAGGGCATGGTCGATGCCGGTTTCGGCCGTGTCATTAACATCGTCTCCGATGCGGGCCGGATGGGCCAGCCGAATGCCGAAGCCTATTCCGCCGCCAAGGCCGGCGTCGCCGGCTTCACGCGCTCGTTCGCGGCGTCCGTGGGGAAATACGGCATCACCGCGAACTGCGTCTCTCTGGCGGCGATGGATACGCCGGGAACGCCGCGCGACTATCAGGATGCCGCGGCCATCGAGCGCTCGAAGAAGGTGCTCAGCCGGTACATCGTGCGTCGCTACGGGCAGCCGTCGGATGTATCCGGGCTGGTCGCGTTCCTGGCATCGGAAAGGGGAAGCTGGATCACCGGGCAGGTCATTCCCGTCAATGGCGGTTACACCTTTGCGCTCTAATCCATGAAACACTTCGCTCATCCCTCATGCGTCGACACCGATATTCGCCTGGAGGGAAGCCGCGACGAGCAAACAATGGATTCAAACCATGCGTGACGTGACGGTCGCCATCGTCCAGCCGCAGATTCAGGCATTGCATCCGGGCCGCAATTACGACGCGATGGAACGTGCCGTCGTCGGGGCTGCGAGGGAGGGGTGCGATCTCGTCGTTCTTCCCGAGCTGAGCAATACCGGCTTCGTCCGCTCGTATGACGCGGCGTTTGCGCGCAAATTGTGGGATGCGGCCGAGCCGGTCGACGGGCCGCTCGTCAAATCGCTGGGCGAGCTTGCCGTGAACAGCAAGATTTCGGTCGTCGTGGGTCTGGCGATGCGGCATCCCGGCATCGCCGGGGTGCTGCGCAATGTCAGCGTATTCTTCGGGCGAGACGGCCAGCAGCATCAACACATCAAGGTTCACTTGCCGCGCGAGGAGAAGCGCTATTTCGAGGAAGGCACGGATCTTGGCGTCGTCGATATGCCGCACGGCAAGCTCGGCATGCTGGTATGTGCGGATATTGCCTTCCCCGAGGCGGCGCGCTCCCTCGCTTTGCAGGGAGCGGAGCTGATCGCCGTTCCGATGTGCGCGCCGAAACCGAAAAACCCGCAGCTCTACGAAGGGATCGCGGTCGCGCGCGCCTACGAAAACCAGGCTTACGTGCTGATCGCGAACCGCGTCGGCACGGATCACAATATCGATTTCGGCGGCGGCAGCATCGTTGCCGCTCCCGACGGCAGCATCGTCACGAAACTCGGAAGCGAGCCGGACATGGCCATTGCCACGCTCGATCACGGCCTGCTGCTGGACGAAAGGCTTCGGCAGACCCGTTTCCGGGATCGCCGGCCGCATCTCTACGGTGCGATCGCAAAGGGGTCCGTGCAATGACGACCGATCCGGCGCTGCGAAACGGGATTGAGCGGGCGGCCCGCAAAGGGCCGTCTGCGGTGCTGTTCATCGATTTCCAGCACGACTTCTGCCACGCCGAGGGCGCCGCCGGCCGGCTGGGTTGCGACCTGGAAGGTGTCCGGCTGGCCGTCTCCAACGCCGCCCGACTGCTCGCGGGCTGCCGGGAAGCCGGCATCATGGCCGTGCATTCGCGCCATGTCGCCGAGAAAAACGGGCTGAGCGATTCGCCGGCCTGGAGCAGCTTCACCGACCGTTTCGGCAACGGGGCCGTGACCATTCGCGGCACGTGGGGCGGGCAGCATCTGGCGGAGCTTGCGCCGCTCGAGACCGAGCCGGTCGTGGAGAAATACCGGTCTTCCGCGTTCCACGGCACCAACCTGCTCAATCTGTTGCGCGTGCGCGGCATCGAACAGGTGACCGTCTGCGGCGTGCTCGCGGAAGGGTGCGTCGAGGCGACGGTTCGGGACGCGCTGCACAACGATTTCTTCGTTTCCGTCGTCACCGACGCGACCGCGAGTCACAAGCCGGAAGTCTTCGAGGCCTATCTGACCATCACGCGCGCCCGTTACGACACCTACACGACCGACGAGTTTATCGAACGGATCCGCTCGCCCCGGGCCGCTTCTCCGAAATTCGCAGGACAGGAACAGCGATGAGCAACATCCTTATCGATAACGACGGCGCAACGCGCATCCTCACGTTCAACCGGGCGAACAAGCGCAATGCCCTGTCTCTCGATCTGAGAAACGAACTGGCGCAGGGGCTGCGCGACGCCTATGCGGAAGCGGGCGTGCGGTCGGTCGTCATCAGCGGCGGAAATGCGCTGTTCTCAACCGGGAACGACATGAACGAAACCGTGAAGCTCACGTCCGCGGCGGATTACCATGCCTACAACGCGCTGTGGCGCGAGATCACGCATCTCATCGAACAGGGCGACAAGCCGGTCATCGCTGCGATCGAGGGCTATTGCATGACCGGTGGCCTCGAACTGGCCCTGGCCTGCGACATGCGCATCGCCGGAAAAGGCGCCACGTTCGGGATGACCAGCGCCAAGGTCGGCTCCGTCGCCGGCACCGGCGGCACGCAGCGGCTGCCGCGGCTGATCGGCAAGGCGAATGCGCTCGACATGATCCTGACGGCGCGTTTCGTGGAAGCCGAAGAAGCGTTCCGGATGGGGTTGGTGAATCGCGTCGTGGAAACCGGCAGCGCGCTGAAGAGCGCATGCGAAATCGGAAAGACCCTGTCCGCGATGGCGCCGCTGGCGCTCAAATGGTCGAAGGAAGCGATCCATCGTGGTCTGGATACCGACCTCGATACCGGCCTCGAACTCGAAGCGGGCTTCACCATCCTCGCCGCTTCGACGCAGGATCGAAAGGAAGGCATGACGGCGTTTCTCGAGAAACGGGCGGCCGTCTTCCGCGGTGCATAGCCGTTTTCGAAGACGCCGATCGTTTCTCGGCGATGTGGCGAAGGGCGCAAGCCGATTCACCTCGCGCCGAACTGGAAACGAATCGCCGCCGCGGAAATTTCGTGGCGTGATGAGGTCTGTTTTACATGATGATAGCCGACGCGATTTGCACGAAGCTGCGTCCGGGAGAACGCGGTGCATTGAACGTGCGGGAAAGTCGTGCGCCTTTTTGGTGCGGTTTGGCTGAACCTAATGTCAATACCGTGCCGAATGCGGCAATGCTAAACCGAACGACAGCATAGCCAAGGTGTAGCGGATGGATTTCGATTTATCGGCACAGCGTCGGATGATGGTCGATAGCGTGCGGCAGCTTGCTCAGGGCAAGTTCAAGCAGGACGGACTCAAATATATGGACGGCTCGTTCCCCTGGGAAAACATCCACGACTTGGCGCGTCTGGGCGTTTTGGGAATGGCGGTGCCCGAACAATATGGCGGCCTCGGCCTGCCGGTGCTTGATACGGCCATCATCCTCGAAGAGATTTCGAAGGCGTGTTACGTCACGGCCATGGCGGTATTGGGCGAGGCCGGCGTGCAGACCCGCGTCATCGCGACCTATGCGCCGGCATCCATCAAGGAACGCATCCTGCCGAAAGTCACGACCGGCGAGTGCATCCTGGCCATCTGCATGACGGAGCCGCATGCCGGTACGGACGTTGCGAATTACAGGACGAACACCGTCGTCAAGTCGGATCGGCTGGTCCTGAACGGCACCAAGTGCCTGATCAGCCGCGCGCCGGAAGCGAGCATGTTCGTGATTTTCAGCCGCATCAACGGCGCGCCCGGGCGCGAAGGCATCGGCTGCGTGCTGCTTGAGCCGAACACCAAGGGTTTCTCGATCACCGGAACCTATCACACCATGGGCGGCGAGAATCTGCACGAAGTGCAGTTCGAGAATTGCGAATTGCCGCTGGAAAACCTGGTGATCAAGGAGGATGGCTTCAAGAAGCTGCTCACCGCCTTCAATACGCAGCGCTGCCTCAATCCCAGCATTTCGCTCGGGCTCGCGGAAGGCGCCTTCGACGAGGCGGTGAAATACGTCAAGGAGCGCCAGATATTCGGGCAATCGGTCGGCGATTTTCAAGGCATCCGATGGAAGTTCGCTGACATGTATCGCGCGATCGAGGCGTCGCGCGGGCTGCTGTATCGGGCCTGCGCATCGGCCAATCCCTTTCCCGATCCGCTGCTGTCGGCTCTGGCCAAGATCACCTGCAACGAGACCGGAATTGCGGTGACCAGCGAGGCGATCCAGGTGCATGGCGGCTACGGCTATACCGACGAGTATCTCGTCTCCCGCCTGTATCGCGGCGCACGCTACGGCACGCTCGGCGGCGGTGCGACCGAAACGCTGAAGGACCTGATCGGCAAGCGCGTCCGGGCCGAGGGTGACAATCCGGACGGAATCATGGGCCTGATGAGCTGGAATTGACGGGTTGCCGGCTGCCGGGCCCGGTCCGGAGAATTCGTTTGGGCACTGCCGCGACGGGGCTCAAGTATAAAGAGAAGAGCGCCCGATGTTGCTGCTGGAGGCCCACGGAAAGCAATTGCTGCGGGATGCCGGAATTGCCGTGCCGGATTCGGAACTCGTGCGCGATCCGGCGCAGATCGGGCTGCCCGGATTCCCAGGCCCCTATATGGTGAAAGCCCAGGTGCCGGTTGGCGGGCGCGGGAAGGCCGGCGGCATCGTCAAGGTCGATGACGCAAGCCGGTTGCCGGCGGCGGTGGCGCAGGTGCTGGCGACACCCATCAAGGGCTACCGAAGCAAGGCCGTCCTGGTCGAATCGGCGGTCGGAGGTGCCGAGCATTATCTGGCGCTGATGGTGGATGCCGGCATCGGCAAGCTCAGGCTTCTCCATTCGCCGCGCGGCGGGATCGAGATCGAAGGCAATTTCGCGGAAACGCCGGGCGCGCTCAGCCTTGCGGTGCCGCCGACGCCGGCGGGATCGGCAGACGCTCTCGCGCGGCTGGGCGATCGGCTCTCCGGCGGCGACCGGGAGGCTGTGGTGGCGGTTGCGTCGCGCCTGTTCGATTGCTTTCTGCGGAACGGACTGATGCTGGCGGAGATCAATCCGCTCTTCGTCGATGGTGGGGCGGGCCGTGCGGGCGATGCAAAGATTGTCGTGGACATGAATGCGGTTCCGGAACGTCCGGCACTGCTGAGGATTTTCGAAGACAACCGCGACCTCTATCCGGATGCGTGGCGAAAGCTCAGCGAAGGATTCGACTATGTCGAGATCGACCGTGCGGGCCAGATCGGTCTGGTCACCACGGGAGCCGGCCTGTCGATGATGCTGATCGACGAGCTCGTTGCCGCTGGCGGCAGGCCGATAAATTTCTGCGACATGCGGACCGGGCAGATGCGCGGCAAGCCCGACCGGCTGCTGCGCATTTTCGACTGGCTGCAGGAAGCCGGACATCTGCGCGTCGTGCTGGTCAACGTCTTTGCGGGCATCACCGATCTGGGGGAATTTGCCGAATTGCTGCTGGAAGCGCGTCGCCAGCGCCCCGGTCTGCGGGTTCCGTTCGTCGCACGTCTCGTGGGCAATGGCGCGGAGCGCGCGCGCAAGCTGATCGGGGAGGCAGCCTGCGGCATCGAGCTGGAACCGGATCTGGAGCGGGCGATCGCGCGCTCGGTTGCGCTGGCGAGGGGCGTGTAACGTGCTGCTGGGTCTCGACGCGCAGACGCCGGTACTGGTGCAGGGAATTTCGGGCCGCATGGGGCAGACCCACGCGAAGCTCATGCGGCTTTATGGGACCCGCATCGTGGGCGGCACATCCGCGCGTCCGCAGGAAAACCAGCTGTTTCCCGTTTTCCCGGATTGCCGCAGCGCGGTTGACCGGACGGGGGCGCAGGTCAGTCTCATCATGGTGCCTCCCGCACAGACGCTCGCGGCAGTGGCCGATGCCATTGCCGGAGGTCTGCAAGCGGTTGTGACGGTGGCGGAAGGCGTGCCGGTCCACGATGCGTTGCAAATCCGCGCCATGACGCGCGAGGCGGGCGTGACCTGGCTTGGGCCGTCGACTCCCGGTTTCTGCATTCCGGGCCAGATCAAGGTCGGGTTTCTGCCCGACGTGTCGCTGTCGCCGGGCCGGATCGGCTTCATGTCCAAGAGCGGGACGCTGTCTTATGAAGTGGGCTACCGGCTCGTTTCCAGGGGGCACGGGCAGAGCGCGTGGATCGGTGTCGGCGGCGACCCGGTGAAGGGCGTGACCTTCTCGGACCTTGCCGAAGGCTTTGCCCGTCACGCCGCGACGGCGGCGGTCGTGCTGGTCGGGGAGATCGGCGGTTCGGAGGAAGAGGATTTTGCCGACGCCTGGCGTCAACTCGGGTGCGGCAAGCCGGTCTTCGCGCTGATTGCGGGGGCGCAGGCGAAGGAAGGCGTGATCATGGGTCACGCCGGTGCCCTGCTCATGGGTGAGCGTGGTTCCGTCGCGTCCAAGACCCGATCGCTGCGTGACGCGGGGGTCCAGGTATTTTCCTCGATCCAGTCCCTGGTCGATGCCGTGGACGCGCAATTACTACGCTCATGAGCGAGCGCAAAATCCAGTTGCGGAGGTTGTCCGCCGGAACGCGGCCGCGCCCGATCAGAGCGTCGGGCCGGCTTCCTTGACCGTGATGCGCCAGAGCGTGCGCGGCTTGTCGGGATCGATCAACGGCGCGGAATGCAGCAGCGAGCAATTGTCCCAGATGACGATGTCGCCCGGCCGGTATTCGGGCGTATAGCAGTATCGCCTGTCGGTCGAATGCGTCTTCAGCTCGTTGAGCAGCGCGAGGCCCTTGTCGTCGTCCATGCCCTCGATGCCGAATGAGGAGCCGGACACGGCGTAGAGTGACTTGCGACCGGTATGCGGGTGGTTGCGCACCAGCGGATGGCGCTCCCATTTCATTTTCGCTTCCTGATCGTCCGACAAGCCGGAGGCGGCGGTGCGCGAGGTTTTGTCGAGGTTGTCGCGGTTGCCATAATGGTGCCGGCAGACGAGGCCGTCGATCTCGTTCTTCTTCGGCGCCGGCAAGTCCTCGTAGGCCTTGCGCTGGTTGGCGAAGGTGGTGCCGGCATCGCCGCCGGGTATCTCTATCGCGTGCAGCATGGTGCAGCGCGCCGGCACGGCGAGATAGGAATAATCGCTGTGGAAATAGGTGCCGCCGTCGGCGAGGCCGATATTCTCGCCCTTCTCGTTGCGGCGGTTGGAGAGGATCAGGATATTGGGGTCGGCCTTGTGGTGGTACTGGTCGATGACATGCGGCTCGGGCCGGCCGAAGCGCGTTGAGAAAGCGACAAAGTCTTCGGGCGCAAGCTTCTGGTCGCGGATGACGACGACGAGATGCTCATGCAGTGCGTTTTCGACGGTCCGAAAGTCGGCGGGGCTCATGTCGGCGCGGATCGTGGCGCCGGTGATCTCGGCGCCGAGCGTTGTGGAGAGCGGGGTGACGGCAATCCCCATGGCAATCTCCTTCGACCCGGATGCCGCTTCGACCTGCATTCACAGGGCAGTCCTTAGGGCCAGCCGATTGCTATCACGCTGTCCCGACCCCCACAATGGAGCCCCGCCATCGCGGTCGGCCTGAGCGCGCCGGTGCGTTCGCGGTTGACCGATAAATCCGCGATGCCCGGTTGACGCGCGCCGTCGTCATCGCAGCGGCAAGAGCGCCCATAATTGCTGCGCACCGCCGCCGAGCGCGTAGAGCGCGAGCAGGTAGTAGAGGATGTACAGATTGTAGGTCTGCCCGTTGCCGGTATAGATGCGGCGGCTGCGATCCGCCGCGAACGCCGCCGCCCCCGCGATCTCCGACCACAGGCGGCCCGCGATCGCCGGCGTCAATGCCGCGCAGAGCGATTGCGCGAAGGCATAGATGCCGTCCAGCCGTGCCGTGCGCGGGCGCGTGCGCCGGATCAGCCACAGCAATCCGAACAGAATGGCCGCGACCGCCACGGCGAAAGCCATCACCGGTGCCGGATTCCACGTGGCATAGATCAGTTCGAGCGACAGGCCCTGCCAGCGCAAAGTCGAGGCGAATTGCGGATCGATCGCCGCCGAAATCGGATCGATCAGCAGCTTCGGGAAGAACGACATCACGAGGATGCCCGCGACCAGCAGATATTGCGCAAGCAGCAGCGCGAGCGGCGCCTCGGTGACGGCGGGCGCGGCATGCCTGCGCTCGCCCAGGAACAGCGCCTGGATGAACCGCGCCATATAGAGAAAGCCGACAAAGGTCGCGACCAGCGTCATCAGGGCGGAAAGGTACCAGCCTTTCTCCATCATCGCGCTCAGCAGCAGCCACTTGCCGCCGAAGCCCGCGAGCGGCGGCAGCCCGGACATGGCGACGATGGCAATCGCGGCCAGCGCGAAAGTCTGCGGCATGGCGCGGGCGAGGCCGCCGAGTTCGCTGAGGCGCCGCGTGCCGGTGCGCAGGATCACCGCCGCCGCCGCGAGAAACAGGATGCCTTTCACCAGAAGGTGGTTGGCGACGAGATACAGCGCCGTGACCCAGCCGAGATGGCTCATCAGCGCCACGGCGGCGACGATATAGCCGAGCTGACTCATGCTGGAATAGGCGAGCATGCGCTTGATGTCGTCCTGCCGCACGGCGAGCAGGGCGCCGACAAGGGTGGTCAGCATGCCGATTCCGCCGAGCACATGCGCCAGGTTCAGGCTCGCTTCGGAGCGGACCGCGACATAGGTCCCGACCAGCAATCCGAAAATCGCAACCTTGCTGATGACGGCCGAGAGCAGGGCGGAAACGTCGTCGTCGGCTTCCGCATAGGTTCCGGGCAGCCAGACATGCATGCCGGCGGCGCCCGCCTTGATCAGGAAGCCGGTCGAAAGCAGCAACAGGACCGCGGGCATATCGGGACCGGCGCTGCGGAAGGCCGACAGCGACAGCGTTCCTGAGCCCGCATGCATGAAGGCGAATCCGACCAGCAGAAAGAAGGCGGCGGCGAGCGAGAACAGCAGATAGGGCAAAGCGTGCGGCATGGCGCGGCGGCATCGCAGCACCAGGAAATACGAGGAGAGGGTGATGAGCTCCCAGACGACCAGGAATTCGAGGCTGGTCGAGGTGCGCGCCAGCGCCGGCAGCGAGAGCAGCATGACCGCGAGCAGCGGAAAGAAGCCGGGACGCGGATCGGAACGGGCCAGCGTGCCGATCCCGACGACGAGACCGCCCGCGAGCAGGACGAGCGCATAAAGCTGCGGCAGGCCGGACAGATCGCGCAGCAGCCACAGCCCTGCAATCAGCACGCAAGCGAGCGCGACTATCCCCTGCAGCCGCGCGGGCAGGCGCCAGGCAAGCCCCACCGCGAGCCCCGCGACAAGCGGCAGCGCAACCCATTCTCCCCCAATCCCGGCAAGATGCGCCGCAACGGCGCCGCTGACGATCAGCAGCGCGCCCATGCCGTAGATCGGAGCGAGCGCCGTCGGCCGCGCGGATGCGAGCGGGGTGTCGCGGTGCGCGGCCTCGCCGAACCAGCGAAACATGTAGGCCGCTTCGAGCAGCGATCCGAGCAGGATCAGGCCGATGACGAGATAACGGTGCTCCACGGCAAGGGTCAGGACGAACTGCCATTTGGCGAAGAAGCCGGGAAACGGCGGCAGCCCGGCAATGGCCGCGATCAGGGCGCCGAAAATCACGACGACGGCCGGGCGTCCGGCCAGCGACCAGTCGCGCAGCTGCTCGCCGCCGACATAACCGGCGAGCCAGAACAGGCCGACTTTGGCGAAGAGATGGTTGACGAACAGTCCGCCGATCACCAGCAGCATCGTGGCGTCGGCGCCCGGCCGGTAGAGCAGCGCCGCCGCGCTCGTCATCAGCGCCATCTGGCCGACCGACGAATAGCCGAGCAGGCGCTGGGTCTTGGTTTGCCGCAGCCCGATCAGGTTGGAAACGACAAAGGTGACGATGCCGAGCGCGGCGATCAGCGGCAATTGCCGCTCGAACAGCGGCAGCAGCTTCAGCAGCGCGAAGAACACGCCGGCCGACACGCCGCCCGAGATCATCGCGGCGATATCGGGGCGCGCGGTCTCGTAGGTGTCGAGGCCCCAGCCATTGGCCGGGAACGGCTTCAGCTCCAGCAGCAGACCGGCGAGCAGGAAAATCAGCGCGGCAATGCCGATGGGACCGGCGATGGCAGCGCGATGGGCAATCAGGTCGTCGATATTGAGCAGGCCGGTGGCGGCATAGAGCAGCACGGTGCCGGTCAGGAAGAAGCCCGAAGCGAGCACCGTGGCCATGAGATACTTGAAAGTGGCGGAAAGCGCGGCCGGTGTGTCGCGCAGGCTGAGCAGGCCGTAGGTCGCGATCGAGACGATTTCCAGGAACACGAACAGATTGAACAGATCGCGGGTCATCACCATGCCCTGGATGCCCATCACGATCAGGAGGTAGAGCAGGACGATGCCGTATTTCTCGCGCAGCACGGTGCCGGCGCCAAGCAGCGCCACGGCATTGACGCCGAACACCGCGATCGCTTCCGGCAATCCCAGCCGCAGGTTGATGGCGACGGGCGGTTTCGCGCCGCCGGTGAGGATTTCGATCGCGGCTCCGCCATTGGCGAGATGCAGGAGCGCCGTGCCCGCGATCGCCGTCATCGCGCAGAGCGCGAGCAGAAGCGCGATCGCGACGGCCTTGGCGCCGACCCGGTAGAGAAGCGGGATGAGGAACGCGCCGCCGAGCCCGACGATGAAGATGTTCAGCGGATGAAGCAGTCCCCCTACCATTTCGACTCCGTGAAAGCGTCGATGGAGAGGGTCTTTTTGGCATCGTACAACCTGATCGCGTAGGCGAGCAGCACGGCAGTGACGGCAAGCCCGATGACGATGGCGGTGACGACCAGCGCGGAGGGAACCGGATCGACGGCGCGGACCGGCGCTTGCGCAAGGGGGAGGGTGCGGTCGATGATCGGCGCGGTGCCGCCGCGCACATAACCGATCGCCACGATCAGGATGTGCGAGCCGGTGCCGATCAGCGACAGCGAGATGATGATGCGA
>JBFWWQ010000007.1:0-21204 GCA_050246095.1 Pseudorhodoplanes sp.
CGCTTCTCGGCGAGCACACCGACGAAATCCTGCGCGAGATCGGCGAGAACTGACCGGCATTAGAGTGTGATGACTTCGGCTTGAACCGACGAGGGTACCGCGACAAAGGTCGGTCCCCTCTCCCCATTGGGGAGAGGGTTAGGGTGAGGGGGCTCAAAAGCACATGGTTACAACGCAACCCCTCACCCGCCCGCTATGCGGGCGACCTCTCCCAAAGGGAGAGGTGAAAGGAGGTGCCCCGAGTGTCCGCCCTCATCCTTCGAGACGCGACGCCTGCGGCGCCGCTCCTCAGTATGAGGCCGATTAGCAGGCCCGCCTGCGCTGCGACGGGCGGGTCGCGCGTATCCGCGCGAGCGTCCGCGTGGACGGCATCGGCGTGGCGCGTGCCGCTTCGTCCTGCGCCAGATTGTCGATGATCGCCAGCAGGACCTCACGCGCGATCGCGACGTCCGCCGCCTTCACCCCCTCGATCGCGATCCTGTTGACCGCTTCGGCGAGCGGCACCAGCTCGGCCTTCAGGAGCCGCCCGCGCGGCGTGAGAAAGACCCGGACTTTCTTGCGGTCGTCCCTGGCGCGCCGCCGCAGGACATAGCCGAGCCGTTCCATCGCCTTCAGCGCCGAGGACGTGGTCGGCTCCATCACGCCGGCCTGCTCGCTCAGTTCGCGCTGGGTGATGCCGTCGCTTTCCCACAGGATGCGCAGGAACGCCCAGTGGCCGAACGACACCTTGTGCTCGGCGAGCCGCACCGCGAGCGCGCGAACGAGAGCGCGCGTCGCATCCTTGACGAGATGCGCCAGGCGGTCGTCCGGCACCGCCTCGCGCCAATGCCGGCGAATGGCCTGCATATCGGCGGCGCCGCGTTTCATGGGCATGCTCCCTGATGCCGCAGCGCGATGTCGCGGCCTTCCCGGCCCGATTGCAGGATGGCGAGGCAGATTTCCAGCGTCGCCATCGCCCATTCGCCGTTGTGGCGGGGGGCTTTCCCGTGCAGCACGGCATCGACGATCTCGTCGATCACCTCGGCGCGCGGAATGTCGGGCGCGGGCAGCGGTTCGAGCCGGCCGGCGCCGTCGCGGTGGACCATGACGCCGTTCGGCAGCGGGCGCAGATCCGCCAGCGCACAGCTCACGACGACGGCGCCGAAATGCTGGTGCGCCTGCGGCGGCGGGCTTTCGCGAAAATGCGCGCCGCCATAATTGCCGGACTGCTTGAAGGCGGCTTCTTCCGCGGCGCTGCCGAAGGCGCGCGGCACGCGACCCGCATGCGGCGTCTTCGCGTGTCCGGTCTCCCCGATCCATCCCTGCCATTCGTCGGAATCGAAATGGCCGTAGCCGTTATAGGTGAGGGTCGCGAAAACCCCGTCCTCGAAACTGAGCAAAGCCGCATAGGCGCCCTCGGTCGGCCGCGCGCGGTCCCAGGCGCCGGCCATCGCGCGCACGCGCAAGGCCCGCTTTCCCGCGAGCCGCCGCACCACGTCGACCTGGTGCGCCGCCTGGCTGAAGCCGACGCCGCCGCCCTGCGCGGTATCGAGTTCTTCCGGACGGCGCGGACGGCGCATGAAATCCGTGAAGTTGAGCGCGGCGATCATGCGGACCGGACCGAATTCTCCGTTCTCGATCAGCGCGCGCGTGCGCGCGATCGGCGCATCGAAAGAATGGCTGTGCCCGACGCAGAGCTGCACCCCGGCCGCACGCGCCTCGCCTATCATGGTCCGGCATTCGTCGAGGGAGATCGCCATCGGCTTTTCGATCAGCAGATGCTTGCCGGCCCGCGCCGCCAGCCGCGTATGTTGCGCATGAAACTGATGCGGCGTCGCAACATAAACCAGATCGACACCCGCATCGGCGCACAGCTTCTCCACACTGTCATAGGTTTTCGCGTCGAAATCGGCGGCAAAGCGCGAGAGCGCCTCCTGGCGCGCGTCCGCGGCGGCGACCAGCGCGACGCGCGGATCGCGCCGGAATGTCGGCAGCATATAGGCGAAGCCGCGGCCGAGACCCGCGACTCCGATCCTGAGTTTTCGCGACATGCGTCCCTGACGAGCCTCGACAGGCTCCTCCCCGCCGGCATAATCTTAGATATCTAAGATACCATGCGGCGCCCGCGAACGAACAGCCGCGCCTTCGAGGAGACGCCGATGACCCCCGAAGACAACGATCTGCTGTGCCGGGTCGAAGGCAAGGCGCCGATGGGCGCGCTGATGCGGCAGCACTGGATCGCGGCCTGCCTGTCCGAGGAACTCGTCGCCGACGGCGCGCCGGTCAAGGTGCGGCTTCTGGGCGAGGACCTGGTCGCGTTCCGCGACAGCAAGGGGCGCGCCGGCGTGCTCGGTGAATTCTGCGCGCATCGCCGCGCGTCGCTGCTCTACGGCCGCAATGAGGAATGCGGCCTGCGCTGCCTGTATCACGGCTGGAAATTCGACGTCGAAGGCAACGTGCTGGAAATGACATCGGAGCCGCCGGACAGCACCTTCGCCGAGCGGGTCAGGCAGAAGGCCTACCCGGTGCGCGAGGCCGGCGGCTTCGTGTGGTGCCACATGGGCGCGCCCGAGCGCATGCCGGAATTCGAGCCGCCCGCCTTCGCCCCGGACGCGAATGCGCGCGTCAGCGCCACCAAGGTGCGCGTGCGCTGCAACTGGGCGCAGGTGCTGGAGGGGCAGATCGATTCGGCGCATTCGTCCAGCCTGCATTCCTCCGACATGGTGCCGGCGCAGGTGGACGCCGCGAAGGCGACCGACGTCAACTGGCTGCGTCCCTCCACCGACAAGGCGCCGCGCTTCCAGGTCGAGCGCACCGATTACGGCTTCCGCTACGCCGCCATCCGCCGTCCGATCATGAACGAGGCGACGCACGACTATATCCGCACCACCGTCTATATCGCGCCGTTCACCGCGCTGATCCCGCCCAACAACGCCTACAACGTGGCGACGTTGCTCACGCCGGAAGACGACCGCAACACGATCTTCTACTTCATCGCCTGGAACGGCCCCGACAAGCCCGGCATCGACGCGCTGAGCTGGCGCAGGTTCAACGTGCTGGAATGGGGCAAGGACGTCGACCGCCATTTCAACAATGTCCGCACCGCCGAGAATCTGTATGGACAGGATCGCGCCGCCATGCAGGCCGGGAATTTCACCGGCATCAAGGGCATTCCCAACCAGGACATCGCGATGTGGGAATCGATGGGCCCGATCAGCGACCGCAGCAGCGAGCGCGTGGGCGTCAGCGACATCGCGGTCAACGCATTCCGCCGCCTGATGGTCGAGGCGGCGCGCGCGGTGCAGGAAGGCAAGCCGGCCATCGGAACGACCAGGCCGCGCACGCCCTATGCCGATATCAGCTCGTTCGAGGGCGTGGTGCCGAAATCGACGGACTGGCGCAACATCGGAGTGACGGAAGCAACGAAGGCGCGCGGCCTGCAACCGGCCGCGGTCTGAACCATAAAAACCGGGAGGAGAACACATGCAGGCAAGATTTCTGCAGAGCGGGTTTCTGGGCGGCGCGCTGGCGCTCGTCCTCAGCGCGGGCAGCGGATACGCGAACGACACGATCAAGCTCGCCATCGGCCAGCGCGGCAACTGGGATACCTCGGTCTCGGAGGTCGGCCAGCGCGCCGGCATCTTCAAGAAGCACGGCCTCAACCTCGAAATCGTCTACACCCAGGGCGCCGGCGAGACGCAGCAGGCGGTGATTTCCGGAAGCGTCAATCTCGGCATCGCCGCCGGCGTGATGGGCGTGCTCAGCGCCTATTCCAAGGGCGCGCCGGTGCGCGTGATCAGCGCCGAGACCACGGGCGCGCGCGACCTGTACTGGTATGTGAAGGCGGATTCGCCGATAAAGTCGCTGAAGGACACCGAAGGCAAGGGGCTCGCCTATTCCACCAACGGCTCCTCGACGCATGGCATCGTCACCGCCTTCATGAAGCAATACGACCTGAAGGCGAAGCCGACGGCGATGGGCGGGCCGGCGGCGAATCTCACCGCCGTGATGTCCGGCCAGATCGACGTCGGCTGGGCCGCGCCGCCCTTCGGCCTCGACCAGCTGGACAAGAAGGAAATCCGCATCATCGCCAGCGGCAACGACGCCGACGTGTTCAAGGGGCAGACGGTCCGGCTCAATATCGCCAATGCCGACTATCTCAAGGCGAACAAGGATGCGGTCGTGCGCTACATGAAGGCGTACCGGGAAACGCTGGATTGCATGTACAAGGACGAATGCCTCAAGGTCTATGCCGACTGGCTCGGCATCCCGATCGAGAAGGCGAAGCGCACGCGCGACGAATTCTTCCCGCCCGCTGCGGTCAATCCCGACAAGGTGATCGGCCTCGACACCATCGTGAAGGACGCGGTGGGGCTCAAATTCACCGCGACGCAACTGACGAACGAGCAGCTCGCGGACCTGATCCAGATTCCGCCGCGATAGGGCATGATCCCGAAAGGTGGGAACCGGCTTTCGGAAAAGATCATGCCCAAACAAAAGGATGAACGACGAGTCTGATTCAACGCAGTTGAATCAGACTCTGGCTTCCGGCCGGCGCTCTCCGCCTCTCGCGGCGGAGCGCCGGCCGATGGCGGCGCCAGGCGTCAGGCGAGGCCCCGCCGCGTGAACACGTGCCAGGCGAGCACGATCAGCACCAGCAGCGCGCCGATCCCGGTGACCAGGATCAGGTATTCCTGCGCCAGCGCCACGATCGTGAAGATGGCGAACAGCAAAAGCCCGACCGCCGCATAGCTCCATTCCAGATGGATGCCGGCGAGCAGGCAGCCGAGCGCCAGGATCAGCAGCGACGACAGGCCCGTCGCCGCCGCGGTCTGTTCGCCGCTTCCCTGCAGGAAGGCGAAATCGAGAACGATCGCGAGCCCGACCGCCGCCCAGTGCAGCAGCTGGCGGATCGCCTTTTCGCTGCTGAAGCCGTAATGGTACCAGGCGGTCGCGATGCACAGGATGCCGAAGACCGGCACCAGGAACAGCCAGTAGCGCCGCGCCGAGGCGGCGTCGGCGATGGTGACGCCGGTGCCGATCACCGCGAGCACGGTCATCGCGATCGCGACCCAGACCACGAACGAGATGCGGGTTCGCTCCGTCTTGGCGGCGGCAGCGGCGTTCCGATCGGTCATCGGGAAACTCCCGGCCGCTTCTTCATCGCGCGAAAATACGCCCATGCGTCGACGGCGCGCCCGTCCGGCAGCCGGCATAGGCCGTATTGACCGTTCTTGCCGGTGCGGATCCCGCTCTTTCCTCCGCTCTGCACGCAGAAGACGACAGCCGGATCGGCCAGCACATGGGCGAAGCCCATGCCGGGCAGCCCGAAGGCCGGAACAAGACCGGATGCGAATCGCATGGCGGGCGTCTCCCTGTCCCGCGCAGCATAGCCAGGTCCCGATCGTCTGCGCCATCCCGGACGAAAAAAGGCGGGGATGCCGCCACCCCCGCCCGACAGATATGTGCCGAAGCGCGCCCGCCCGAAAACCTTATTGCGTCGGCGGCGCCGGCTGCACCATCGGCTTTCCCTTCTCGACGACAAAGACGGCCATGACCTTGACGGGCGCGCTGCCCGCCGCGCCCTCGTTGTGAACGGCACTGTGGGGCAACTGGAACGACTCGCCGACCTTGTAGATTTTCTCCGGCTGACCGTCGACGTGATACCAGAATTCGCCTTCGGCCACGTACGCCAGCACCAGGCCCGGATGGGAGTGGCGGCCCGCCTTGAAGCCCGCGGCGAGCTCGGTGATGCCGAACACGACTTCGTAGTTCGAGCCCGGCACCTCGACCTTGCCGAGCGGCGTCCGCTTGATCGGCGAAGGCTGTAGGGGCGCCTGCTGCGCAAGCGCAAGCGCAAGCGCCAGGCCGCCGAGCAGGGCAATGGTCATCGAACCGACGAGCAGAGACTTCCGAAGCATAAGACTCTCCCCTCATAAAGGCGCCCGCTCGCCTGAGCGTCGGGCATCCGATGGATGTCGTGCCCCGCTTTTATGCGGCAAAAATTGGATACAGTCAAATATGTTTTGTATCCATAATAGTACAGTTATTATTGTTTCGGATACAAAACAAACATTTAGGATACCAAACTTGAGCGCGCGCGGCCGGGCCGGTACAAGTGGCGCCAGCCGCTAACCGCGCCGGAAAACGATGGCCACGCCCGCCAAGAAGCTCGTCGGCAGCCTTGCCGATCGCATTTCCACGAAAATCTTCTCCGGCGAATACCCGGCCGGCAGCCGCCTGCGCCAGGAGGCGCTGGCCGAGGAATTCGCGGTCAGCCGCACACCGGTGCGGGAGGCGCTGCGGCAGCTCGAGGCGAAGGGGGTGATTCAGCACGTGCCGAACCAGGGCGCGATCGTGATCGCGCCCGATGCCAGGGACATCCGGGAAGCCTACCAGGTGCGCGCCGAACTGGAGGGGCTCGCGATCTCGCTGGCGGTCGAGTGGATTACCGACGAGCAGATCGAGCGCATGAGCGACGCGCAAAAAAGATTCTCCGACACCGTGGACAAGCTCACGATTGCGGCGCGCAATGCAAGCGCCAAGTCGCATCTGAAGAACATCCCGAGCTGGGTGCAGTCGAACGACGACTTCCACGCCGTCGTCATCGAGGCCAGCGGCAACAGGCGGCTGAAACAGATGATCCGGGATCTGCATCTCGGCTTCACGCGCAACATCATGCTCTCGGCGCTGACCATGGACGGGCGGCGCATGCGCGAGAACGTTTCGCAGCACGAAGCGATCCTGAGCGCGACCAAGCGGCACGATGCGATCGAGGCGCGCCGGGCCATGACCCATCACATCGTGCGTTCGGGAGAACTGATCGTGTGGTGGCTGGAGAGCCGGGGCGGATTGCGGTGAGCGCCGGCGCGGCTTCCCTTTACGCGCGCGGACGATAGCGCGCGCATTGCCTTGAGGGCCTGCAACCTAGCGGGAATGAATGGTGCCCAGGGGCGGGATCGAACCACCGACACCGTGATTTTCAGTCACGTGCTCTACCAACTGAGCTACCTGGGCGCCGAGCCCCGAGAACACGGGACATGCAAGGAGCGCGGGGCGTTATAGAGGCGGCATGCGCCCCTGTCCAGAACGAATAAGTGCCTGAAATTGATGGCGTAAAGTGAAATTTCGGCGTCATGCCCGCGCTTGTCCCGGCCGTGACGGACCAAGTCGCTGCGACCCGCTTCGCCGCGCCCCGCTGCGACGCCTTCTCACCCCGCCCCCAGCGCCTTACGGAAGCGCTGCTTCAGGGCGACGCCGTCGCGTTCGGGCAGCACGCGCGGCGGCTCGCCCGGGGCGATGCGCACCCGCGCGAACAGCAATTCCTCGAAGCCGCTGAGCCGCGCCGCGAGCTGTCTCAGTCCGCGCTCCTCGCCCACGTCCAGGACGGCCGAGAAGCCGCAGGCGCGCGCCACGCCTGCGAGATCGACCGCGCGCGCGGTATGGCTCTCCTGCCCCCCGGTCTCGCCGTAGCGGCCGTTGTCGAACACCACGATGGCGAGGTTGCGCGGCGCCTGCAGCGCGATGGTGCCGAGGCTGCCGATCCCCATCAGCATCTCGCCGTCGCCGGTGATCACGGCGACGCGCTTGTCCGGCCGCGCCAGCGCCAGCCCGAGGCCGATCATGGTCGAGCCTCCCATCGCGCCCCACAGGTAGAAATTGCGGTCGTCGTCGCCGAGCGAGGCGAGATCCCAGGTGGTCGAGCCGAGCCCGGGCACGACCAGCAGGTCGTCCGGACGCTGCGCCAGCAGGCTGGCGATGACGGCGCGCCGTTCCAGCATCACTTCGTCCATTGCTTGCGCCCGATCAGTTCCTGCGACAGCAGCACGGCGGCGATCGCGTCGCTGCCGTAAGCCTGCTGGAACGCCGCATCGGCGGCCGGCGCGACTTCGTCGGGGCGCGTCGCGCGGCGCACATCCGCCTCGCACAGCTTCAGCGAGGATTCGACGATGGAGCCCATCGGCTCCTGCCACGGATTGAACTCCTCCCACTCGCCGCGCATGGTGACGATCATCACCAGCGGAAAGCGGCAGGTGCGGGTGAGCGAGAGCATGTTGATGCAATTGCCGACGCCGCTCGACTGCATCAGCAGGATCGCGCGCTGCCCGCCGAGCCAGGCGCCGGCGCACAAGGCGATGCCCTCCTCCTCCGTCGTCAGCACCACGTCGCGGATCGCGTCGTCGGCCTTGCAGCGCTCGATCAGCCGCGAATGCCCGGCGTCGGGCACATAGCCTACCTGCCGGATGCCGGCGCGCTTGATCGAATCGAACAGCCGGTCGGGCCAGGCGGGCTCAGTCACGGCGGCGCACCTCGTCCGTCGGCTCGCCGGGCCGCACCTGGTCGGATTCGTCCTCGCTGTCCTCGACCGGCACGCGGTAGACGCCGGACAGCCAGCGGTTCAGGTCCACGTCCGCGCAGCGCTTGCCGCAGAACGGACGGTATTGCTCCACCGAAGGCTTGGAACAGAGCGGGCATGGCTTGCCGGGGGCGAGCGGAGGGCTGGTCATGGGTGGAATGTATGGCACGGAGAGTGGCGATTCGAGAGGGGCAAAAACTGCTTGTCATTCCGGGACGGCGCCGAAAGCGCGTCTTCGACGCGCTATGGCGCCGGGCCCGGAATCCATAACCGCGACTCGAGGATATGGATTGCGGGCTCGCCCGCCGTCGCTGCGCTTCGGCGTGCGCCCCGGAATGACTCAGGAATATTTCAGCGTGATGCCGCCGTCGACCACGAGCTCGATGCCGGTGACATAGCGGCTTTCGTCGCTCGCGAGAAACACCGCGGCCCAGGCCACGTCCCAGGCATTGCCGCCGAACCCCATCGGCACCTGCTTGGCGCGCACGCGCCACATCTCCGAGACATCGCCGCCGGCATAGGATTGCGCGAGCCCCGCGGCCTTCTCCACCATCGGCGTTTCCATCAGACCGGGCAGGATCGCGTTCACGCGGATTTTCTTGTCCGCATATTGCACGGCGGTGGTGCGGGTCAGGTGCGAGAGCGCGGCCTTGCTCGCGTAATAGGTCGCATAGGGCACGCCGGTATAACGAATCGCGGCGATCGAGGAGATGTTGACGATCGAGCCCTGCCCCTGCGCTTCCATCACCGGGATGACGTGCTTCATGGTGAGGAAGGCGCTCTTCAGGTTGATCGCCATCACGCGGTCCCATTCGGCTTCCGGCAATTCGACCACGCCGCCGACCTCGGCGATGCCGACATTGTTGTCCAGGATGTCGATGCGTCCGTAGGCCTTGCGGCAGGCTTCCACCATCGCGCGCACATCGGCGTCGCGCGTGACATCGACCCTGACGGCCGCGGCCTCGCCGCCCTCGCTCCTGACGATGCCCGCCGTTTCCTCGGCGGCGGCGAGATTGATGTCGGCGCACATCACCTTCGCGCCCTCGCGCGCGAAGGCGACCGCGGCCGCCTTGCCGTTGCCCCAGCCGGGACCGATCGAACCGGCGCCGACCACGAGGGCCACCTTGTCCTTCAGGCGATTGGGCACTTGCGTTTCCCTTTTCCTGTCGTTCGTGCAGTCCTGTGCGTGCCCCCTCCCCCCGCAAGCGGAGCGCAGCGGCGGGGAGGGTTTATGACCAGCCGTACCCTTTAATGGACAACGGCCGTTTACGTTGCGCAGGCTGTCAGGCCTGCTTCGCGTCCATCGTGCGCAATTCGGTCTTCAGAATCTTTCCGTAATTGTTCTTCGGCAGCGCGTCGATGAACACGTATTGCTTCGGCCGCTTGAAGCGCGCGATGGCGTCGAGGCAGAGCTGGTCGAGGTCTTCCGCCTTCGCCTCGCCGACCACATAGGCGACGACGATCTCCCCCCATTCGCGGTCGGGACGGCCGATCACCGAGACTTCGCGCACCGCCGGATGCTTCAGCAGCACTTCCTCCACCTCGCGCGGGTAGATGTTCGAGCCGCCGGAAATGATCAGGTCCTTGGAGCGGTCCTTCAACGTCAGATAGCCGTCGGCGTCGAACGCGCCCACGTCCCCGGTATGCAGCCAACCGTCCTTGATCGAGGCCGCTGTGGCCTCCGGGCTGTTCCAGTAGCCGGGCATGACCACGTCGCCGCGGCAGGCGATCTCGCCGGTTTCGCCGACCGGCAGCGGCTTGCCTTCCGACGTCGCCACCTTCACCTCGAGGCAGGCATAGGGCCGCCCCGCCGAGCCGAGCCGCTGCAGCCAGCGCGGGTGTTCGCGCGCGGCGATGTCCTGCTTGGTCAGCGTGGTGATAGTCATCGGGCTTTCGCCCTGGCCGTAGATCTGCGCGAGGCACGGACCGAAGCGATCGAGCGCGCGCAGGCAGTCCTCGACATACATCGGCGCGCCGCCCCAGACGATGGTGCGGAAATTCTTCACCGGGCCGTCGGCGCGCGATTCCACCAGCCGCTTCACCATCGTGGGCGCACCGAACAGCGACAGGTTCGGCCAGGCTTTCAGCAGCGCATAGATTTCCTCCGGCTCGAAGCCGCCGGATTCCGGCACCACATTGACGCCGAGCCGCATCACGTGCGGCGGCATGTAGATGCCGGAGCCGTGGCTCATCGGCGCGGCATGCAGGATCGGCTGGCCGGGATCGGTGGGATCGACTTCCGAAAGATAGGCATGCGCGGCAACCGCGAGCACCCGGTGCGTCAGCATCGCGCCTTTCGGCCGGCCGGTCGTGCCGGACGTGTAGAACAGCCAGGCAAGGTCGGCGCCCTCGCGCGGTTCGACCGGGATCGGATCGTGAGCGAGGAGCTTGCCGTAGGCGCTGCCGCCGATCGGGATCAGTTCCTTGAGGCCCGGGCGAACATGCGGGGCGATCTCGGCATCGAGCGGGGCCGAGCAGAAGCAGAGCGCGGCCCCGGAATGCTCCAGAATATAGCCGAGCTCGGCCCCGTGCAGCTTGGCATTGGCCGGCACCGCGACCAGGCCGGCATGCCAGATCGCGTAGAGGACTTCGAAATAGTCCGGCGAGTTTTTCGCGGCGATCGCCACCCGATCTCCCGGCTGCAAGGCGAATTTCGCGCGCAGCGCGCCGGCCAGCCGCGCCACCCGTCCGGCACTCGTGCCGAAATCGCGCAGCACCTTCCCGCCATATCCCAAAGCCGGCATTCCGGGATGGCTTTTCCCGGCGCGTTCAAGCCAGAGCGCAAGATTCAAGGGCGTTTCCCGGCGCGATCGTTTTCGTTGCGCTTATTTCAGGCGCAGGAACGCCGCGGGTCAAGCCGCCGCGCGCACGCTAGGCGTTCAGCCAGCCGAAATGTACGGGGAAGCCTTCGCCGCCGAGGAGCGAAATCGTCTCGTAAAGCGGCAGCCCGACCACGCTCGTATAGGAGCCGACGATCTTGACCACGAACGACCCGGCCAGGCCCTGGATCGCATAGCCGCCGGCCTTGCCGCGCCATTCTCCGGAAGCGAGATAGGCCTCGATGTCCTGCTCCGACAGCCGCTTGAAGCGCACGCGCGTTTCCACCAGCCGCTGCCGGAACGCCTCCTTCGGCGTGACCAGACAGACGCTGGTATGCACGCGATGACTGCGGCCCGACAGAAGCCGCAGGCATTGCGCGGCCTCGTCCAGCAATTCCGCCTTCGGCAGAATGCGCCGGCCGACCGCCACCACCGTGTCGGCCGCGAGAATGAACGAGCCGCGCAGTTCCTCGTCCAGCCGCACGCTGGCGAGCGCCGCCTCCGCCTTGGTGCGGGCCAGGCGATTGGCGCAGGCGCGCGGCAATTCGCCCTTCAGCGGCAGTTCGTCGATGTCCGCCGGCTGCAGTGCGTCGGGCTCGATGCCGGCCTGGTTGATCAGGGCGAGGCGCCGCGGCGAACCCGACGCCAGCACGAGCTTGGGACGCCCGATCATCGATCGTCACCGGCCCGCAAAGGGCGGCAGGTGCTGCGCTCAACGTCGATCGTCATGTCGGGAAGGCACTCGGTTGGGATGCGGCGGCGGAGGCCGGAAGGCGCGCGAAACTAGCGGAAACGGAATTGAGTCACAATGGAATTGCGGCCCCTATTCGTTGCCGCTTCTGCGTCCGCCGAACCGGTCCCGGATGCGCTTCATCAACTGGTCGCGGACCTCCCGGTAGGCGTCGAGGACCTGCTCGCGGTTGCCGCCGGTGCCGCTCGGATCGGGGGTCGGCCAGTATTCGACGTCCGCGGCCACGGTCCGGGTCAGGTCGAGCGCCCGGTGATGCGCTTCCGGCGACAGGCTCACGATCAGGTCGAAGTTGAGACCCTCCCATTCGTCGAGTTCCTCGAAGGTCTGCGGCCGGTGCTTGGTCATGTCGATGCCGATCTCTTCCATCGCGGCGATGGCGAAGGGATCCGGTTCACCTTTGCGCACCCCCGCGGAACCGACATAGACATTCTTGCCGAACATCTGGCGGAACAGGCCCATCGCCATCGGTGAACGGATGGAATTGAGCCCGCAGGCGAACAGAACGGCCTGCGGCGTGCTGCTGCGCGGGCCCTCGCTCATGGCCCCGTCATCCCTTCCAGTGCAGGACGCAGATCAAGGTGAACAGCCGGCGCGCGGTGTCGAAATCCATTTCGACCTTGTCTTTCAGACGCTCCATCAGCACGCGCGACCCTTCGTCGTGCAGCCCGCGCCGGCCCATGTCGATGGCCTCGATCCGGTCCGGCGCCGCGGTGCGGATGGCGGCGTAATAGCTGTCGCAGATCAGGAAATAATCCTTCACGATCTTGCGGAACGGGTTCAGCGACAGATGATGCGCGACGACCGCATTGCCGTCTTCGCGCTTGACGTCGAAGACCAGACGGTTGTCCGCGATGCCCAGATTCAGCGTATAGGGCCCGCTGTCGTGCCCGGCGGGGGAAAAGACGTTCTGCTCGATCAGGTCGTAGATCGCGATGGCGCGCTCGTGCTCGATATCCGGGCCGGACCGTCCGATCGAGTTCTCGTCCAGCGTGACCCCGACCAGGCGGGATGTCGATGCGACCTTGCCGCTCATCGCCGGTTCAGCCGAATCGAGACCGAGCGCGCATGCGCCTGCAGGCCCTCCGCCTCGCCCAATGCGATGGCGGCAGGGGCAAGCGCGGCGAGCTGGTCGGGTCCGCATTTGAGGATGGATGTGCGCTTCATGAAATCGAGCACGCCGAGACCGGAGGAGAAGCGCGCCGAACGCGCCGTCGGCAGCACGTGATTGGAGCCGCCGACATAGTCTCCGATCGCCTCCGGCGTGTGCCCGCCGATGAAGATGGCGCCGACATTGCGAATCCGCGCCGCCAGAATCTCGGCATCGCGCGCCATGACCTCCAGATGTTCGGGCGCGATCGCGTCGGCAAGCGCGACGGAATCGTCCAGATTTTTCACCAGGATGACGGCGCCGAAATCGCGCCAGGAGGCACCGGCGGTCGCCGCGCGCGGCAGCGACGCGAGCTGGCCTTCGACCGACCGCTCGACCGCGGATGCGAGCGCGGCATCGTCGGTGATCAGGATCGACTGCGCCGCCTCGTCGTGTTCGGCCTGCGCCAGCAGATCGGCGGCGATCCATTCCGGGTTGGCGGAGGCATCCGCGACGATCAGCACTTCCGAGGGTCCGGCCACCATGTCGATGCCGACCTTGCCGAAGACCAGCCGCTTGGCGGCCGCCACATAGGCATTGCCCGGACCGACGATCTTCGCCACCGGCCGGATCGTTCGCGTGCCGTAGGCCAAAGCCGCCACCGCCTGCGCCCCACCCACGCGATAGATTTCGTCGACACCGCCGAGTTTCGCCGCCGCCAGCACCAGTGGATTGAGTACGCCATCGGGCGCCGGCACCGTCATGACGATGCGCGGAACGCCGGCCACCTTGGCCGGCACGGCATTCATGAGCACGGAAGAAGGATAGGCCGCAGTGCCGCCGGGGACATAAAGGCCGACCGCCTCGATCGCGGTCCAGCGCGCCCCGAGTTCGACGCCGAGCGCATCGGTGAAGCGCTCGTCCTTGGGCTTCTGGCGCAGGTGAAAGGCCTCGATCCGCTCGCGCGCGAGTTTCAGCGCATCCAGCGCGCGCGGATCGCAGGCACGTTCGGCGCCGGCCAGTTCGGCCTCCGACACGCGCATTCCGGCCTTGGCCAGATCGATGCGGTCGAAGCGCCGGCTGAGTTCGATCAGCGCCGCATCGCCGCGCGCGATCACGTCCGCGACGATGGTGCGGACCGCCGCTTCGACATCGGCCGAAGTCTCCCGCTTGGTGGCGAGAAAGGCCGAGAAACGTACCGGAAAATCGTTATCCGAATGGTCGAGTCGAATCGGCATGGGGCGTTCCGCGGGCAGCCGGCGCGGCGCGAGGCGCATGGCGCGGCGCGCGCCATGCGTCAACCCTCGGTAATCTTTGCGGAAAAGGCAAGCTACGCGATCGGGAATAGCGGCCCCGGCCGGTCGTTCTCCGAAACAAAGCGTACGCCGAAAGTCGTACCCTTGCGCCAGACCACCCGGCAGCGCCGCGTCGAAGGCCCGGCATGCGTCAGCCGCAGCACGAATTCGTCCGGCAACGTGCCGCCGGCCATCAGCATGATGCGCGCCCCGGTCTTGGAAATGTCCGCCAGATTGCAGCGGGCGGGTTCGCCCTCCCCGCTTTCGATCCAGGCGGGATAATTCAAGCTCCGACGCCGACTTGCCCGCTGGTCCTTGCGCATGCCGCCCGGTCTAGAAGCGAAGGGTTGCCAATTCCTCAACCTAGCACAGCTTCGCACCCTCACAATTGCATGGCAGCAACCCGCCTGACGCCTTTGGTCTCAGGCCGCACCAGCCTGATCCCTGATCCTCACCGCGCCTTCGAGATCGACCGAAACCAGCTGCGATACGCCGCGCTCGGCCATCGTCACGCCGAACAGGCGGTTCATGCGCGCCATGGTGATCGGATTATGCGTGATGATCACGAACCGTGTGTCGGTCGAGCGCGTCATCTCGTCGAGCAGGTCGCAGAAACGTTCCACATTGTGATCGTCGAGCGGCGCGTCCACTTCGTCCAGCACGCAGATCGGCGCCGGGTTGGTCAGGAACACCGCGAAGATCAGCGCCAGCGCGGTCAGCGCCTGCTCGCCGCCCGAGAGCAGCGACAGGGTCTGCGGCTTCTTGCCGGGAGGCTTGGCCAGGATTTCCAGGCCGGCATCCAGCGGATCGTCGCTTTCGATCAATTGCAGCTCGGCTTCGCCGCCGCCGAAAAGCTGCGTGAACAGCCGCTTGAAATGCCCGTTGACCACCTCGAACGAAGCGAGCAGGCGCTCGCGCGCCTCGCGGTTGAGATTCTGGATTCCGAGACGCAGGCGGCGGATCGCCTCGACCAGATCGTCGCGCTCGGTGGTCAGCGCCGTATGCTGCGTTTCGACCTCGCGCAGCTCTTCCTCGGCGCGCAGGTTGACCGCACCGAGCCGCTCGCGGTCGCGCCGCAGCTTTTCGAGGTCGGCTTCGATCGCCGCGACTTCCGGCAATTGCGCGTCGGGGGCGATCTCCGCCAGCGCGGCGACACCCTGCGGCTCGACTTCGAGCATGTCGCGGATTTCGTGCTCGATATCGGAGACGCGCCGGCCGGCACCCTGGCAGCGCTCCTCGGCTCGCGCCGATTGCTCGCGGGCGGCGCTCAGCGCCTCCAGCGCCGCGCGCACGACGCGGTCCATTTCGGCGAGCGCATTTTCCGCCTGCGTAAGATTGTCGCCGGTCTCGCGGCGCGCCTGTTCGGCGGTCTGGATTTCGCTCATCAGCGCCGAGCGCTTGTCGGCGAAACTCTGTGGCGTGTCGGCGAGCTGGTCGCGCTCCTGCAGCGCCTCGGACGCGCGTCCGGCAAGCGAGGAAATCTGCGCCGCGGTGCGCGAGCGCGCCTCGGTCCAGGAGCGCACCTCGTCTTCGATCGTCTCGATGCGCTTGGCGGCGATCTCCGCCTCGCGGATCAGCGTCTGTGCCTGTCCGCGCGCCTCGGCGAGCTGCGAGCGCCGCTCCGCGACCGTGCCGCGCGATCCTGCCAGGCGCTCTTCCAGTTCGGGGACGGAGGCCAGCGCGCCGATCGCGAGAACGGTGGCGGATCTGGCGGCTTCCGCCTCCTCGCGGCTCTTGGCCAGACGCGCACTGGCCTCGCCCAGCGCCGAACGCCGCGCCGCCTTCTGGTTGGCCTCGCGCTCGGCGGCGACGAAACGCTCGCGCGCATTGTCGCTCTCGTGCTGCAATTGCCGCCAGCGCGCCCGCGCTTCCGCCTCGACCTTCGCGGTCGCCTCGACCTCGGCTTCCGCCGCCTGCGCGGCATGGCGCTTGGTCTCCACGTCGGTGCGGGCGACAACCAGTTCGGCTTCGATCTCGGCCAGGCGGTTGCGCTCGGCCAGACGGCGCGCCGCACCGGTCGGGGCATGCGCGGCAACGGCAAAGCCGTCCCAGCGCCACAGGTCGCCCTCGCGCGAAACCAGGCGCTGCCCGGTCTTCAGAAGCGGCATCAGGTGCGGCGCCGTCTCGCGCTCCACGACGCCGATCTGCGCCAGGCGGCGCGCGAGCGCGACCGGCGCGTTGACGAATTTCGACAGCGGCTCCGCGCCTTGCGGCAGGATCGGATCGGACGGATCGATCTCCGCGCCGCTCCAGCGCATCGGCGCCTGCGCGTCGACCGGCGCCTCCAGGTCGTCGCCCAAAGCCGCGCCGAGCGCGGTCTCGTAACCCTTCTCCACGGCGAGATCGTCGATCACCGCCGGCCACAGCTTGCCGGCATCGACATGCAGGACCTTGGCCAGGGTCTTGGCCTCTGTCTCCAGCCGGTGCGCCTTGCGCTCGGCGTCGGCCAGCGGCCCGCGCGCGACATCGAGCGCCTGGCGCGCGCCGGAATGCGCGGCTTCGGCGCGCAAGCTCTGCGCTTCCGCCTCGGCGATGGCGCTCTGCGCGGCATCGGCCACGCCCTGCAGCTGCGAAAGGTCCGCCACGCCGGCGGTATCGAGCGCGGCGAGTTCGCCTGCAACGTCCTCGACCTCGCGCGAAAGACGCACGAGCCGGTCGTCCTGCTCGCGCGCGGCGCTTTCGAGCTGATTGCGGCGCGCCGTCAGGTCGGCGAGTTCGCGGGTGAATGCGTCGGCCACCTGTTCGGCGGAAACGAGCGCGGCGCCGGCTTCATCGACATGCCCCTCGGCCGCGGTGCGGCGCTCCGCGCCGGCGGAAATTTCGGTGGCGAGCGTTTCCTTCTCGGCGGCCAGGCGGGAAAGCGCGGTCTCGGCATCGGCGGCGAGCTGTTTCTCGCGCGCGATGTCCTCGTTGAGCTGCACCAGCCGGCGTTCGAGTTCGGCCAGGCGTTCGCGCGCCCGCGTCTCCTCGCGATCCAGCGTCTCGCGCGCAATCATCAGGCGCTGCAGCCCCGCCGCGGCGCGCGCCTCGGCCTCGCGCAAGGGCGGCAACGCCTCGGCGGCCTGTTCCTGCCGTTTTGCAGCCTCGGACCGGGCCAGTGTCGCGGCCGCGACCTCGCGGATTCCCAGTTCGCGCGCACGCTCGGCCTCGTCCACCTCGGCCCCGGCGTTCACCCAGCGCAGATGGAAGAGCGTCGCCTCCTGCTTGCGGACCTGCGCCGAAATATTGCGGTAGCGCACCGCCTCGCGCGCCTGGCGCTTCAGCGCATTCATCTGCGAGGCGAGCTGGCCGATCACGTCCTCGAGCCGCTCCAGATTGTGCTCGGCCGCCTTCAGGCGCAATTCGGCTTCGTGCCGGCGGGCATGCAGGCCGGAAATGCCGGCGGCCTCTTCCAGCACGCGGCGACGCTGCTCGGGCTTGGCCTGGATGATCTCGCCGATGCGGCCCTGGTGCACGAGCGCGGGAGACCGCGCGCCGGTCGAGGCGTCGGCGAACAGGATTTGCACGTCGCGCGCGCGTACTTCCCGCCCATTGATGCGGTAGGTCGAACCGTGCTCGCGCTCGATGCGGCGCGAGACTTCCAGCGATTCATGCTCGTTGAACGCGGCCGGCGCGGAGCGATCCGAATTGTCGATCGCCATCGCGACTTCGGCATTGTTGCGCCCGGGGCGGCTGGTCGAGCCGGAGAAGATGACGTCGTCCATATCCGCCGCGCGCATGGACTTGTGCGAGGTTTCCCCCATCACCCAGCGCAGGGCTTCGACCAGATTGGATTTGCCGCAGCCGTTCGGCCCCACGACCCCGGTGAGACCGGGCTCGATCATGAAGTCGGTGGGCTCTACGAACGACTTGAATCCGATGAGGCGCAGGCGCGTCAGCTTCATCGACCGATTATGCTCCGTTTCAACCGCAACCCGATCCGCGCGGCGTCAGCGACGCCCGTAGAGCCGGGCCTCCGGGGCCCGGTCCGTCGCGTTGAACGAATCCGCTTCCGACCGGAGAAGGCCAGAGCCGCGAGGGGCTTGCAAGCCGCCCCCGCGGATTTCCCCATGCACTTATTTTCGCTCGGGAATCTTGCGCCTGCCGCACCCGGCAGGGCGAATCACCGGCGCCGGGCCGAGGCCGTTCAGCTCTTCAGGTGCGGCTGAATTTCCTTGTCCAGCTGCTCGATCGTCATGTCGCCGCGGATCACCTTGCCGTTGATGAAGAAGGTGGGCGTCGAGTTGACGCCGAGCTTCTCCGCGCCGCGCGCGCGCACCGCCTCGATGCCTTCCAGAACCTTCTGGTCGGACAGGCAGGCATTGAAGGATTCCTGCGTGAAGCCGGCCTGCTTGGCGATCGCCATCAAAGGCTCGATCGGCTTCTGCACCGCCCAGGTCTTCTGCTGGGCGAACAGCGTTTCGACCAGCGGGTAGTATTTGTCCTTGCCGGCGCAGCGCGCCAGCATGAAGCCGGCCGCAGCCAGCGGGTCGAGCGGGAATTCGCGCAGGATGTATTTGACCTTGCCGGTATCGATGTAGCGCTTCTTCAGTTCGGGGAAGGTCCGCTCGGCGAAATTCGCGCAGTGGCTGCAGGTCATCGAGGCATATTCGATGATCGTGACCGGGGCGTCGGCCTTGCCCATGACGACATCGCCCAGCGGCCCTTCGACGGCGAGATCGGCGGCCGAGGGGGTCTGCGCCATCGCGGGCGCGATCAGCCGAATATCGAGGCTCGACATCGCCGCAGCGCCCAACACCAGGAGGCTGCTGCCGGCAACAAAATCCCTGCGCGTGATCACGGGAAGCTCCAAGACATGAGTGGTTTTCGGCCAGTTGGCTAACCTTTCCCGGCAAATGTGGCAATGGCAGGCCGTCCCCGGGGGGCGGCAGCCGGCCTCACGTTCGCTTGATAGCGGCGCCCAGGCGCGCCAGCGCCTGTTTCAGCCCCTCGTCCTCGATGGCCGGGAGGCTGGCGGCAATCCGCGCCGCCGCCGCGGCGTCGGGAGCGGCCGCGGCCGGTCTGGTGCGCCGCAACAGCGGGGCCTGCTTCAGGATCAGGCGGCCGACCGCCTGCCAGCCGAAGAAGCGGTTCACCCGCTCCAGGATAACCCCGGACAGATGCTGTATTTCGATCGCGGCCGGGCCCTGCACGCGCAGCACCAGCGAACCCGGCTCGCCTTCTCCGGGATCGGCATGCCGCGGCCACTGGATTTTGACGGGCTCGCAATGCGCGGCGATTTCCGGCCCGGCAATCTGCGGCCAACGGGTGACAAGTTCCGCCGAGGCGAATCCCTGCCGGGCAAAGCTCTCCGCCAGCACGGCGGCGGTCAGATCCGCCAGTGGGCGCGTCGCACGCCTGGGCTTGTTCACGGCAAGGGCCTCTGCCACATCGATGCACCATGACCGTAACAGCGGCGCCGGCGCAGCAAAAGACGCGAGCGTTACGCCCCCTGCGGCGGCCGGGCCGCGACCCGGCCGCCGCGCTGCTCGCCTGGTACGACCGCCACCGCCGGCACCTGCCGTGGCGCGCGGCGCCCGGCGAGGCCGCCGATCCCTACCGGGTCTGGCTTTCCGAGATTATGCTGCAGCAGACCGGCGTGAAGACGGTCGGCCCGTATTTCGAACGCTTTCTCGCCCGCTGGCCGAATGTCGGCGCGCTCGCGCGCGCGGACCTGAACGAGGTCCTGAGCGGCTGGGCAGGCCTCGGCTATTACGCGCGCGCGCGCAACCTGCATCGCTGCGCGCAGCAGGTCGCAGGCGAACATGCGGGCCGCTTCCCCGATACGGAAGCCTCGCTGCGCGCGCTTCCCGGCATCGGCGCCTATACCGCAGCAGCGATCGCGGCGATCGCCTTCGGCCGCAAGGCGACGCCGGTCGACGGCAATGTCGAGCGCGTGGTGGCAAGGCTGTTCGCGATCGCGGAGCCGCTGCCGCGGTCGAAGCCGGCGATCCGCGCCCGCGCCGAGCAGCTCACGCCCGAACGGCGCGCCGGGGATTTCGCGCAGGCGATGATGGATCTCGGCTCGACCCTCTGCACGCCCAGGCGACCGGCCTGCGCGCTTTGCCCGCTGACGGACGGCTGCGCCGCGCGGCGCGCGGGCGAGCCTGAGACCTATCCGCGCAAGGCGGCCAAGGCGGCCGGCCGGCCGCGGCGCGGCGCGGCCTTTGTTGCGGTACGCGCCGACGGCGCGATCCTCGTGCGCACGCGCCCGGAACGGGGACTGCTCGGCGGCATGACCGAAGTCCCGACCACCGCCTGGTCGACCGATTTCGATCTCGAGGCCCGGCCGGAAATGCCGTTCCGGGCCGCCTGGCGCCGGCTGCCGGGCAGCGTCTCGCATGTCTTCACGCATTTCCCGCTGCAGCTTGCCGTCTATGCGGCCCGGGTCCGGCGCGATACCCGGGCGCCGCGCGGGGCGCGCTGGGTGCCGCAATCGGCCCTCGACCGCGAGGCGCTTCCCAGCGTCATGCGCAAGGTGATTGCGCACGCCCTCGGTTTGTGAAACCCAAGCGATCGAAAAGGGCCGATGAAGGGCCCGGAAAATTCGCCTAAAGCACGTTCGTTTTACATGGAATCGGAACGTGCTTTAGATTCCTTTGTTCGATCGCATTTTCTTGACGCGAACCGGTACCCACTTCGCTCGAAAATGCTCTAGGGGAGCGCCAATGCAGGAAACTTGGGATGGCTGGTCGCCGAGCCTCCGTTATCCGGATGCCTCGATCAAGACGCTCGATCCGCGCTTCGACAAGTACCGCGTGTCGCTCACCAACGTCGAACGCCTCGCCACCGGAACGCTGTGGGGCGAGGGTCCGGTCTGGTTCGGCGAGCATCGCTGCCTGATCTGGAGCGACATCCCCAACAACCGGATGCTGCGCTGGGACGAGGAGACCGGCACCACCAGCGTTTTCCGCAAGCCCTCCAACCGCGCCAACGGC
>JBFWWQ010000007.1:21214-28801 GCA_050246095.1 Pseudorhodoplanes sp.
GGGGCGGCTGGTCACCTGCGAGCACCAGACCCGCCGCGTGACCCGCACCGAATATGACGGCGCCATCACGGTCATCTGCGAGCGCTTCGAGGGCAAGCGGCTGAATTCGCCCAACGACGTGGTGGTGAAATCCGACGGCTCGATCTGGTTCACCGATCCGCGCTTCGGCATCCTCAGCTATTACGAAGGCGAAATCGCCGAGGCGGAACTGCCGATGAACGTCTATCGCGTCGATCCGCAAAGCGGCGCGGCGACCGTGGTGGCCGAAGACATCAACGCCCCCAACGGCCTCGCCTTCTCGCCCGACGAGAAGAAGCTCTACATCGTGGAATCGCGCAGCCAGCCGCGCCGCATCCTGGCCTTCGACGTCAGCGCCGACGGCGGCAAGCTCGCGAACCGGAAAATCCTGATCGATTCCGGCCCGCACGGCACCCCGGACGGATTCCGCTGCGACATCGACGGCAACCTGTGGTGCGGCTGGGGCATGACGCCCGAACTCGACGGCGTGCGCATATTCTCCGCGCAGGGCGAGCCGCTCGGTCATATCGCCTTGCCGGAGCGCTGCGCCAATCTTTGCTTCGGCGGGCGGCATCGCAACCGCCTGTTCATGGCGGCGGCGCATTCGCTGTATTCGCTTTACGTCAACACCCAGGGCGTGCCGGGCGGCTGACGCCCGCCGCGGCCGATCCGCTTCTCAACCACTCGACAAACGACAGGGAGTCCACGATGACGCTTCAACGCTTCGATGCCGGTCCGCGCATGAGCAAGGCCGTGGTGCACGGCAACACGGTCTATCTCGCCGGCCTGACCGCCGACAAGGCGAAGGGCCAGAGCGTGACCGAGCAGACCAAGGAAATCCTGTCGCTGATCGACGGCTATCTGCAGCAATGCGGCACCGACAAGAGCAAATTGCTGCGCGCGAATATCTGGCTCGCCGACATCAAGACCTTCAACGAGATGAACGCGGTATGGGACGCCTGGGTCTCGCCCGGCAACACGCCGGCGCGCGCCACAGTCGAGGCCAAGCTCGCCGCACCCGAACTCACCGTCGAGATCATGGTCGTCGCGGCGAAATAATCCGGTCACGCCGCATGAGCGCGCCCGAAAGCCGTCCCGGCATCCTCGCCATCTGGAACGATTGCGCGGAGGGCCGGGAGGCCGCTTTCGAGGCCTGGTTTCAGGGCGAACATCTCGAAGAACGGCTGGCCGTGCCGGGATTCCGGTTCGGGCGCCGGCATGAAGCGGTGATCAGCGGGCCGCGCTTCTTCCATTTCTACGTGACCGATACGCCCGCCGTGCTCACTTCGGCGGCGTATCTCGCGCGCGTCAACAATCCGACCCCGCTCACCCGCTCGGTGATGAGCACCGTGTTCCGCAACATGATCCGCACGATCTGCGAGCGGACGATGCGGCAGGGCGAGATCAGGGGCGCATATGCCGCCGTCGCGCGGCTCGACGCGCCGCCGGCTCCCGGCATCGTGCAACGCTGGTTCGAGGGCTTCCGCGGCGACCACGGCATCGCCTGCACGGAAATATGGACGGCGGTCGATGCGGGCGTCCCGGCCTCGACCGAGGAAAAGCTGCGCGGCGGCGACCGCCGCATCCGCCAATGCGTGATCGCCGAAACGCTGCGGCTCGCCGATGCCGAGCGCGTCCATGCCGCCATGAATCAGGTCTTCGGCGGCAAGGCGGAGACAGGAATCTATCGCCTGCTCTGCGAACGCAGCCCGGCTTTGCCGTAAGCGAGGACCGGATCGTGCGTCGCGCCGGATGCCGCTCGGACGGCGATCCGGAACGGCGTATGCGTCCTGCCGCCGTGCGGCAGTTAGGCCTTCTTCTCCGCAGGTGCGGCGTGGTGGGCCGCCATCTTCTTGCAGCCGAGCGCCGAGAAGATGATCGCGACGCCCATCATGAACAGGTTGATCCCGACCAGGAGCCCGATCGCCCATACCGCGGTGCTCGGCAGTCCGGCGATGATCAGGAAGGCCAGGACGATGTCGATAACGCCGCTGAACAAAACCCAGCCCCAGGCCATCGGCACGTCGCGCTTGTGGCCGAAGGCGAGGAAAATCTTGGCCGCGCCGCCCGCCAGCAGATAGGCGGCGAGCACGATGGTGAGCGTGAGCACGCCGCGGATCGGATTGACGAGAATGACGATGCCGGCGGCGAGATAGAGCAGGGCCGTGATCAGATTCCACCAGAAGCCGGGCGCGCTCTTGCCGGCGGAGAAAACGGCATAAAGGCCGAGCGCGCCGCCCGCCACGAGCAGCCAGCCGATGAAAATCGTGCTCGCGAGCGAGGCGATCCCCGGCATCAGGATGCCGATCACGCCGAGCAGCGCCATCACGATTCCATAGACCAGGAACCAGGTGCTGTATTTCCGCAGCGTCGCGACATCGAAACGAAGCTGGACCGGACTTTGCGGCGAAGTGATATCGATCGGCATGATGGCCTCCCTTGCCCGACGGCGATTCGAGCATAGCAGATTCCGGATCGGCCGCGCCGGGCTTTCGGGGCGTCGCGGAGGGCGGGCGCGCGATCGCAGGCGGCTTGCGACCGCCGGCAGAGCGTACCGCCGTCCGGCAACCGGAAGCTGATGGTCGCGCGCGACGCTTCGGGCGCGTCAGTCCGCGCGCATTTCCTCGCGCACCTTGGCGCGCAGGTCGTCGATCGGCGTCAGGCCCTTCGGCGTCTCGACATGCCAGAAGGTCCAGCCGTTGCACGCTTCGAGGCCCTGCGCGAGCGCGCCGATGCGATGGATCGAGCCGACCTTTTCGCCGAGCGCGATGGCGCCGTCCGCCCGCACCAGCGCGCGGTGGCGCTTCTTGGCATCGACGAGCCGCGCGCCGGCCGTGACCAGCCCGCGCTCGATCAGCGCCTGGAACGGCACGCGCGGCGCGTCGCGCGCGGTCATGAAGGGGACGAGCGTCGGCGCCTCGAACGGCTCGACCGCCGCGATCCGCCTGAGCGCGGCCTTGGCATAGGCTGCCTCGCGCTCGAACCCGATGAAGCGGCGGCCCAGCCGCTTCGCCACCGCGCCGGTGGTGCCGGTGCCGCTGAACGGATCGAGCACCAGGTCGTCCGGGCGGGAGGAGGAAAGAATGGCGCGGGCGAGCAGCGCTTCCGGCTTCTGCGTCGGATGCAGCTTCTTTCCGTCGCGACCCTTCAGCCGTTCCTCGCCGGTGCAGAGCGGGATGGTCCAGTCGGATCGGACCTGGACGTCCTCGTTGCCGGCTTTCAGCGCGTCGTAATTGAACGTGTAGCCCTTGGCGCCCGGCTCGCGCGCCGCCCAGATCAGCGTCTCGTGCGCATTGGTGAAGCGCCGGCCGCGGAAATTCGGCATCGGGTTGACCTTGCGCCACACCACGTCGTTGAGGATCCAGAAGCCGAGGTCCTGGAGGCTCGCGCCGACGCGGAAGATGTTGTGGTAGGAGCCGATGACCCACAGCGTCGCCGACGGCTTCATCACCCGCCGGCAGGCCTTGAGCCAGCCGCGCGTGAAGTCGTCATAGGCGGAAAAGCTGGAAAACTTGTCCCAGTCGTCGTCGACGGCATCGACTTTCGAATTGTCGGGCCGTTTCAGGTCGCTTTGAAGCTGCAGATTGTAGGGCGGGTCGGCGAATACGAGATCGACGCATTCCGCCGGCAGCCTCGCCATTTCGGCGATGCAATCGCCCACGACGATGCGCGGGCCTTCCGGATAATCATGTGTCATGCGGGACGCCTGACGAGGCGCCCCGCGACGCGACACAACCATGACTCAGAACTCTGACCCTGGCGACGCGATCGGCGACGCGAGACCTACAACCGACGGGCTGGATCATGTCCGCTTAAAGTAAAAATCGACTTAACTGCGGCTCACCTAAATCGTTGCCACAGCGTATAATTTTGCCTCCGCGCGGGCGGCAAAAATTGCCGGGTGAGCGGGCCGCGCGGGAAATTTCCGCAGGCAAGTCATTGAAAACAGGCGGCATGGACTTCACATCGTCTCCGCGCGACAATCGCGCGGGGTGCGATGGCGTCGCGGGAACCGGGATTGCAGTAATCCGTTCCTGTAGCGACTTGCGCGACGAGTGGAGGAGCTGAGATGCGCTGGGAGGATTTCCGCCGCAGCGACAATGTCGAAGATGCGCGCGACGGCGGTGGTGGATTCGGCGGCGGGGGCCTCCGGCTTCCGGGCGGCGGCGGCGGACTCGGCATCGGCACCATCATCGTGCTCGGCCTCATCGGATGGGCGCTCGGCATCGATCCGCGCATCCTGATCGGCGGCGCCGATATCGTCATGGGTCCCGGCTCGCAATACGAAGAGCAGGCGCCGCGGCAGGGGCAGGGCCAGACCGCCGGCCGGGCCGCGCCCGAGGACCGCACCGGGCAGTTCGTGGCCGCCGTGCTCGGCAATACCGAGGATACCTGGACCGAGATTTTCAAGGAGAGCGGACAGTCCTACCGGCCGCCGAAGCTGCGCATATTCGCCGGCGTGACCAATTCCGCCTGCGGCATGGCGCAATCGGCGATGGGGCCGTTCTATTGCCCGCTGGATCAGCGCGTCTATCTGGATACATCCTTCTTCCGCGAGATCGAACGCCGCTTCCGCGGATGTTCGGGCAAGGCCTGCGAGTTCGCGCAGGCCTATGTGATCTCGCACGAGGTCGGCCACCACATCCAGAACATCCTCGGCATCCTGCCGCGCGCACAAAAGATGCAGCAGCAGGTCGGCAGCCGCGCGGAAGCCAACCAGATCCAGGTGCGGGTCGAATTGCAGGCCGATTGCCTCGCGGGCGTCTGGGCCGGCCGTTCCAACCAGCGCTGGAAATTCCTGGAGCCCGGCGACATCGAGGCCGCCCTGCAGACTGCCGCCGCCATCGGCGACGACGCCCTGCAGCGCCAGACGCAAGGCCGCGTGGTGCCGGATTCGTTCACGCACGGCTCCTCGGCGCAGCGCCAGCGCTGGTTCTCCATCGGCCTCAAGGAAGGCAAGGTCTCGGCCTGCAACACCTTCCAGGCGTCGAACGTCTAGGTCCTTAGCGCCGACGCTTTCGCCGCGACGACGATGCCCGGCCTTGTGCCGGGCATTGTGCTTGGCTAGGCACTGCGCACCGCAACCGGGACGGCCGGGTGACTTCCGGCCTGCCGAGCCAGAGAAGGCGAGCCATGCCGGGCCTCGACCAGTCCAAGCAGTTCATCCCGCTCAAGATCGCGGTCCTGACCGTCTCCGACACGCGCAACGCCGCCGACGACAAATCCGGCGCGACCCTGGTCGAGCGCATCGAGAAGGCCGGCCATGCGCTCGCCGCGCGCGCGATCGTGACCGACGATGTCGAGAAAATCCGGGCGCAGGTGAAGGGCTGGATCGCCGACCCTGGGATCGACGTGGTGATCTCGACCGGCGGCACCGGATTCACCGGCCGCGACGTGACGCCGGAAGCGATCGAGCCGCTGTTCGAGAAGAAGATGGAAGGCTTTGCGACGCTGTTCCTGATGGTGAGCCACGCCAAGATCGGCACCTCGGCGATCCAGACCCGCGCGACCGCGGGGGTGGCGGGCGCGACCTACATTTTCTGCCTGCCCGGTTCGCCCGGCGCCTGCAAGGACGCTTGGGACGAGATTCTGCTGCACCAGCTCGACTACCGCTATCGCCCCTGCAACTTCGTCGAGATCATGCCGCGGCTCGACGAGCACCTGCGCCGTCCCAAGGCCCAGGGCTCGACGGTGTAGCGGGCCGCGAAGGAAGCGCCGCTATCGGCGCGCCGTCGCAAATCCCAGTTCCCAGGTCTCGGCCGCCTCCGGCTTGCCGAAATCGTCGTGCACCCATTCCTCGACCGGCGTGAAGCCGGTCTTGCGGTAGATTTCGCGCGCCGCGGCCAGCACGGTATGCGTCCACAGCGTGATGCTGCGATAGCCGCGCGCCCGCGCGAAGCGGATGCATTCCTCGACCAGAAGCCGGCCGACGCCGCGGCCGCGCGCTTTCGGATCGACCATCAGCAGGCGGAGCCTGGCGACATCGTCCTTGCCCGGTTCGCGCACCAGGAAGACCGAGCCGACAATCTCGCCGTGCATCTCCGCGATCCAGCAATGCTCGCGCGCCGGATCGAAATTCTTCAGGAACGCCGCCACGATTTCCGCCGTGAGCGCCTCGATGCGGCTGTCCCAGCCATATTCGGCCGGATAGATCTCGCCGTGTTTGGCCACCACCCAGCCCATGTCGCCGGGACGGTGCGCGCGCAGCGTCACGCTCGGCTTGCCGGCATCGCCGTCGAGCAGGCGCTCGATCGCGGCCATGGCGGCGACCAGCTTCTGCTGCCCGTCCGGATCGAGCTTGCCGAGCGAGTTGGCAACCTCGCGTTCGGAGCGCCGGTCGAGCTTGCCGAAGGCCAGACGGCCCTTGGCGGTGAGCGACAGCATGGTGTGGCGCCGGTCCGCGCGCGACGCTGCACGGCTGATCAGCCCGCGTTCGGAGAAGCTGCGCAGGATGCGGCTGAGATAGCCGGGATCGATTTCCAGCGCCTCGCCGATCTGTTTGGCGGTGACCCGGTCGCGATGCGCGAGTTCATAGAGCACGCGCGCCTCGGTCAGCGAGAACGGGGTCTGCACCAGGCCGTCCTGCAGCACGCCGATGCGGCGCGTGTAGAAGCGGTTGAAATGCCGGACCGCGGCGATGCGCGCTTCCAGCGTGTCGGCGGAAGCTGGCATTGCCGCCCTCCCCGGGCCGATGGATGAATAGATGACTTTGTCAAACAATTATTTGACAAAGTCAAATATCAGGCGACCGTCGCTCCGGCCCGCAGCATGACGATGCGTCGCCGGCCCAGGCTGCGGATCAGCTCGCTTTCCGGATTTTGCGAATCGCCGTGGCCGCCGACCTGCGCATAGCTGCGCTTGGCGATGACCAGGCCCTGTTCCGGCCGCGGCATGCCGAAGGCGCCGCGCAGCACCTGCCCGACCTCGCGGAGGGCGGAAGCCTGGGGGGACGCCCGCGCCACCCGCCGGAACGACGCCGCCTTCGGGTCGCCGCCGGCGAAATCGGCCTGCTCGATGAAGCGCATGGTCTCGCCGACCCAGGCCGGCTCCAGCACCGTGCCCGGCCGCAGGAACATCAGCCACGGGCCGCGCGCCGCTTCCGCGGCGGTCCGCAGCCGCTTTCCCAGCGGACCGGGAAGCGTCATCACCCTGCAGCCGGCGAAATCGCCGACCTTGCCGGTTTCGTCGCGCGAGCCGGCATCGGCGAGGATCACGTCGCGCACCAGCCCGGCCGTCACCCCCGGCACGAGGCAGGCCAGCGATCGCACCAGCGGCCGCTCCGATTCGTTCGTCGGGATGACGACGCTCAGCATGGGAACTCGGTCCGGTCTTCAACGATTGGCCTACATGATGAGGCCGCAGGCTCCCCATGCCACGATATCCAGCCTGACGGGAGTACCAGACTTTATGTTCTTGTTGTGTTCACGAGAAGCGCCTACATATATGCGCATGGCTCGTTCATCTGCAGCCCTCAAAGACCCGCCGGCGCGTCAGGTCATGCTGCCCTCCGCGCCGGCGGGCGATTGCGCCGGGATCGCGCTCGACCTCGAGCGGCCGGGCGGCGCGGCG
>JBFWWQ010000008.1:0-27096 GCA_050246095.1 Pseudorhodoplanes sp.
GCGGATGTAGCGCATTTCTCCGCGACGCCCGCGCAATCTCAGTTGCCGCGGGCGACCAGGAGCCTTGCCGCGAAGGCGCCCATCAGTCCCGCGAACAGCCAGTCGAACACGCGCATCGCCCGCGGCGAACGCTGCAAGGCGGCGGTGAAGCGGTCGGCGAGCAGCACCAGGACCGCGCAGGTCGGCGCGCCCAGGACGGTGAAATACACGCCGAAGAAGAACAGCTTGGCCGCCGCATGCGGGTCCGATACCGAGACGAATTGCGGCAGGAAGGTCAGGAAGAACATCACGATTTTCGGGTTGAGCAGGTTGACCGTCAGCCCCATCAGATAGACCTGCCCGAGCGGCTGCGGCTTTCGCTTCTTGTGCGAGACGCTGAGCGCGGTGCCGTGGCGCAGCGCCTGGTAGGCGAGCCAGAGCAGATAGCCGACGCCGGCGACCTTCACGACGGTGAAGGCGGTCGCCGAGGCGACAAGCAGCGCGGACAGCCCGAAGGCGACCAGCAGCGAATGCAGCATCAGCCCGGTGGTCGCGCCGGCGAGCGCCGCGAAGCCGCGCGCGCGGCCCGATTGCAGCGTCTGACCGACCATCAGCGTCATGTCCGGACCCGGCGTCAGGATCAGCAGCAGCGAGGCGGCGGTGAAGGCGAGCAGGATTTCCGGCGAGGGCAGGATGTGCATGGCACCGTCATAGCGGATCGGTGCGGGCCCGGACAGCGGAATGGCGCCGCGCGCTCAATCGCGGCGGAATACCAGCGAGGCGAACCAGCCGGTCGCCAGCGCCATGCCGACGACGCCGAGGCCGTAGAGCAGCCCGTGATCGCGCGCGGTATTGGCGACGAACTGCTCGATGCCGACCTTGACGATTTCCAGCGCCGAGGTGGTGCGCGTGATCATGACGCCGTCGGCGAACAGCTTGACGTCGACTTCGTAATTGCCGACCGCCGCCTCCGCCGGGATCACGATGCTGGTGCGGAACAGATTCGGGGTCAGGAACGTGACCGCATTGGTCTCCGCGCGATACAGCCCGCGTTTGGACATCAGCGCGACCAGGGCGGCGCGGAATTCCTCGTAATGCGGCTCGCGCGTGGCGGTCTTGGACAGATTGACGCTGGCCAGCCCGATCTCGTAGCGCCGCTGCAGATCGGAAGACGTGATCGCGTCGAGCGCGCGGTTGCTGAGCACCGCCAGATAGGAGGGGGCCTGGTCGAAGACCTGCGTCTGCGTGTTGGCCCAGATGCCGAATACCCGCTCCTTGCGGCGTGCCACCAGAGTCTCGCGCGGACCCAGCACGCTGACGACGATGTCGTAGCCGCCGCGCCGCGGCACGGTGGCGGCATCGCGCTCGACCGATCCGAACAGCACCAGCTCGGTGCCGGTGAAGCTCGATCCGATCATCACCTGGTGCGAGGAGAGCGAGGTGATCAGCCGTTCCGCCCGCACCGCGGGCGCGCCGGCGCAGAACGCGGCGGCGAGCACGGCGATGGCGATCGCGCGGTGCATGGTCAGCCTCCCACGAACCGGATCGAGAACAGATCGCGCGGCGTCACGAACAGCTCCAGCGCGAAGCGGAAGCCGACCGCGAGCACCAGAATCCCGAGCAGGAAGCGCAGGCGCTCCGCCGCCAGATTCTGCCCGGCGCGGGCGCCGAATTGCGCGCCGGTGACCCCGCCGGCCATCAGCATCAGCGCCAGGATCGCATCGACCAGGTGGTTGGTGACCGCATGCATGACGATGGCCGCGGCCATGGTCACCAGCGTGAGCACGGCGGAGGTGCCAATCACGGTCGCGGTGGGCACGCGCAGCAGGTAGATCAGCATCGGCACCAGCATGAAGGCGCCGCCGATCCCCATGATCGCGCCGACGAATCCGATGATGGCGCCGATCGCGATCACCGGTATCGCGGAGACGTAGATTTTCGATCGCTTGAAGCGGGTCTTCAGCGGCAGCCCGTGGAACCAGGTATGGCTGCCCGGCCGGCGCAGCACCACCGGCTGGCCGCGGATGCTGCGCAGGATCGCGCGCACGCTCTCCGCCGTCATCAGGGTGCCGACGGTGCCCAGCAGCAGCACGTAGGACAGGCTGATGACCAGATCGAGCATGTCGAGCGAGCGCAGCTTGGTGAACAGCCACACGCCGCTCGCGGTGCCGCAGAGCCCGCCGACCAGCAGGATCGCGGCGAGCCACAGGTCCACCGCGCGCTTGCGCCAGTAGCTGAGCGCGCCGGAGAACGAGGAAGCGGCAATGTGGCTGGTGACGCTCGCGACCGCCACGGCCGGCGGCACGCCGATGAAGATGAGCAGCGGCGTCATCAGGAAGCCGCCGCCGACGCCGAACATGCCGGAGATGAATCCGACCGTCAGCCCCATCGCCAGGATGACGAACATGTTCACCGGCAGGTCGGCGATGGGGAGATAGATCTGCACGCGGCGCGGTCCGCTGTTCCCGGTACGGTTGGACGAAACCGGCAAAGCGGTCGCTTCGCCCCGCGCAAAACGCGGGGCGGCGCCGGATCCGTTGTCGTTCCTATAGCATCAGTTCGGCGCTTTGGCGGCGTTCAATTCCGCGTGTGCGGCGCGCCAAAGTCAGGATGCGGACTGGCGCGAGGTGTCGATGGTGCGCGGCTTCTTGGGCGTGCCCTTCGGCGCCTGCGTCACCGGCCGTTCCCAGCCGCCTTCGGGAGCCTTGACGTTGACCGCGTCGTCCGGCTGCGGCTGCGCCACGAAGGTCTGCACCGCGAGCCGCGCCGTGACCAGCGATTGCGGGTCGAGCTTGGCGGCAACCTCGTCGCGCTTCTTGGCGGCGTCCTTGTCGCCCTGGTTGGCGGCGAGGGAGAACCACTTGAACGACTCGGCGAGGTTCTGGTCGACTCCGATGCCGCGGGCATAGAGGACGCCGAGATTGTACTGGCTGTCGGCCACCCCGCGGTCGGCGGCCTTGCGGAACCATTGCGCGGCGACCTTGTAATCCGGCTTGCCCAGCGCGCCTTCGGCATGCAGCACCGCGAGATTGTGCATGGCCTTGGCATTGCCCTTGTCGGCGGCGGACACATAGAGCTTCTGCGCCGCGTCGAGATTTTTCTTCACGCCCTGGCCCTTCTCGTACAGGCTGCCCAGGCGGAACTGCGCCGGCGCCAGCCCGGCTGCGGCGGCGCGCTCCAGCCAGCGCGCGGCTTCGGCGAGATTCTGCGGCACGCCGCGCCCGTCGATGTGGCGCATCGCAACCTCATAGGCGGCGGCGGGATTGCCGTTGGCCGCGGCATTGCGCAGCGGCACCGGCAGCTTGTCGGACAGCGAGGCCTTGGCGTCGCCAGGCTCCGCCGGTGTGTCGTCTGCGGGCTGCGCAGGCGGCGTCATGGCGGCGACCGAGCCGGTCGATTCGGGTTCGGCGTCGTCCGCCTCCGCCTCCGGCGCCGCGGGGGCGGCGGGCGGCTTCAGGCCGGATTGCCGGTTGCCGGCGGGCGCGGGCTGCGGCTCGGCGGGGCGCTCGCTGCCGGTCGCGGCCGGCGTCTGCGGGGCGGCCGGTTCGGACTCGAAGAAATTGAGCGCCATCTGGAACGCGCCCACCACGATCACCACGACGCTCGCGGCCACCAGCAGGGCGCGCACGCGCTCGGCCAGCGGCTTGCCCGGCTTCGCCGGCTTGGCATCGGCGATCGCAGCCGGGGCGGCACCGGCGGCCGCCGGCGTCGCGGCGGCCAGGGCGGCACGGCGCGCGGCGGCGATGAAATTCGTCGCGCCGGCATTGCCGCTGGTGCGCACGGGACCGAGCGCGGCTTCCGAGGCGGCGATGCGTTCGGCGGCGGTGACATGCGGACGCGGCAGGCCGGCGCCCGGCTCGATCGGATGGTCCGGGGGCAGATTGGGATCGATCGGCCGGCGCTCGCGCGCCGGCGGCATCGGCTTGGCGGCGGATTCTGTGGGCTTTCCGCGCGGCGGCTCGGGCATGCGGGTCGCGGCGGCGGGGGGCGGCGGCACCGGCTTGTCGGCCGCCGGTGCGAGCGAGGGGGCGGCCGCGACATGCGGCATGGCCGGCGCGGCAACGGGCGAGGATGCGGGCGCGGCAGCGGGCCGCGCCTCGGGCATCGGCGGCGTCGGAGCCTTGCCTTCGCGCGCCTTTGCCATTTCCATGCTGGCGAGGCGATCGACCACTGCGCTCAGCGCGCCGTGCACGGATTCCATCGAATCCTGCGTGCGCGCGAGATCGCGCTTGAGTTCCGCAATGGCGGGATCCGGCGCGCCCGGGCGCGCGGGGCCGGAGCGCAGCTCGTCCAGATGCACCAGCAGATCGGCGAAACCGCGCTCGATCGCCGACAGCGAATGCATGCGGGCATCCGAGGCGTCGAGCTTGGCGGACAGGTCGACGATCCGGTCCTCCAGATTGCGCAAGGCCAATTGCTCGCCGCTGGACAGCGGCTCGTGCTGCTCGGCACGGTCGGCGAAACGGGTGAGGATTTCCTCGATGCGCGGCGGCAGCGTGGGCCGGCCGCTCATGGTGCGCAACTGATCGGTGAGCGCGCCGATACGCTGTTCGAGGCCTGCCATCAGCTCGCTGCCGCCGCTGCCGGCATTCTGCGCGACGCGGTCGACCTTGGCCGACAGGCCGCGGATTTCGTCGGCAAGCCTGGTCAGCGAATCGTTGGAGGCGATGTGCGAGGCGACGCCGCGCAATCCGGTGATCGCGGTTTCCAGCTGCTGCAGCGTGCGTCCGTCGACATTGCCGGAGCCCATCTGGTCGATCTTGCGGGCGAGGTCGCGGACCGCTTCCTCGAAGCCGGCCAGGCTCTCGGCCGGCGTCAGCGTGCGCAGCGCGTCGCGCACTTCCGCAAGGCCGCGCTCCATCGACGACAGGGTCGCGGGATCGACGCCGCATTGGCGGCCGGCATCGATCCGGTCGGCGAGACGGCGCATGTCGGCTTCCAGCGCGTCAACCGCGCGTTTCGGCAGGGCATCCTGCAGGGCGCGGCCGATCTCGGTCAGGTCCTCGCGCAGTTCGCGCACGGCCTGTTCCAGACCGTTCGGCTTGTGCAGGTTCTCGATCTGCGTGGTGATTCGCTGCAGCTGCAGCTCCAGGCCGGAAATGTCCTGCTGCGGCAGCCGCGGCTCGGGCGCCGCGGGGGCGGGGGCGGGGCGATGCGCCGGCGCGGCCTGCGCCGCCATGCCGGTATCGAGCGCGCGCTGGCGCGAGGAAATCTCGGCAATCGCCTGGTCGAGCGAGACGGCCCAGGGATCGGGCGCGGCGGCGCGATAGGCGGGCGGTGCATAGGCGGCCGGTGCGGCATAAGCCGGCGGGGGCATGTAGGCGGGCGGAATGTAAGCCTGCGGGCGCGCGGCGGCTTCGCCCTGCACGAGCAGCTGTTCGAGGCGGCGATCGATGCGGTCGATGCTCTTGGCCAGCGCTTCGGCGAGCGCACCGTCGGGGCGTTCCGGCTGCCGGGCCTGCGAGGCGCGCGTTTCCTGGAAATCCGAATCGTCCTCGAACTCGGCGGACGCGACCCCGTCCTCCGCGGCGCGGTCGAGGATGGCGTTGTTCAGCCATTCGGCGACCGAGACGCCGGATGCGCGCGCCGCCTTGCGGGCGCTCTCGCGCACCTGCGGCGGCACGCCCCTTACATTCCACGGTACGCCAGGTTTCATGCGCTCACCCGCAATCGCCGCCGGTGGGGCGCAGCGGAGCCGTTTGGCCCTCCGGTAGCGGCGCTGACTGACTTAAGCCTGCGGTTTTTCGCGGCCTTGCCCACGCGACCGACTTTTTCCCGTCACGGTAAATAAGCCGTTAAGAATCGTGAATTCGTGCGGGTTTTTGAGGCCTTATCCGGGATGGCGTGGCATTTTGGCCGGGCCGCGCCATGCCGCGCGCACGGGCTTGAGGGTCTCTTGGGGGTCTTAGGACAAGGCTAAGGCCGCCGTGACACACTGCCGTACAACTGCCGCCGGTATCCGGCGCGCCCGGGGACCCGCATGCCTAGCTATACCGCGCCTGTCGCAGACGCCCTGTTCCTGCTCAACGACGTGTTCCGGATCGATCGCTACAACAACCTTCCCGGCTTTTCCGATGCCAGCGCCGACATCGTCGAGGCGATCCTCGGCGAGGCCGGCAAGTATTGCGAAGAGGTGCTGGCGCCGCTCAACCGCGTCGGCGATATCGAGGGCTGCACGCGCCATCCCGACGGGCGCGTCACCACGCCCAAGGGCTTCCCGCAGGCCTATCGCCAGCTCATCGAAGGCGGCTGGCTCGGGATTTCCGCGCCGCAGGAATTCGGCGGGCAGGCGTTGCCGGGGACGCTGACCGTCATCGTCAACGAGTTCATGGCTTCCGCCAATCTCGCCTTCTCGATGTATCCCGGCCTGGTGCAGGGGGCGATCGCGGCGATCGTGCGGCATGCCCCGGACGAGCTGAAGAAGACCTATCTGCCGAAGATGATTTCCGGCGAATGGGCCGGCACGATGAACCTGACCGAGCCGCATTGCGGCACCGATCTCGGATTGCTGCGCACCAGGGCGGCGCCACAGCCCGACGGCAGCTACAGGATCAGCGGCACCAAGATTTTCATTTCCGGCGGCGAGCAGGACCTGACCGACAACATCGTGCACCTCGTGCTCGCGCGCATCGAAGGCGCGCCGGAGGGCACCAAGGGCATCTCGCTGTTCATCGTGCCGAAGGTGATGGTGAAAGCCGACGGCTCGCCCGGTGCGCGCAACGGCGTCTCCTGCGGCTCGATCGAGCACAAGATGGGCATTCACGGCAATTCCACCTGCGTGATGAACTACGACAACGCCACCGGTTTCCTGATCGGCGAGGCCAATCGCGGCCTCAATGCCATGTTCGTGATGATGAACGAAGCCCGGCTCGGCGTCGGCGTGCAGGGGCTCGCGCTCTCCGAGGTGGCGTATCAGAACGCGGTAACCTACACCAAGGAGCGCCTGCAGGGCCGCGCGCTGACCGGCGCGAAATTCCCCGACAAGCCGGCCGACCCGATCATCGTGCATCCCGACGTGCGGCGCACGCTGATGACCATCCGCGCCTTCAATGAGGCGTCGCGCGCGCTGGTAATCTGGACCGCGCTGCAGGGCGACATCGCGCACCGTTCGTCGGATGCGAAAGAGCGCCAGGCCGCCGACGATCACATGGGCCTGCTCACGCCGGTGGTGAAGGGCGTGCTCACCGATACCGGCTTCGCCAACACCGTGATGGCGCAGCAGATGTATGGCGGCCACGGCTATATTTCGGAAACCGGCATGGAGCAGTTCGTGCGCGATGCCCGCATTCCGATGATCTACGAGGGCGCGAACGGCATCCAGGGGCTCGATCTGGTCGGCCGCAAGCTCGGCAAGGACGGCGGACGCGCGGCGATGGCGTTCTTCGGCGAGGTGCAGGGCTTCATCAAGGAGCAATCCGCCGACGAGACGATGAAGCCCTATGTCGAGCCGCTCGGGAAGGCGGCCGCGCATCTGCAGCAGGCGATGATGTGGTTCATGCAGAATGCGATGGCCAAGCCCGACAATGCCGGCGCCGGCGCCACCGACTTCATGCATCTCTTCGGGCTGGTGGCGCTCGGCTATATGTGGGCGCGCATCGCCCACGCCGCGCAGGACCGGCTGAAGGCGGGTGAGGCGGCCGACGCCGAAACCATGCGGGCGAAGCTCGTGACCGGGCGCTTCTTCATGGAGCGCATGCTGCCGGAGACGGCGACGCTGCTGGTGCGCGTGCAGGCCGGCGCGCAGACGACGATGGAATTGCCCGCGGAAGCGTTCTGATCCGGCTAGCGCATTTTCGAGCGAAGTGGGTACCGGTTCGCGTCAAGAAAATGCGATCAAACAAAAGAATCTAAAGCACGTTCCGATTCCATGTAAAACGAACGTGCTTTAGGCGAAAAAGAAAGGGCGCCGGTGCGGCGCCCTCGCAATCAAGTCCCAACGTCCAGCCGTCTCTAGGACAGCTTGGCATCCACCGAGTAGCGTCCCCCACCGGCAATAAACAGCGCCAGCGATCCGCCCATGATGGCGAGGCATTTGAGGAACGTGTTGTACTGCGCGATCTGCTGCGGGCCCGTATAGTCCCAGTAACGATGGGCAATCAGGATCACGAGCCCGACGAACAGAAAGCTCGCGAACGCGGCATATCGCGTGGCGATCCCAAAAATCAGCAAGAGCCCCAGCAGCATTTCGAGGGGTGGCTGGACATACGAGAAGAACCCTACAGCAGGAACGCCGAGACTGTTCAGATAGCCGGCGAAGCCGGCAATGTTGACCAGCTTGGCCCACGCGCTCGCGGCGAACATGACGCCGAGAAGAACGCGCCCGACGAGCAATGCAAGATCGGCCGAGCTGGTGGCTAGTCCGTCCGCTTTGGACAGCGCAGGATGTGACGATGGCATGAATGTCGCCCCCATTCATTGGCATGCCGGACTATCCGGCATCGACAAGGTGTAACACCGGCGGCGGCGGTAAAGTCCGTTCCGGTCCGGATGCGCCGGTGTCGCTTCACCGCGTGCCGCATTGCGAAAGGTCAAGCGAAGGTCCGGAGAACCGGGCACTTTTCGCACCGCAACCCTCGCCACCGCGATTCGCGGGCGATATGCTCGCGGGCAGGATTCGTCGCATGCATGCCGTCAATCTACCCCGCCCCGCCTGGATGACCGAGGACCTGGTGCTGCTCGAAGAGCAGGCGCGCCGGTTCCTGGAGGCGGAACTGGTCCCGCATATCGAGGCCTGGAACGAGGCCGGGATGATGGACCGTGCGGCCTGGAACAAGCTCGGCGAGGCGGGCCTGCTCTGCGCCGGCATTCCCGAGGAATATGGCGGCGCCGGCGGCAGCTTCGCGCACGAGACCGTCATCAACCGCGAATTCGCGCTGGCCGGCCTCGACTCGATCGGCGCGCCGCTGCATTCGGGCATCGTCGCGCCCTACATCCTGAAATACGGCACCGAAGAGCAGCGCCGCCGCTGGCTGCCGAAGCTCGCCTCCGGCGAGATGGTCGGCGCCATCGCCATGACCGAACCCGGCACCGGCTCCGACCTGCAAGGGGTGAAGGCGACCGCGAGGAAATTCGGCAACGGCTATGTGCTGAACGGTTCCAAGACCTTCATCACCAACGGCCAGCACGCCAACCTGATCGTGGTCGTGGCCAAGACCGATCCCGCCGCCGGCGCCAAGGGCATTTCGCTGATGGTGGTGGAGACCGACGACGCTCCGGGCTTCCGCCGCGGGCGCAAGCTCAAGAAGCTCGGCATGGACTGGGCCGATACCTCGGAGCTGTTTTTCGAGGAGGTGAAGCTGCCCGCCGAAAGCCTGCTCGGCGCCGAGGCCGGCCAGGGCTTCGTGCAACTGATGACGGAGCTGCCGCAGGAGCGTCTGATCGTCGCCACCGCCGCGCTCGGCATGATCGAACGCGCGCTGGCGCTCACCGTCGATTACGTCAAGGAGCGAAAGGCGTTCGGCAAGGCGATCGTCGAATTCCAGAACACGCAATTCGTGCTCGCCGAATGCAAGACCGAGGCGACCATCGCCAAGGTCTTCCACGATCACTGCGTCGAGCGCCACAGTAGCGGAGAATGCGACACCACGACGGCATCGATGGCCAAATACTGGATGACCGACCTGCAGAATTCGCTGGTCGACCGCTGCCTGCAATTGTTCGGCGGCTATGGCTATATGGACGAATACCCGATCTCGCGGATGTACCGGGATGCGCGGGTCCAGCGCATCTATGCCGGCACCAACGAGATCATGAAGCTTCTGATCGCGCGCAGTTTGTGATCTTGCCTCTCCCCGCCGGCGGGGAGGAAGGAGAACGGGATGACCGAGGCCTATATCTACGACCATGTCCGCACCCCGCGCGGCCGCGGCAAGACGGACGGCTCGCTGCACGAGGTGACGACGCTCAATCTCGCGACGCAGGTGCTCGAAGGCATCAAGGAGCGCAACAAGCTCGATACCGCGCAGGTCGACGACGTGGTGATGGGCATCGTCGATCCGGTCGGCGAGGCCGGCGGCGACATCCCGCGCATGGCCGCGATCTGCGCCGGCTACGGCGAGAGCGTGCCCGGCGTGCAGATCAACCGCTTCTGCGCCTCCGGCCTCGATGCGGTGAATTTCGCCGCGGCGCAGGTCATGTCTGGGCAGAGCGTGCTGACGGTGGCCGGCGGCGTCGAATCGATGAGCCGCGTCGGCATCGGCGCGTCGGGCGGGGCCTGGCCGATGGATCCGGCGATCGCGTTGCCGGCCTATTTCATGCCGCAGGGTATTTCCGCCGACCTGATCGCGACCAAATACGGCTTCTCGCGCGACGATGTCGATGCCTATGCGGTGCAGAGCCAGCAGCGCGCCGCGAAAGCGTGGGAAGAAGGCCGGTTCGCGAAATCCATCCTGCCGGTGAAGGACGTCAACGGCATCACGCTGCTCGCCAGGGACGAGCATATGCGCCCGACCACGACCATGCAGTCGCTGGCGCAATTGCAGCCCTCCTTCGTGCAGATGGGCGAGATGGCGGGATTCGACGCGGTCGCGATCCAGAAACACCCGGACGTGGAAGCGGTGAAGCACGTGCATCACGCCGGCAATTCGTCCGGCATCGTCGACGGCGCGGCGGCCGTCCTGATCGGCAATGCCGAGGCCGGAAAGAAGGCCGGCCTGAAGCCGCGCGCGCGCATCAAGGCATTCGCCAATATCGGATCGGAGCCCGCCTTGATGCTGACCGGCCCGATCGACGTCACCCGCAAGGTGCTGAAGCGGTCGGGCATGGCGCTCGGCGACATCGACCTGTTCGAGGTCAACGAGGCGTTCGCCGCCGTCGTGCTGCGCTACCTGCAGGCGATGCAGCTCGACGACGACAAGGTCAACGTGAACGGCGGCGCCATCGCGCTCGGCCATCCGCTCGGCGCGACCGGGGCGATGATCCTCGGCACCGCGCTCGACGAGCTGGAGCGGCGCAAGCTGGGAACGGCGCTGGTTACCCTGTGCATCGGCGCCGGCATGGGCACCGCCACGATCATCGAGCGCGTCTAGGGCTCGTCGGAGACGTTCATGCGTGCGCGGAAGGGGCTGTTTCCCCTCCCCCCGCGCAGCGGCGGGGAGGGGAGCGACTGGAGAGACCGATGACCACAAACTTCGCGCTCGACACAGACGCGGACGGAATCGCGCTCGTCACCTGGGACATGCCGGGGCGCTCGATGAACGTCATCGATCTGGCCGTGATCGAGGAACTCTCCGCCATCGTGGAGAAGGTCGCCGCCGATGCCGCGATCAAGGGCGCGGTGATCGTCTCCGGCAAGGACAGTTTCTGCGCCGGCGCCGACCTCACCTTGCTGGAGACGCTGATGCGCGGCTTCTCCGACTTGGTCAGGACGCAGGGCGAGGAAGCGGCGGCCAAGGTGCTGTTCGAGGAAAGCCGGAAATTGTCGCTGCTCTACCGGCGCATCGAGACCTGCGGCAAGCCCTTCGTCGCCGCCGTCAACGGCACCGCGCTCGGCGGCGGGTTCGAGCTCGCGCTTGCCTGCCATCACCGCGTCGCCGCCGACAACGACAAGACCCGGATCGGCCTGCCGGAAATCAAGATCGGGTTGTTCCCCGGCGCCGGCGGGTCGCAGCGCATCGCGCGCATGATGCAGCCGGCGGACGCGCTGCAATTCCTGCTCAAGGGCGACCAGCTCCGGCTCAACCGCGCCAAGGCGATGAAGCTGGTCGACAACGTCGTCCCGGCGGCGGACCTGGTGAAAACCGCCAAGGACTGGATCAAGGCCGGCGGCAAGCCGGTGGCGCCGTGGGACGTGCAAGGCTTCAAGCTCCCCGGCGGCCTCGTCTTCTCCAAGGCCGGCATGATGACGTTCCCGGCGGCGAACGCGATCTATCGCCGCGAGACCTACGACAATTATCCCGCCGCGCGCGCGATCCTGCAGGTCGTGTTCGAGGGCCTGCAGCTGCCGATGGACCTCGCGCTGCGCGTCGAATCTCGCCACTTCGCGAAAATCCTGCGCTCCCCGGAAGCCAAGGCGATGATCCGCTCGCTGTTCGTCTCGATGCAGGACCTGAACAAGGGCGCGCGCCGGCCGGCCAATGTGCCGCCGACCAAGCTGAAGAAAGTCGGCATTATCGGCGCGGGCTTCATGGGCGCCGGCATCGCCTATGTCAGCGCCAATGCCGGGCTGGACGTGGTGCTGATCGACCGCGACCAGGAATCCGCCGACAAGGGCAAGGCGCTGTCGCACAAGCTGATGACCGACCAGGTCAACAAGGGGCGCGCGACCGCCGCGGCGCGCGACGCGCTGCTCGCGCGCATCCAGGCCACGGCGGATTACGGCGCGCTGAAGGGCTGCGATCTCGTGGTCGAGGCGGTGTTCGAGGACCGCAAGGTGAAGGCGGAGGCGACCGCGAAGGCGCAGGCCGTCGTTCCCGACGCGGTGTTCGGCTCCAACACCTCGACGCTGCCGATCAGCTCGCTTGCCGAGGTGGCGAAGGACCCCGCGAAGTTCATCGGCATCCATTTCTTCTCGCCGGTGGAGAAGATGATGCTGGTGGAAATCATCCTCGGCAAGAAGACCGGCGACGCGGCGCTGGCCGTGGCGCTGGATTTCGTGCGCGCGATCCGCAAGACGCCGATCGTGGTCAACGATTCGCGCGGCTTCTACACTTCGCGCGTGGTCGGCACCTATATCCGCGAAGGCCATCTGATGCTGGCGGACGGCGTGCCGGCGGCGATGATCGAGAATGTCGGGCGCATGGCCGGCATGCCGGTCGGCCCGCTCTCGCTCAACGACGAGGTCGCGGTCGACCTCGCCTGGAAAATCCTGAAGGCGACCGAGGCCGATCTGGGGGCCGCGGCGGTCGATCCGCGGCAGAAGGCGATCCTGCAGAGCATGGTCGAGAAGCTCGGCCGGCTCGGCCGCAAGAACGCCAAGGGCTTCTACGATTATCCGGAGAAAGGCCCGAAGACTTTGTGGCCGGGCCTCGCCGAACTGCAGAAGGCCACCCTAGATCCGGACAGCATCGACATTGCCGAGCTGAAGCACCGCCTGCTCGGCATCCAGGCGCTGGAAACGGCGCGCTGCTTCGAGGAAGGCGTGCTGACCGACGTGCGCGAGGCCGATGTCGGCTCGATCCTCGGCTTCGGCTTTGCGCCGTTCACCGGCGGCACGCTCTCCTATATCGACATGATGGGCACGCGCCGCTTCGTCGCCTTGTGCGAGAAGCTGGCCGGGAAATTCGGCGACCGCTTCAGGCCGTGCGCGCTGCTGGTCGAAATGGCCGGCAAGGACGAGACTTTCTACGGCCGCTTCGCGCCCGGCAAGCAGAAGGCGGCGGCGTGACGCCGCCTTACCGGCGGGCGATCACCCGGGCGATCTTTTCCGACGCCTCCGCGATGTGGTCGGGGTTGCGCGCGAAGCACAGCCGCACGAAGGCCTCGCCGCCCGGGCCGAAGGCGCTGCCGGGCGCGAGACCGATTCCGGCCTCGTCGATCACGTCGAAGACGAATTGCCGCGCGTCGCTCTCGCCCTCGACCTTGAAGAACAGATAGAACGCGCCCTGCGGCACCGCGAAGCGGCAGCGGCCGGTGCGCCCGAGAATGTCGACGGCGATGTCGCGGCTCTTGCGTGCGCGCGCAATCTGCTCCTCGACGAAGCTTTCGCCCCGCTCGATGGCGACGACGCCGGCGCGCTGCATGAATTGCGCGACGCCGGAGGTCGAATACTGGATCAGGTTCTCGATCTGCTGGCCGAGCGAGGGATGCGCCATCAGCCAGCCCATGCGCCAGCCGGTCATCGCCCAGTTCTTGGAGAAGGTGTTGACGAACAGCACGCGCTCGTCCGGCCGCATGACGTCGAGGAAGGAGGGCGCGCGCGGGCCGCCGCCATACCAGAAGCGCGCATAGGTCTCGTCGGCGATGATCCAGAGCGCGTGCCGGCGGGCGAGCGCGAGCAGCGCCGTCAGCTCCTCCTTCGACGCCGTCCAGCCCGTCGGATTGGACGGCGAGACGACGACCAGCGCGCGCGTGCGCGGCGTTATCGCCTCAGCGATCCGGTCGAGATCGAGCGACCAGCCGTCATTGCCGAGGGTCTTGGCGACGGTCACGGCGCGTGCACCGATGATGCCGGTGGCGCCGGCGGCGTTCGGCCAGGCGGGGGCCGGGATGACGATCTCGTCGCCGGCGCCGGCGGTCATCGCGATGGCGATCTGGATCGCCTGCATGCCGGAGCCGGTGACGTAGAACTGCTCGGCGGAGAAGGGCTGCCCGTAGAGCCGCGCGTGATAGGCGGCGAGTGCGGAGCGCAGCTTCGGGATGCCGCGCTGCCAGGTGTAGAAGGTCTCTCCGGCTGCGAGTGCGCGCGCCGCTTCCTCGGCGATGAAGGCGGGAGTCGGCAGATCGCCTTCGCCGGCCCAGAGCGGCATGACGCGGCCGCGCCGCCGCCCGTAATTCATCGCCTCGACGATGCCGCTTTCGGGCGCATCGCGCGCCTGCGCGCGCAGCGCGCCCGGCAGGGATGCAATGCCGGTCACCGCCGAACGTCCGTACCGCGCGTCATGCCTTCTTCGCCAGCAGGTCGCGGATTTCCTGCAGCAGCACTTCGGTCTTCGAGGGCGGGGGCGCGGGCTTTTCCGCCTCGCTGCGGCGCAGACGGTTGATCAGCTTCACCACGAAGAACAGGGCGATCGCGACGATCAGGAAATTGATCCCGATGGTGATGAAATTGCCATAGGCGAGCACGGCGCCCTGTTTCTTGGCGTCGACCAAAGCCGGCGCATTCACGTTGGACGCCAGCGGGACGAAGTAATTGGAAAAATCGAGTCCGCCGGTAACGGCGCCGAAGATCGGCATGATGACGTCGGACACCAGCGATTCGACGATCCGCCCGAACGCCGCGCCGATGATCACGCCGATGGCGAGATCGACGACATTGCCCTTGATCGCAAATTCCTTGAATTCCTTGAGCATCCGCAGGTTCTCCCGATTGCAGGCCAGGCCAGCTTAGGCAGCTCTTGAGCCGCCGAAAAGTCCTTTCCCGCCAAGGTTCTGGCGGGTGCCAGGCGGTGTAAAGTCATGTAAGCTGCGCGCCGTCACAGGCGCGCGGCGCGAGGCCGGTTCCGGGCGCGGTCGGGAGAGCGCATTGCTGCAGGGCTGGGTCGTCATCGCCATCGCGCTGGCCTATATCGGCCTGCTCTTCGTCATTGCGAGCTATGGCGACCGTCTGCGCGGCCGCGGCGGAACCACCCGCAAGCGGCTGCTGATCTATCCGCTCTGCCTGGCGATCTATTGCACGTCCTGGACCTTCTTCGGTTCCGTCGGCCTCGCGTCCCGCTCCGGTTTCGACTTCCTCACCATCTATATCGGCCCGGTGCTGATGATCGGGCTGTGCACGCCGCTGATCCTGCGCATCGTCCAGCTCGCGAAATCGCAGAACATCACCTCGATCGCCGATTTCATCGCGGCGCGCTACGGCAAGCGGCAGGCGGTCGCCGCGGGCGTGGCCCTGATCGCGATCGTCGGGTCGATCCCGTATATCGCCCTGCAATTGAAGGCGGTGTCGGCTTCGGTCAGCACCATCCTGCCGCACGTCCTGGGCGGCGTGACGCCGCCGGTGATCGGCGATGTCTCGCTGTTCGTCGCCATGCTGATGGCGGCCTTCGCGGTGCTGTTCGGCACCCGGCATATCGACGCCACCGAGCACCAGGACGGCCTGATGCTCGCGATTGCGACCGAATCCATCGTGAAGCTCGCGGCCTTCCTCGCCGTCGGCCTGTTCGTCACCTTCTGGATGTTCGACGGCCCCTACGACCTGATCGCGCGCGCGGCGGCGCGGCCGGAAACCGCGGGCATCCTCAACAAGACGCAAGGCTTCGGCACGCTGGTGGCAATGACGCTATTGTCGTTCGTCGCGATCATCCTGCTGCCGCGCCAGTTCCATGTCACGGTGGTGGAGAATCACGACCAGTCGGAAATCCGCCGCGCGGCCTGGCTGTTCCCGCTCTACCTGATCCTGATCAACCTGTTCGTCGTGCCGATCGCCGTTGCCGGGCTCCTGACCTTCCCCGCCGGCCAGCTCGACAGCGACATGTTCGTGCTCGGCCTTCCGCTTTCCGCCGGCTCGAATTTTTTCACCATCGCCGCCTTTGTCGGCGGTCTTTCGGCCGCGACCGCGATGGTGATCGTGGAATCGGTCGCGCTGGCGATCATGGTGTCCAACGATCTGGTGGTGCCGTTCGTCCTGCAGCAGCGCGCGAGCCTCGTCACCAACCGCGCCGATGTCGGCGCGCTGCTGCTGACCATCCGCCGCGTCGCGATTTTCGCCATCCTGGCGTTCGCCTATCTGTATTACCGTCTGGTCGGCGACGCGCAGCTTGCCGCGATCGGCCTGTTGTCGTTCGCGGCGGTGGCGCAGCTCGCGCCGGCCTTTTTCGGCGGACTGTTCTGGCGCGCCGGTACGGCGCGCGGCGCCATTGCCGGCATGACCGTCGGCATCCTGGTCTGGGCCTATACGCTGCTGCTGCCGAACCTGGCCGATGCCAGCATGATCAGCGCGGCGATCCTGCGCGACGGGCCCTTCGGCCTGATGCTGCTGCGGCCGCAATCGATCCTCGGCCTCGATCTGCCGCCGCTGGCGCATGGCGTGTTCTGGTCGCTCGCCTGCAACATCGTGGCCTATATCGCGTTTTCGCTCGGCCGCGCCCCGGCGCCGATCGAGCGCCTGCAGGCCGATATTTTCGTGCCGTCGGGGCTGACGCCGACGCCGAGCTTCCGGCTCTGGCGCTCCGCCGTGACCGTCGAGGAAGTCTCCACCACGGTGTCGCGCTATCTCGGCGAGGAGCGCACGCGCGCCGCCTTCGAGAATTTCGCGCTGACGCACGGGCAGAGCCTCAATCCGACGAGCGAGGCCAACTTCCTGCTGCTGCGGCATGCCGAGCACCTGCTCGCCTCCGCGATCGGGGCGGCGTCGTCGCGGCTGGTGCTGTCGCTGCTGCTGCGCAAGCGCACCGTCTCGACCAAGGCCGCCCTGAAGCTGATCGACGATGCCAGCGCCGCGATCCACTATAACCGCGAAATCCTGCAGACCGCGCTCGAACACGTGCGGCAGGGGATCGCGGTGTTCGACACCGAGCAGCGGCTGATCTGCTGGAACCGGCAGTTCGGCGAAATTCTCGATCTGCCGCGCGAGATCATCGGCATCGGCCTGCAGCTCGAGGAAATCCTGCGCTACCATGCCGGGCGCGGCATGCTGGGCGCCGGCAACAGCGAGGCGCTGGTGCGCGAGCGGCTGGATCGCTATCGCGAGGCCGCCGAGCCGTTCCTGGAACGCTTTCCGGAGCGCGGGCTGGTGATCGAGGTGCGGGCCAACCGGATGCCGGGCGGCGGCGTGGTGACCACGTTCACCGACATCACGCCGAGCGTCGAGGCGGCCGAGGCGCTGGAGCGGCGGGTGCGCGAACGCACGCAGGAGCTGACCCACCTGAACGCGGAACTGGCGCGCGCCAAGGCGGACGCCGAGGATGCGAATATCTCGAAGACGCGGTTCATCGCCGCCGCGAGCCACGACATCCTGCAGCCGCTGAATGCCGCGCGCCTGTATGTGACGTCGCTGGTGGAACGCCAGGGTGCGGGCGAGGATGCCCGCCTGGTCGGCAATATCGACGCCTCGCTCGATGCCGTGGAGGAAATTCTCGGCGCGCTGCTGGATATTTCCCGGCTCGATACCGGTGCGATGAAGCCGGAAATCAGCTCGTTCCGGATCGACGACGTGTTCCGGCAGCTGGAGGTCGAGTTCGCGCCGATCGCGCGCGAGCGGGGACTGGCGCTGGCATTCGTGCCCTGCAGCGCGACCGTGCGGTCGGACCGGCGGCTGCTGCGGCGGCTGCTGCAGAATCTCGTGTCCAACGCCATCAAATACACGCCGCAGGGCCGCGTGCTGGTCGGCTGCCGCAGGCGCGGCAACCGGCTGCGCATCGACGTCTACGATACCGGCCTCGGCATCCCCGAAACCCAGACCCGGAACATCTTTCGCGAATTTCACCGGCTGGACGAGGGCGCCAAGATCGCCCGCGGGCTCGGGCTCGGCCTGTCGATCGTGGAGCGTATCACGCGCGTGCTCGATCATCCGCTCGACCTGCGTTCGGCGAGCGGCGAAGGCTCGCGCTTCTCCGTGCTGGTGCCGGCTTCGGCGGCCGCGCCGAAAGTTCCGCTGCATCCGGAAATGCCGCCGATCGATCCGGTCCGGCTCGACGGCGTCGCGGTCCTGTGCATCGACAACGATCCGCAGATCCTCGACGGCATGGAGACGCTGCTGGGCTTCTGGGGCTGCCGCGTGCTGAAGGCCGCCGATCTCGCGAGCGCGCAGACGGCGATCCGGCGCACCGACATCGATCTGAGCGGCGCCCTGGTCGACTACCATCTCGGCGAGGAGAACGGCCTCGATTTGATCGCCGCCTTGCGCCGCGATCTGGGTGCCGATTTCCCCGCCATCCTGATCACCGCCGATCGCACGCGGCGGGTGCGCGACGAGGCGCGGCTGCGCGAAGTGCCGGTGCTGAACAAGCCGGTCAAGCCGGCGGCGTTGCGCGCGCTGCTCGCGCAGTGGCGGCTGCGCCGGGCGGTGGCGGCGGAATGAGCGTGCCGCCCCGCCCCGCCGGCGTGCATTGCCCCGGGACGGAAAGGATCAGTGTCCGGCGGCGGTCTGCGGCCACTGGCCGACTTCGATCTTGGAAGCCGCGATCACGGCCTGGGTACGGCTCTCGACCCCGAGCTTCTGCAGGATGGCCGACACATGCGCCTTCACCGTCGCCTCCGAGACGCCGAGCTCGTAGGCGATCTGCTTGTTGAGCAGGCCTTCCGACAGCATCATCAGGACCCGCACCTGCTGCGGGGTCAGCGTCGCCAGCCGCGACATCAGTTCGCGCGATTCGTTGTCGGAGCCGGCGGCGAGATCGATGTCGGGCGGCGTCCAGATGCCGCCATTGAGCACGCGCTGGATCGCCGCCCGCATGCCCTCGACATCGAGCGTCTTGGGGATGAAACCGGAGGCGCCGAAATCCATGCAGCGGCGGATCACGGAAGGATCGTCATTGGCCGAGACCACGACCACCGGCACGCCGGGAAACTGCGCGCGCAGATACATCAGGCCGGAAAAGCCGCGCACCCCGGGCATGGTCAGGTCGAGCAGGACGAGGTCGATGTCGCTGCTGGCATCGAGCAGCCGCGCCACCTCGTCGAAAGAGCCGGCCTCCGCGATCTCGCTGCCCTTGAACAGGCCGGCGACCGCTTCGCGCAGGGCGCCGCGGAACAGCGGATGATCGTCGGCGATCACCAGTCGATATGAAGAAGTCTCGCTCACGCCACCTCTCGCGCGGCCGCGCCCGCCGCCGCGCGCACTTTACAACAACTTTGCGCGCGCGAGACACCACCCGTTCCGTCGCGGCCCGGTAACCTTGCCGCCGGCCGCTCAGGCCCGGCTGCCCAGGAAATGCAACGCGACCGTCCGCCGGTGCGGCCGGGCGCGGTGCTCGACCAGATAAATCCCCTGCCAGGTGCCCAGTTCGAGCCCGCCGCGCGCCACCGGAACATGCAGCGATACCCCGGAAATCAGGGTTTTGACGTGCGCGGGCATGTCGTCGGGGCCCTCCGCGTCATGCACCCAGCCGGCATTCTGCGGCGCCAGCCGCCGCAGGGCCGTCGTGAGGTCGCGCTGCACGTCGGGATCGGCATTTTCCTGGATGGTCAGCGAGGCCGAGGTATGGCGGACGAACGCCAGCAGCACGCCGTCCCGGCCGCCGCTCCGCTGCAGGAAATGCCGGGCATCGTTGGTGATTTCGTAGAAGCCCTCGCCCTGCGTATCGACCGCGAGCACGGCGGCGGCGATGGCGGGCGGGGCGAAGACGAGCGGTTCGGAAAGCTTATTGGCCAAGGTCGCGGCTCAGGTTCGTCCCGGCGCTTCCTTCTGCAGCGAACCGAGCATGTCGGACAGCCGCCGCCAGACCTTCTCCATGAAGGTCACGACCCGGTCGATGTCGGCCTGGTCGATCAGCTTGCGCTCGTCGGCCGGCGCGGTCGATGTCTCGGGACCCGCCCCCCGCGGCAGCGGCAGGCCGCGCGCCAGCATGTCCCGCTTCAGCGCCGCGTTGGCGGTCTGCAGCCGGGCGATTTCCGCCTCCAGCGCGGTGCGTTCGTCCGCCACCGTTTCGCACGCCCAGCCGGCCGCCTTGCGGCTGCAGATCGAGACCTGCCCGGTGCGGCCGTCGAGGCGCAGGAAGCCGTCGTCGATCTTGCTGAAGCTGAAGCGGCTGTCGTCGGGCGGCGAGACGGGCCCCTGCGCCATCGCGCCGGTGGACAAGATCGTCGCGACCGCCGCGGCGGTCGCTATCGCGAAACGGGTCATTTCGGCCTCCCTGGAGACGGCATCCTACACCGGCCGAACCGGTCTGACGCGGCGGTCCGGAAGCGGCGTGGGTTGCTAGCTGTAAGCTTTTGATTTTTCAGCATGATTGTGGCTGGTGCGGTGCAGCTAGATTTCTTGACTCGCTTACCACCCCTGAATATGGTCCGCGCGGCTTCGCGGGGCGGGGGAAGCGTCCGGATCAGGTTGAACAAGCGCGGGTGTCGAAAGCATGACCGACGACCCGCACGCGCCAGACAGGTCCGGCAAATCTCCGTCCGACGAGGCTGCTCTTTCCGCGAGGCTTCGGCAACTCGGGTCACGGCTCAGCGCTTCCAAGGTGGGCCGCGCACCGGAGCAAAATGCCGGCGCCAGGCCAACTGCCGATCCGTCGGCGATTGCGCGCGGCTTCCGCCTCTCCACCGAACTGGTGGCGGGCGTGCTGGTCGGGGCAGGGATCGGCTGGTTGCTGGATCGCTGGCTCGGCATTTCGCCGTGGGGGCTCATCGTTTTTCTGCTGCTCGGCTTCGCCGCCGGCGTGCTCAACGTGATGCGCGCGGCGGGAGTGAGCGGGCCGAACAAAGGCTGATACGGTCCTATTTTGGGGACAGCGCGAGACACATGGCCGATCCAATCCACCAGTTCCAAATCAAGAATCTCGTCACGCTCGGCCATGTCGGCGGACAGGAAATCGCCATCACCAATTCCGCGCTCTACATGGCGATCGCGGTCGGCGTCATCGCCTTCCTGATGCTCGGCACCACGGCGAGCCGGGCGCTGGTTCCGGGACGGATGCAGTCGATCGCGGAATTATCCTACGAATTCGTCGCCGATACCTTGAAGAGTTCGGCCGGCAACGAGGGAATGAAGTTCTTCCCGCTGGTCTTCACGCTGTTCATGTTCATCCTGACGGTGAACATGATCGGGCTGATCCCCGGCACCTTCACCGTCACCAGCCACATCATCGTCACCGCGGTGCTGGCGCTGCTCGTCTTCTTCACCGTGATAGGTTACGGCATCTACAAGAACGGCTTCAAATTCCTCAAGCTGTTCGTGCCGAGCGGCATCCCGATCTACATCCTGCCGCTGATCGTGTTCATCGAGGTGCTCTCGTTCTTCTCGCGTCCGATCTCGCATTCGGTGCGTCTGTTCGCCAACATGCTGGCCGGCCATATCACGCTGAAGGTGTTTGCCGGCTTCGTCACCATGCTCGGCAGCATGGGCTTCCTCGGCTGGCTCGGCGCCACGCTGCCGCTCGGCCTGACGGTGGGACTGACGGCGCTCGAATTCCTGGTTGCGTTCCTGCAGGCCTACGTCTTCACCATCCTGACCTGCATCTATCTCAACGATGCCATTCACCCGGGCCATTGACGCCCGACCTTCGATCAACGCGGACAAACGAAAGAGGAGTTTTTCATGGATCCGGTTGCAGCAAAGTATATCGGCGCGGGCATTGCCTGCATCGGCATGGGCGGCGCGGGTGTCGGCGTCGGCACCATTTTCGGCAACTATCTCGCGGCGGCTCTGCGCAATCCGTCGGCGGCGCAGGGCCAGTTCGGCAACCTGATTTTCGGCTTCGCGGTGACCGAAGCGCTCGGCATCTTCTCGCTGCTGATCGCGCTGCTGCTGCTGTTCGCTCTCTGATCTTCCGGCAACGCCAGTCGCGGGACGGGTTCGCCGTCCCGCGCTCCGGCGGGAGTTTTCGATGGCGACCAATGCCCATACCGAGGTGCCCGGCGCTAAGCCGCCGTTCCCTCCGTTCAACCAGCAGACCTTCGCCTCGCAGCTGCTCTGGCTCGCGATCGCCTTCGTGCTGCTCTACCTGCTGATGTCGCGCCTGGCGCTGCCGCGCGTGGGCGGCATCATTGCCGCGCGCAGCGGCAAGATCGCCTCCGATCTCGCCGAGGCGCAGAAGCTGAAGGAAGCGAGCGACGCGGCCGCCGCCGCGCACGAGAAGAAGCTCGCCGAGGCGCGCGCCAACGCCCAGGCCATCGCCGGGCAGACGCGCGACAAGCTGATGGCGGAAGCCGACCAGCGCCGCAAGTCGCTGGAGGCGAGCCTGCAGCAGAAGCTCGACGAAGCCGAGCGCACGATCGCGGCAACGCGAACGGCGGCGATGTCGAATGTCGGCGCCATCGCTTCGGATGCCGCCAAGGCGATCGTCGAGCGGCTGACCGGCGCACCCGCCCCGGACAAGGCCGTCGCCGACGCCGTCGCCACCGTGCTCAAGCGCTGAAGGTCAAGCAGCCATGCTGATGAATCCGGAATTCTGGGTTGCCGTCGCGTTCGTGATCTTCATCGGCGTGATCGTCTATGTCGGCGCCCACCGCACGGTTATCGGCGCGCTGGACAAGCGCAGCGCCCGCATCAAGTCCGAACTCGACGAGGCGCGCAGGCTGAAGGACGAAGCCGCCGCATTGCTCGCCGAATATCGCGGCAAGCAGGCGGAAGCCGAGCGCGAGGCGGCGGCGATCATCGAGGGCGCCAAGGCCGAGGCCGAGCGCCTCGCCACCGAGGCGGCCGGCAAGCTTCAGGAATTCGTCGCGCGCCGCACCAAGATGGCGGAAACCAAGATCGCACAGGCGGAAGCGCAGGCGCTCGCCGACGTGCGCAGCGCGGCGGCCGACGCCGCGGTTGCGGCCGCCGAGCGCGTGCTGGCGCAGTCCACGGCCGGCAAGGTCGCGGAAGCGCTGGTCGCCAAGGGGATCGAGGACGTCAAGAAGAAGCTGAACTGACCGCGTTCAGCCGGTCGGCTCCGTCCGCTTGCGCGCGGGCGGCTTCTTCTTCGTTTCCGGCTGCGCGCCCAGCGGATCGAAGCCGATATAGACGACATAGGCGTCGAGCGCCGTCTTGCTCGGCATCGGCACCGTCAGGTTCTCTTCGATGTGGGTGGCGGTGGCATTGGTCTGGCCTTCGCCGACCACCGCTTGAATTTTGTAGAGCTTGGTCCACAACGTTTTCGGCGAGACGCCTTCCTGCACCAATGCATAGCGGATCGGAATGTCGACGGCCCCCGGACCGCCGGCCTGGCCGACGATCACGCGCGCCTGCAGCCCGACCTTGATGATCAGATTGCCGGCTTCGACCCGGCATTCGCGCGCGCTCTGGACGATGTTGACCTGGTAGCGCAGACCCGCCGCGGCGGGATCGCGGCTCGCCGAATTGATGCTCAGGCTGCTGGCGCCCGAGCGGATGTCGATCGGCGGACAATCCTCCGGATCGAATTGCGGCTGGCCGGGGGCGGCGGCGGCAGTCGTGCCGGCCTGGGCGTAGGAGCTGGAGCCGCTGGAAAACAGGTCGCTGAACGAACGCGAGGAGCCGCCGGAATCCCCCGTCGCGGTGCTGGTGGAACAGCCCGCCGCGGCGCCGGCCAGCAAGGCCGCGGCAATGGGCGGCAGCAAGGCGCGGCCTCGTCCTGTCACTCGCACTGGCATTCCGTCCCGCATCCCCGTGGCGGCTCGCCGTCCCTTATAGCAGCCCGACAATGGCCGGCCCAAGGCAGAGCGTCGCGCCCGCCCGGTCGTGGTTAAGAACGGTCCCCGCTCAGGCAGGCGTAAAGCAGGTGGTCCTGCCAGATCCCGTTGATGCACAGGTATTCCCGCGCCCGGCCTTCCGGCTTGAAGCCGCACTTTTCCAGGAGCCGCATGGAGGCGGCATTGCTGGGGATGCAGGCGGCCTCCACCCGGTGCAGCCGCAGCGCCTGGAAGGCGAAGGGCAGCAGCGCCCGCACCCCGGCCGACATGAAGCCGCGCCGCGCATAGGGCAGGCCGATCCAGTAGCCGAGGCTCGCCGCCTGCGCGACGCCGCGCCGCACATTGGTCAGCGTCAGGCCGCCGAGCAGGTGGTTCTGGTTCCGCTCGAACAGGAAGAACGGGTAGGCCAGGTCCGCGCGCATGTCGTCGGCATAGCGGCGCAGGCGGCGGCGGAAGGCGCCGCGGCTGAGATCGTCGGCGGGCCAGGTCGGCTCCCAGGGCGTCAGGAAATCGCGGCTCGCCTCGCGCAGCGCGCTCCATTGCGCGTAGTCCGAGGTCTCCGGAACGCGCAGAAAAACCCCCTCGCCGTGAATGGCGGAAAAGGTGTCGGCCACGGAAACGGAGCGAAAGAAAGCCATGGCCCTGTTCGCTCAGGGGCGGATCGCAATATGGAAACGTTCAATGCGAGACTTCATCATCACGCAGCGCGCCGGGCAAGGCCGTCGACGAAGCGTGCGGCGTGCTCGATACCCGCGCCCGGGCCGAGCGCGGCCACGGCCGGCCGGCTGCGCGCGAGCAGCGCCTTGCCGGCTTCGCGCACGCTCTCGACGCTGACCGAATCGATCCTGGCGACGATCTCGGCCACCGGGATCACGCGGCCATAGGCGAACATCTGCCGCGCGAGCTGCCAGGCGCGGGCGCCGGAGCTTTCCAGCGCCATGAGCAGGCCGGTCTTCATCTGCGCCTTGACGCGCGCCACCTCCGCCTCGCCGATCGTGTCCGTCGCATCGGCAATCTGCTCGATCACCACTTCCATGAGCTGCGGGATGTCGCCTACGTCGGTGCCGGCATAAAGGCCGAAAAATCCGATATCGGAATAGGGCAGGTGGAAGCTCGAAATCGCGTAGCACAGGCCGCGATTCTCGCGCACTTCCTGGAACAGGCGCGACGACATTCCGCCGCCGAGCACGTTGGCGAAGATATCCAGGCTGTAAAGAGACGGGTCGCGCTGCGACACGCCTTCCAGCGCGAGCGCGATATGCGCCTGTTCGAGATCGCGTTTCTGGATATGGGCGCCGTGCGAGAAGCGTGCCGGCTGCGGCGCGGGCGCATCGGAAGAGCCGAATCCGGAGAACAGCTTCTGCACATGACCGACGATCCGTGCGTGATCGACCGCGCCGGTTGCGGCGATCACCATGTCGGGCGCCTGGTAGTTGCGCGTCAGATAGTCGCGCAGGTCGCCGGCCTCGAAGCTGCGCACGCTGTCGCGCGTGCCCAGGATCGAGCGGCCCATCGGCTGTCCCGGGAACGCCGTGATCTGCAGATTCTCGAACACGATGTCGTCCGGCGTGTCTTCCGCGGCCCCGATCTCCTGGACGATGACGGATTTCTCGCGCTCCAGTTCGGCCGGCTCGAAGGCCGGGTTGGTCAGGATGTCGGACAGGACGTCGAGCGCGAGCGGCACGTCGCCCTTGAGCACGCGCGCATGGTAGGCGGTCATCTCGACCGAGGTGGCGGCATTCAGCTCGCCGCCGACGGCCTCGATTTCCTCCGCGATCTGGCGCGCCGTACGCTTCGCCGTACCCTTGAAGGCCATGTGTTCGATCAGGTGCGAAATTCCGTGCTCGTTCGGCCGTTCATCGCGGCTGCCGGTGCCGACCCAGACCCCGAGCGCCGCCGTTTCCAGATGCGGCATGCTGTCGGTGACCACCGACAGACCGGACGGCAAACGGGTAATTTCCACAGTCATGCGGCGGCACCTCCCTGCGCGACGCGGCTCGCCGCGCTCACGAATCGTTCGACCTGTCCCTGGTCCGCCGGCAGGCGGGCGATGCGCTCCGGGCGGCTTTCGAGGCCGCCCAGCCAGTCCGGCAGCCCGGGACGGCGGCCGCAGGCCGCCGCGACCGCATCGGGAAATTTCGCCGCGTGCGCGGTCGACAGCACGACCATCGGGATCGCCGGGTCGCGCGTCTCCTTTTCCGCCACCGCGACGGCAACGGCCGTGTGCGGATCGATGCACAAAGCGGTTTCGCGCAAGACCGTCCGGATCGTGGCGGCGACCTCGTCCTCGCCGGCGCGGCCGGCGGAAACATGCGCCCGCATCGCGCGCAGCGCCGCATCGGGGACGCTGAACCTCCCCGATTGGACGAGCGAATTCATCAGCGCGCGCACCGACGCCGCGTCGCGCCCGCAGGCATCGAACAGCAGCCGCTCGAAATTGGACGACACCTGGATGTCCATGGAAGGCGACGTGGTCGGCACCACGTGCCTGGGCTCGTAGCTGCCGGTGGCGAAGGTGCGGACCAGGATGTCGTTGATATTGGTCGCGACCACGAGGCGGTCGACCGGCAGCCCCATGCGCTGCGCCACGTATCCGGCGAACACGTCGCCGAAATTGCCGGTCGGCACGGTGAAGGCGACCTTGCGCGCCGGCGCGCCGAGCGCCACCGCGGCGGTGAAATAATAGACCGCCTGCGCCACGATCCGCGCCCAGTTGATGGAATTGACGCCGGAAAGGCGCAGCCGGTCGCGGAAGGCGTGATGGTTGAACATCGCCTTCACCAGCGCCTGGCAATCGTCGAAAGTGCCGTCGATCGCGAGCGCGTGGATGTTGTCGCTGTCGGTCGTGGTCATCATCCGCCGCTGCACGTCGGAGATGCGTCCATGCGGAAACAGCACGACCAGGTCGATGCGCGCGCGCCCGCGGAAAGCCTCGACCGCGGCCCCGCCGGTATCGCCGGAAGTCGCCACCACGATGGTGGTGCGCTCGCCGCGCTGCTCGAGGACGTGGTCCATCAGCCGCGCCAGGAACTGCATGGCGAGGTCCTTGAAGGCGAGGGTCGGACCGTGAAACAGCTCGAGCAGGAAGGTGCCGGAATCGATCTGCGTCAGCGGCGCCACGGCCGGATGACGGAAGCTGCCATAGGCCTCGCGCGCGAGCCGCGCCAGTTCGGCCGGCGGCAGCGAATCGCCGGCGAAGGGCCGAATCACTTCCGCCGCGACCTCGGCATAGGGCCGGCCGGCAAAGCCGGCGATCGTGGCCGGGCTCAG
>JBFWWQ010000009.1:0-26215 GCA_050246095.1 Pseudorhodoplanes sp.
AGGGTGCCGACCACCGCGCCGAGCAGGCAGAGAAGGATGTTGACGGGGACCGGGATGGTGACCGTCGTGCCGAACAGATTGACAGTCCACGGTACGAGGTCGATGACGACGTCGAGACCGAAAAGGATGTTGCCGAAAAGATCGAACATGACCGTCAGAAGAACCGCGGCTTGATGGGAAGCGGAAGATTGAGCGCGTAGGGGAACAGGAATACGCAGAAGGCGGTGAGGATGGCCGCCCAGATCGCGCTCTGCAGCCAGTTCACCTCGCGCGAGGCGCCGGCGGCGATCATCAGCGTGACGTAGCTCGTGGCCACCAGGCCGAGGTCGCGGATGGAGCCGGCAAAGAACAATACGGCCGCCGTGATCAGCACCGGCGCGCGGCCGACATAGGACGCGACGCCGATGGCGATGATCGCGGTCGCCGCGGCGGCCAGCGGATAATTGGAGCGCGGGGCGACCGCGCCGAACACATTCACCCCGACGAAGAACAAGAGGACGATCGCGATCGCGGCGACGATGCCGCGCTGGCCTTCCCGCTCGACATCCGGCCCGTCGCTGAAAAGGCCCACGGCCATCACCGCGATGCCCAGCAGGCCGAGCAGCAGCGCGAACAGCCGCGGTGCCGTGCCCGGCCCGAAGGCGATGCCGCGCATGCCGGGCAGGTCGCTGCCCGCCCACCACGCGAACAAGGCGATGGCCAGCAGTGCAAGCCCGCCGTAGAAATCCTGCGGATTGCGGATCGGACCCGGCCGCCGCGGTGCGGCGTCCGGCACGCTTGCCTCCGGCATGATCTCCCCTGCCGTCTTTTTGTTTCTGCCCCAAAAAGGACTAGCACAAAGGTCGCCGGCACCAATAGCTGCGCCCGCCTCAATTCGGCCGGCACGGCGGATTTGCGCTGCGGCTGCAAGCGTCGCCTGCGCGGCCGCGCCGGCGGGTGCGGCGCGTTGCGCGGGATCGTTCTCCACTCTTTTTTCCGGCGGGGTTGGCGCCTATATTCGGTGCGCCGGCGCAAGCCGGCTATGGCGATAAACGGCCGTCGCAATAAACCTATCGGACCCGGGGGCAGTACCCGGCGCCTCCACCCAAGCCCAGCCTGAAGCTGGTCTTCCACTGCTGGTCTTGGGCGGGGGCGAAATAGGATCGACGAGGGCGTAAAAGGCGTGCTTTTGCCCGAGATGGTTCCGACGTAACGGGCCATTCCATAGTTGCCAACGACAACTATGCTCCGGTTGCTCAGGCTGCGTAACGCAGTTTGAAAGACCGACTTAAAGCCCTGGCGGGTTAAGCTCCGTCAGGCGGGGTTCGGGGGCACCTGGCAACAGAAGCCCCCACTTTCCTTGTGTGAAGGCAGTGGCTTTCGCCTCGCGGGGCGCTAGCATCGCAGGAACGAATCTGTGCGCCGAATGGCGCGGCAAAGGGCGGCCGATGGCTGTGGATCACATCCGCTACGATCTTCTGGCGCAGGACGCGCTGCGTTCGGTGGTGCGCAAGGTCCTGACCGACACCGCCAAGAGCGGACTTCTCGGCGACCATCATTTCTACATTTCCATCGATACCGACGCCGAAGGGGTCGGCATTTCCGATCGCCTGAAGGCGGATTATCCGGAAGAGATCACCATCATCCTGCAGCACCAGTTCTGGGACCTGACCGTCTACGAGGACCGTTTCGAGGTGGGGCTGTCGTTCGGCGGGGTCCCCGAGCGGCTGTCGATTCCGTTCGCGGCAATCAAGGGCTTCTTCGATCCGGCGGTGCAGTTCGGGCTGCAATTCGAGACCATCGGCGCGGAGGCTGCGGAAAACGATGCGCCGGCCGCGAAGGACGCCGCCGGCAAGGCCGAGAAGCCGGCCGCCCTGCCGATTGCCGCCAATCCGGACGGCGCCGCCAAGGTGGCGGAGCCGGGCAAGATGGCGGCGGAAATCGTGCGGCTCGACCGCTTCCGCAAGAAATAGCGCTTCGAGATATTCCAGGATGGCCTGTGCCGGCCGGGCTTGTCCCGGCCGCCTGCGTCTTCGATAAGGACGCCGCAGGGCCCGCTATGCCGGGCCGATGAGGCCGCCATGACCAAGACCCGCCGCGAAACCGACAGCTTCGGCGCCATCGAGGTCGCCGCCGACCGCTATTGGGGCGCGCAGACCGAACGCTCGCGGGACAATTTCCGCATCGGCGGCGAGCGCCAGCCGCGCGCGATCATCCGCGCGCTCGCCATCGTCAAGCGCGCGGCGGCCGAGACCAACATGCAGCTCGGCCTTCTCGATGCCCGCCGCGGCAAGGCGATCGTCAAGGCCGCGCAGGAGGTGATCGACGGCAAGCTCGACGGGCATTTCCCGCTGGTCGTGTGGCAGACCGGCTCCGGCACCCAGTCGAACATGAACGTCAACGAGGTGATCTCGAACCGCGCCATCGAGATGCTCGGCGGCACGCTCGGCTCGAAGCAGCCGGTGCACCCGAACGATCACGTCAACATGAGCCAGTCCTCCAACGATTCCTATCCGACCGCGATGCATGTCGCGGCGGTCGAGGAAATCGCGCACCGCCTGCTGCCGGCGCTGGCGCATCTGCACGCGGCGCTGCGCAGGAAGGAAAAGCAGTTCGCCCGCATCGTGAAGATCGGGCGCACGCATGCGCAGGACGCGACCCCGCTCACGCTGGGACAGGAATTCTCCGGCTATGCCGCGCAGGTTCGGTCGGCGATGGCGCGCATCCGCACGGCGGCGAAGTCGCTGTATCCGCTGGCGCAGGGCGGCACCGCCGTCGGCACCGGGCTCAACGCCAAGCCGCCATTCGCCAGGCTGTTCGCCAGCCGCGTCGCGGCGATGACCAAGCTGCCTTTCGTCAGCGCGCCGAACAAGTTCGAGGCGCTGGCGGCGCACGATGTCTTCGTCTACGCGCACGGCGCCGTCGAATCCGCGGCGACCGGCCTGTTCAAGATCGCCAACGACATCCGCCTGCTCGGTTCCGGCCCACGCTCGGGCATCGGCGAGCTGATCCTGCCGGAGAACGAGCCCGGCTCCTCGATCATGCCGGGCAAGGTCAATCCCACGCAGGCGGAAGCGATGACGATGGTGTGCTGCCGCGTGTTCGGCAACCAGACCACCATCGCCGCAGCGGCGAGCCAGGGGCATTTCGAGCTCAACGTCTACAAGCCCGTCATCGCGCATTGCATGCTGCAGTCGATCGGGCTTCTGGGCGATGCGGCGCGCTCCTTCACCGACCATTGCGTCGTCGGCATCGAGGCGAACGAGGCGCGAATCCGCGAATTGATGCAGCGTTCGCTGATGCTGGTGACCGCGCTGGCGCCGAAAATCGGCTACGACAACGCCGCGAAAATCGCGAAAGCCGCGCATGCCAAAGGAACCACCTTGCGCGAGGAAGCCGTGCGCGGCGGATTCGTGTCGGAGGCGGAGTTCGACCGACTCGTTCGCCCCGAGCGCATGGTGCGCCCGGGTTGATGCTTCGGATTTTCATCGATTGCAGCGGAAAAGATCGCGCGCCGCAGGCGCGAGTTTGAATCATTTTGTCCTTTGCCACGGTAAAGGCGCAATCGACATAGGTACTGTGCATGTTGAAGGTAGGGGACCCCCGATCCTTGGATTAGCCGGTTACCGCCGGAGCGAATTGTGGGCGACATTGTCAATCTTCGGAAAGTCCGGAAGAAAGCCGCACGTGCGAAACAAGCGGATCGCGCGGCGCAGAACAGGCTTTCGCACGGGCGATCGAAGGCGGAACGCTTAGGGGATCAGGCGCGCCGCGACTTGTTGCTTCGCAATCTCGACCGGCACCGGCTCGAGCATGGAGAGGCCAATGAAGTCGCCGGTCGTCAAACGATCGATCGTGATCGCCGGACACAAGACGAGCGTCAGTCTTGAGGATGCGTTCTGGAAGGGGCTTAAGGAAATCGCGGACGAGCGTGACATGACGCTGTCGGAGCTCGTCGCATCGATCGATACCGATCGCCGTCACGGAAACCTGTCATCCGCGATCCGGCTGTTCGTGCTCGATCACTATCGCGCGCAGAGCGTTCCTGTGCGCGAACCCACCCGCGAACTTGCCCCGGCGCGCATGGCGTCCTGATCGCCGGGGCGCCGACGGCATGCGTCACGGCAGCGTGCTCCCCGGCGACGGCGAATAGCCGGGCCGCGGAGCCGGTACCGGACGCTGCGACCGCGCGCCGGGCGCGGGCACGACTTCGATCGGTGGCGGCAGAGGCTCCGCCCGATCGGAGGCCGGCGGCGAGGATGGCGGCAGCGGCACGTTTTCGAGCGGCGGCGGTTCGGCGGCGCGCGCCGCCTCGATCGCCTCGATCTTCTTGGATTGATGCTCGACCGAACGCAGCGTCAGCCAGCCCATCAGGCCGGACACGTCGATCGTGCGCATCGCGGCCGCGGGCGTGCCTTTCAGCAAAATCGCCAGCTCCGGCGGACCCGCGGGATTGATGACGTTGGAGCCGATCAGCACCAGGCGCGCATCGTAGCTGTTGCTGTTGAGATCGTAGCTGCCCGACAGCGTCATGTCGGCGCCGACCGCGCGGATTTTCGCATCCGCGATCTGCGCCTGCCCGCCGGAAACCGCGAAATCGGTTTCCGCCACCGGCACGTCGAGGCGGCCGCCGTCCAGCCGGCCCTGCACGAACAGACGCAGGCGCGCGAGGTCGGGCGGCAATTCCTGGTCGGCCGCGCGCATCACCGAGGGAAAGACTTTCGGATCGAGGCTGATGAACTGGCCGCGCTCCAGTCCCACCCGCCCCTTGCCGGCCAGCGAACCGACCAGGGCCTTGGGCGAGAGGCCGCTGCCCTCGATATCCAGTTTGACATGCAGGCGCCCGGCCACCGCCTGGCCGCTGCCGGGGAGCAATAGCGCGGCGTCGCCGTCCTTCAGCTCCAGCGCGCTCTTGAGCGCATAGCCGTCGGCGGCATTGGCGAAGCTGAGGCTGCCCGACAGCCTTCCGCCGCCGAACTCGGCACCGAGATTTTCCAGCGTGAGGCCGGAAGGCGCCAGGCGCAGCAGCGCCTTCACGTCGCGCGCCGCCAGCGTCGGGGTCAGTTGCGCGCGCGCGCTGCGCAGCTCGATCTGCCCGCCCAGTCCGCTCAGCACGTTGCGCGCGAACGGCTCCGGAGACCAGCGCTCGTCGGCGCGCGCGGACGGCATGCCGATGGCGGCGGCGATCAGCGACGACGCATCGACCGATGTCGCCTCCAGCCGCCCGTCCAGCGTCAGCGGGCTGCCGAAAGTGGCGCGTACCTGGCCGCGCAGGGTGGCCGTGCCGACGGTGCCGGTGAGGTCCTCGAAATTCGCCGAGGGTCCCGATACCGCAACGCGCGAGGCGAGCCGCACCGGCAAGGGTTCCGAACCCTGCCCGGCCGCGGCGCGCAAAGGCGCGAGGTCGGCTTTGGCGAGCGTGAATTCGAGCCGGCCGTCCAGTCCCTGTGCCGCGGAGAATTTCAGTTGCCCGGTACCGCGCGCCGACAGCGTCGGCGCCTCCAGCCGGCTTTCCACCCGCAAGCCGGACTGCAGCGGACCGACCGCGGAGAAAGACAGGCGTCCGGCCTGGCTGCTGCCCGCGAAAATCCGGTCGAGCGCCAGCATGCGGAACAGCGCCTGCGCGTCGCCGGATTCCAGCGCGCCCTCGACCTTGATCTCGGATTGCTCCGGCGTCGCGGCGAGGCCGCTGGCATCGGCCTTCACGTTGACGCGCACCGCGCCCGCATTGCCTTCGAGCACGAGCTTGCCGGCCATGCGGGTCTTGTCGGCGGCGGGACCGGCATCGAAAGCCGCCCGCAGCTTCGCCGATCCGGTGCGCGCGATCACCGGCGCCAGCGCGCCGGCAAAGCCCGGCGCATAGCGCGCGACCAGCGCGCTCGCGCCGGAGAGATCGCGCGCATCGATGTCGACGGTCATGCCGCCCTGCGGAACGGTCTGCGAGAAATCGATCCGGCCATTGGCGTTGAACGAGGCGCCGCCGAGATCGTCCACGGCGAGCTTTTCGACGGTCAATGTGTGCGCGTCGAGCGCGGCGACCGCCCGCATTTTGCGGATGTCGACTCCGGCCAGGCGCGCATTGCCGACATCGAGCGACAAGGCGACTTCCTTCGGCCGGTCCAGGCTCGTCGTTCCGAACGCCGCCCTGGAGAAATCGGACAGCGCGTCGAAATCCAGGTTGTCGGCCTTCAGCTCGGCGTCGAGGCGCGCGGCCGCGCCCGCCTCGGCGAAGCGGTAGGCAAGACGTCCCTCGATCTCGCGGCGATCGATTTCGAGCTTGAACCGCTCGATGGCGAGGCGGCTCGTGCCGAGCGTCACCTCCCCGCGCCCGCGCATCGGCCGCACCGCCGCCGCGCCGGATTCGGATTTCCCTTCGAGCCAGGCGATCAGCGCGCGCGGATCGGCCGAGGTGACGTCGACCGGACCGGTGAAGGCGGCCGCGGTGCCGTCGCGCGGCGCCTGGCCGCTCAGCCGCACCTGCGTCAGACCGGGCGCGCGGAATTCGAGACCGTCGAAGGCCCAGGCGCCGGCCGCAACCCGCAGGTCGCCGCGCACCGATTGCAGCGGCGCGCCGCCCAGTGTCACCGTATCGGCAGCAAATCCGATCTTGACCGGCAGCGAGGGTCGCAGCACCCCGCCGAAATTTTCCGCGACCGCCTTGATCGCGGCAAAGGGCGGACGGCGCGGCTGCTCGGCGGTCGCGATCAGCTTGTCGATATCCAATGCGCGGGCATTGGCGAGGGCTTCGAGACGCGGCTGCGCACCGAATTTCAGTTCCGCCGTGCCGGTGAGCTTCAGCGCGCGCTCTTCGGGGCCATACTGGAACTCGATCTGCTCGAACAGCAGCGACGAGGCGCGGCCGTTGAGGCGTGCGGTAAGCCGGAACGGTTCGTTGATGGCGGTGCGGCCGCCCGCGAGCACGGCGCCGGCGGGGCGCACGACCGTCAGTGCGCCCTCGATGCGCGGGACCCCGTTCTCCGTGATCAGCATGCCGTCCAGTTCGACCGGCATCGGGCTCGCCGCCGGATCGAGCGAGAGCCGCAGCTTGACGTTGCTGTCCTGGCGCGTGGCGGCGATGCGGTAGGCGTAAAGCTCGCCGCCGGTGGTGAACGCGCCCTCGCCGCGGAACGAGCCGGCGAGCGAACGCACGTCGCCGGAATACCAGAGCTTCTCCGCCGCGAGCCGGCCCTCGCCCGCCGCATCGACCAGCGACAGGCGTCCGTCCTCGATGTCGAGCTGCTCGATCGCCAGCGCGTCCGGCGCGAAGCCGAGGCCCTGCCCGACCACCCGCCCGTTGCGGTCGAAGGCGAGCGTGACTTCGGGGCCGACCACGCGCATCTGGTTGGCGCGCAGCTTGCCCTGCAGCAGCGGTCCGAGCGCGAATTCGAGGCCCACCGAGCGGGCCCGCCAGGCGCGCTCGCCGGGCTCGCCGATCTCGATCTTGCCGACGATGAGCGAAGGCGTCGGCAGCAGGCGCACGTCCAGCGAGCCGCCGACCCGGACCGGGGTACCGAGCAGGCGGGTAGCCTCCGCCTCGAACTGCGCGCGATAGGCATTCCAGTCGACGAAATGCGGGCCCACCAGGGCCGCCAGCAGCGCCACGATCAGCGCGATCGCAAGTCCAAGCAGTGTCGTCTGCATTCACGGACCCGTCAGGGTTCCCTATCGCTCGGGCACCGGCACATATGGTGGGTGTGAACAATACTATAAGACCGGCCGCCAACGGCAATTATGTGTCGGCGCGCGCGGTGCGAATCGTTCCGCCGCGCCGGGGCGGCCGGCAGCCTACACGTCCAGCACCTTGCCGGGATTCATCACCCCGTCGGGATCCAGCGCGCGCTTGATCGAGGCCATCACCGCCATCGCCGCCGCGCCGTGCTCGGCCAGCAGGTATTTGATCTTGCCCTGCCCCACGCCGTGCTCGCCGGTGCAGGTCCCCTCCATGCGCAGGGCCCGTTCCGCCAGCCGCTGCGTCAGCTTCTTGGCGCGGACGATCTCGTCCTGGTCGGCCATGTCGACCAGCAGCGTGAGATGGAAATTGCCGTCGCCGACATGCCCGAGGATCGGCGCGATGAAGCCGCTGTCGGCGATATCGGCCTGCGTCTCCGCGACGCATTCCGCCAGGCGCGAAATCGGCACGCAGGCGTCGGTGGCGATGATCTTGGACCCCGGCCGCAGCGCCTGTCCGGCCCAGGCGGCGTCGTGCCGCGCCTGCCACAGGCGGGTGCGGTCCTCCGGCTTGGTCGCCCATTCGAACGGCCCGCCGCCCAGGTCGCGGGCGATTTCGCCGAACCGTTCCGACTGCTCGGCGACGCCGCTTTCGCTGCCGTGGAATTCCACCAGCAGCAGCGGACGCTCGGGCAGCGTTAGCTTGGAATAGGCGTTGCAGGCCTTCACCTGCAGCGCGTCGAGCAGTTCGATGCGCGCGACCGGAATGCCCGACTGGATGGTCAGGATGGTCGCGTTGCAGGCGGCATCGACCGAGGGGAACGGGCAGATGCCGGCCGCGATCGCCTCGGGAATGCCGTGCAGCCTCAAGGTCAGCTCGACGATGACGCCGAGCGTGCCCTCGGAGCCCACGATCAGCCGCGTGAGGTCGTAGCCGGCGGAGGATTTGCGGGCGCGGCGCGCGGTGGTCATGATCTCGCCGTTCGGCAGCACGACCTTCAGCGACAGCACATTGTCCTTCATGGTGCCGTAGCGCACCGCATTGGTGCCGGAGGCGCGCGTCGCCGCCATGCCGCCCAGCGAGGCGTCGGCGCCCGGGTCGATCGGGAAGAACAGGCCCTGGTCGCGCAGGAAATCGTTCAGCGCCTTGCGCGTCACGCCGGGCTCGATCACGCAATCGAGGTCCTCGGCATGCACCGCGAGGATGCGGTTCATGTCGCGGAAGTCGATGCTCACGCCGCCGCGCGGAGCGTTGATGTGGCCCTCCAGCGAGGTGCCGGTGCCGTAGGGGATAACCGGCACTCGGTGGCGGGCGCAGATGCGCACCGCCTCCTGCACGTCGGCGACCGATTGCGGGAAGACCACGGCGTCCGGCGGCTGGTTCTCGATCCAGGTCAGGCTGTTGGCGTGCTGCTCGCGCACGGCCTGGGAGGTCACGACGCGGTTGCCGAAGGCGGCAAGCAAAGCGGCGAGCGCGCTTTTCAGCGCGGCAGGGTCGGGGGACGGTTGCGGGGCGTGTTTTTCGGCGAAGGCCATTGCAGGTTTCCCGGTGGATGGCGGCGGAGGTTAGCAGAGCCCGACAGCGCACCGCAAAGCTGAACGCCTTTGCAGGAAAGACGCCTAAAATCTTCGTTATTGCGGCGATTCTTCTGGATTTTGCAGCGCGAACACGGTGAAATCCTCTCGCACCGCAACAGGACCGGCATGCTCGACCGAATCGACTTCGAACCGATCTATTTCGCGCCCTTCGTCTCCTCGGTGATGCGCGTGGAGGAGCGATGGATCGACTATAACGGCCACCTCAACATGGCTTATTACAACGTGCTGTTCGACCGCGGGATCGACGAGGCCTATGCGCTGCTCGGCATCGGCGAGGCCTATCTGAAGGCGCGAAACTGCTCGATGTTCTCCGCCGAGGTGCATCTGCGCTACCTGCGCGAGCTGCATGCCGGCGATCCCGTCCGCGTCACCTTCCAGCTGCTCGACCACGACGCCAAGCGCATCCATTTCTTCCAGCAATTGTTCCACGCGACCGACGGCTGGGTGTCGGCGACCTCGGAAAACCTGTCGCTGCATGTGGACATGGACAAGCGCAAGACCTGTCCGTTTGCGCCGGAGGCCGACCGCGCGCTCGGCCAGATGCTGGCCGCGCATGGCTGCCTGCCGCGCCCGGAAGCCGCCGGCCGGCGCATTGCCATGCCGGAAAAGCCGTAAGCCGGGCCTTTCTTTCCTCTGTTCCCGCACGCGGGGGAGAGATTGACTGGGCCGCGGGGAGATTGCCGGCCGCCCCTCCCGTTTTGCCCCTGCAAGTGCCATCTTGAAGCCGAGATTCGCGCGTGCAAACGCGCCACGGCCGTAGCGGCCGCCGGGAACCGGAATGGCCGAAGCCAGCAAGCGCCCCTTCGAAGCCGATGCCTCGCCCGCCCCGGGCGGCATCGCCGCGCGCGCGATGGCCGCCGCCGGCCGCGGCACCTTCTATCTCGACGAGCTCAACCCGGAACAGCGGCTCGCGGTGGAGACGCTGGACGGTCCGGTCCTGGTGCTGGCCGGCGCCGGCACCGGCAAGACGCGCGTACTGACCACCCGCATCGCGCATATCCTCAATCTCGGGCGGGCGCGGCCGCACGAAATCCTCGCCGTCACCTTCACCAACAAGGCCGCGCGCGAGATGAAGCTGCGCATCGGCGGCATGGTCGGGCAGGCGGTCGAGGGCATGCCCTGGCTCGGCACCTTCCACGCCATCGGGGTGAAAATCCTGCGCCGCCATGCCGAACTGGTCGGCCTGAAAAGCGGCTTCACCATCCTCGACGTCGACGACCAGATCCGGCTGCTGAAGCAATTGCTGGAAGCGGAGAATATCGACGAGAAGCGCTGGCCGGCGCGCGTGCTCGCCTCGATGATCGACGGCTGGAAGAATCGCGGCCTGACCCACGAGCAGGTCCCCGCCGGCGAAGGCGCCGCCTTCGCCAACGGACGCGGCAAGGCGCTCTATGCGGCCTACCAGGAGCGGCTGAAGATTCTCAACGCGGTCGATTTCGGCGACCTGCTGATGGAGAATGTGCGTCTGTTCCGCGAACATCCGGACGTGCTCGCCGACTATCAGCGGCGCTTCCGGTACATCCTGGTCGACGAGTATCAGGACACGAATGTCGCGCAATATCTGTGGCTACGGCTCTTGGCGCAGACGCGCTCAGCCCCCGCCGTCATTCCGGGACCGCGCGAAGCGCGGGGCCCGGAATCCATAACCACGACGGCAGATATGGATTCCGGGTTCGCGCCTGTCGGCGCGCCCCGGAATGACCGTGGAGAAAAAGGCGCGGTCACCGAGCAGCACCGTCCCCCCAAAAACATCTGCTGCGTCGGCGACGACGACCAGTCGATCTATGGCTGGCGCGGGGCGGAGGTGGACAACATCCTGCGCTTCGAGCACGACTTTCCCGGCGCCCGGGTGATCCGCCTGGAGCGCAATTACCGCTCCACCGGGCACATCCTCGCCGCCGCCTCGCACCTGATCGCGCATAACGAGGGCCGGCTCGGCAAGACGCTGCGCACCGAGGACGAGCCGGGCGAGAAGGTCACCGTCACCGGCGCCTGGGATTCGGAGGAGGAAGCGCGCGCGGTCGGCGAGGAGATCGAAGAGCTGCAGCGCCGCAAGCACAAGCTGAATGAGATCGCGATCCTGGTGCGCGCCTCGTTCCAGATGCGCGAATTCGAGGACCGCTTCGTCACCCTCGGCCTGCCCTACCGGGTGATCGGCGGCCCGCGCTTCTACGAGCGCGCGGAAATCCGCGACGCGCTCGCCTATCTGCGCGTGATCCATTCGCCGTCCGACGACCTCGCCTTCGAGCGCATCGTCAACGTGCCGCGCCGGGGCTTGGGCGACGCGACGCTGAAGAGCCTGCACGACATGGGCCGCGCGCGCGGCATTGCGCTGTTCGAGGCCGCCCGCATCATGGTGGAGACCGACGAGCTGAAGCCGAAGCCGCGCGGGAGCCTGCGCGACCTGCTCGCGAGCTTCGCGCGCTGGCAGAACCAGAAGGATGCGCTGCCGCATACCGAGCTCGCCGAAATCGTGCTCGACGAAAGCGGCTATACCGCGATGTGGCAGAAGGACCGCTCCGCGGATGCGGCCGGCCGGCTGGAAAACCTGAAGGAGCTGATCCGCTCCATGCAGGATTTCGAGAATCTCTCCGGCTTCCTCGAACACATCTCGCTGGTGATGGACCGCGACGCCGCCGACGGCAGCGACGCGGTCAGCATCATGACGCTGCATTCCGCCAAGGGGCTGGAATTCGACACCGTGTTCCTGCCCGGCTGGGAGGAAGGCCTGTTCCCGCACCAGCGCTCGCTCGACGACCAGGGCCGCGCCGGGCTCGAGGAGGAGCGCCGCCTCGCGCATGTCGGACTGACGCGCGCGCGCCGCCGCGCCAAAATCTACTTCGCCACCAACCGCCGCATGCACGGCTCCTGGAATTCGACCATTCCCTCGCGCTTCCTCGACGAATTGCCGGAGAAGCATGTCGAGGTGACCGATTCCAGGGGCGGCTTCGCCGGCAGTTACGGCGGCGCGGGCGGCTACGGCCCCTCGCGCTTCGACAGCTTTTCGCCGGTCGGATCGAGCTATGCGACGCCCGGCTGGCAGCGCGCGCAGAAGCGCAAGGCGCGCGAGGAATTCGACGAGGCGGCGGACGAATTCGACGCGCCGCCGGCGCGCAATCTCTGGGCCGACGCGGACAAGGCGCCGCGCGGCGGGTCGCATGCCTCGCGCGGCGCCGGCACGGCGAAGGGCCGCTTCGCCGCGCGCCGCGAACCGCTCACCATCGAGGGCGAACTGGTGGCGAAATCGACCGGGCCCAGTTCCTACGCGCCGGGCGACCGCGTCTTCCACCTCAAATTCGGCAACGGCAACGTCACCGCGGTCGACGGCAACAAGCTCACCATCCAGTTCGACAAGGCCGGCGAGAAGCGCGTGGTCGATTCGTTCGTCGAGCGGGTTTGATCGAAGTCAATGGCGCGCCGGCGCCGCTCCGATAGCCTGCCATCGATCTAAGCGTTGCAAAGGTCTTTCATGCGGCATGCGCCCGCCTACGATTCCGTTGCCAAGGTCCTGCACTGGCTGGTCGCCGCACTGATCGTTGCGCTGTATCTGATCGGCTTCCTGATGCCGAGCATCGGCCGGGGCATGCAGCCGGGGGCGGCGATGAATCTGCACATCTCGCTCGGCCTCGTCGCGCTTGCGCTCATCGTCGTGCGACTCGTGTGGCGCCTGGCGCGCCCGGTCGCGCCCTCCCCGGATCTGCCGCGATGGCAGCAGAACGTCTCCGAGGCGATGCACTGGATTCTTTATGCGCTGGTGCTCGCCGTCACTCTTAGCGGCTGGTTCTATGTCTCGTTGCGCGGCTGGACCATCACGCTGTTCGGCAGCATCCCGGTTCCGCCGCTGACCGCTCCGGGATCGCAGCTCGGCCGCACGCTCGGGCTGCTGCATGAGAACATCGTATGGGCGCTGCTCGCGGTGACCGCGCTGCATGTCACGGCCGCGCTCGCCCACCATCTCGTCTATCGCGACGACGTGATGCGGCGGATGCTGGGCAGCCGGCGATAGCCGCAATCGTTATGCGGCTGCGTCCTTGACCGCGCGCTGCTGCGCGGGATCGTAGCTCAGCACCGGCGCCAGCCATTTCTCGCATTCGGCGACGCTCCAGCCCTTGCGCCTGGCGTAATCCTCCACCTGGTCGCGGCCGATCTTGCCGACGCCGAAATACTGGCTTTCCGGGTGGCTGAAATACAGCCCGCAGACCGAGGCGCCCGGCCACATGGCGAAGCTTTCGGTCAGCTTCACGCCGATCTTCTCCTCGCCCTCGATCAGCTTGAACAGCGTCGCCTTCTCCGTATGGTCGGGCTGCGCGGGATAGCCCGGCGCCGGGCGGATGCCGCGGTATTTCTCCCCGATCAGTTCCTGCGGCGTGAGCTTCTCGTCCGCCGCATAGCCCCAGAATTCCTTGCGCACGCGCTCGTGCAGCCGCTCGGCAAAGGCTTCCGCCAGCCGGTCGGCCAGCGCCTTGATCATGATCGAGGAATAGTCGTCGTTGGCGTGCTTGAAGCGCTCGGCGACCGCATCTTCGCCGATGCCGGCGGTGACGATGAAGGCGCCGATATGGTCGGCGAGGCCGCTCTCGCGCGGCGCGATGAAATCCGCGAGCGCCAGATTCGCGCGCCCTTCCCGGCGTGTCAGCTGCTGGCGCAGGCTGTGCAGGGTCGCGATCGGCTGCGTGCGGCTCTCGTCGAGCACCACGATGTCGTCGCCCATAGCCTGCGCCGGCCAGAAGCCCGCGACCGCCGCGGCCTTGAACCAGTTCTTCGAGACGATGGTCTTCAGCATCGCCTGCGCGTCCTCGAACAGCGCGCGCGCGGCCGGTCCGACCTTCTGGTCGTCGAGGATCATCGGGTAGGTGCCCATCAATTCCCAGGTCGAGAAGAACGGCGTCCAGTCGATATAGGGCACCAGCTCGGCGAGCGGATAATCGTCCAGAATCCTGGTGCCGAGGAAGGACGGCGCGGCCGGCCGGTAGCTTGCCCAGTCGAATTTCGGCGCGTTGGCCCGCGCGTCGGAAAGCGACAGGCGCTTCTTGTCCTCCTGCGAGCGCGCATGCGCGTCGGCGATGCGCGCATATTCCTCGCGCAGCTCGGCCACATAGGCCCCCCGCTGCTCGCGCGACATCAGCGCGCCAGTGACGCCGACCGCACGGCTCGCGTCGGTGACGTAGACCGCCTGGCCGTTGCGGTAATGGGGGTGGATTTTCACCGCCGTATGCACGCGGCTCGTGGTGGCGCCGCCGATCAGCAGCGGCAGCTCGAAATTCTGCCGCTCCATTTCGGCGGCAACATTGCACATCTCGTCGAGCGAGGGCGTGATCAGCCCGGACAGGCCGATAATATCGACCTGCTCGGCGCGCGCGGTCTCCAGGATTTTGGCGGCCGGCACCATGACACCGAGATCGATCACCTCGTAATTGTTGCACTGGAGCACGACGCCGACGATGTTCTTGCCGATGTCGTGCACGTCGCCCTTCACGGTCGCGAGCAGCACCTTGCCGGCGGAATTGCTCTGTCCTTTGTCGTTGGCGGCCTTCTCCTGCTCCATATAGGGCATGAGGTGCGCCACCGCCTGCTTCATCACGCGCGCCGACTTCACCACCTGCGGCAGGAACATCTTGCCGGAGCCGAACAGGTCGCCGACCACGTTCATGCCGTCCATCAGCGGGCCTTCGATCACGTCGAGCGGGCGCTTCGCCTTCAGCCGCGCCTGCTCGGTGTCACCGACGATGAAGTCGGTGATGCCGTGCACCAGCGCATGCGACAGGCGCTTCTCCACCGGCCATTCGCGCCAGGCGAGATCGGCCTCGTTCTTCTCCTTGCCTTGTCCGCGGAAGCGTTCGGCGATCGCCAGCAGGCGGTCGGCGGCGTCGGGGCGGCGGTTGAGCACGACGTCCTCACAGGCCTCGCGCAGTTCCGCGTCGAGATCGTCGTAGACCGCGATCTGGCCGGCATTGACGATGCCCATGTCCATGCCGGCCTGGATGCCGTGATACAGGAACACCGAATGCATCGCCTCACGCACCGGCTCGTTGCCGCGGAACGAGAACGAGAGGTTCGATACCCCGCCCGAGACATGCGCGTGCGGCAGCTTTTCGCGGATCTGGCGCGTCGCCTCGATGAAGGCGACGCCGTAGCCGTCATGCTCCTCGATGCCGGTGGCGACCGCGAAAATGTTGGGATCGAAAATGATGTCCTCGGGCGGGAAGCCGACATTGTTGACCAGGATGTCGTAGGCGCGCGCGCAGATTTCGACCTTGCGCGCGAGCGTATCGGCCTGCCCCTTCTCGTCGAAGGCCATGACCACGACCGCCGCCCCGTAGCGGCGCACGATCTTCGCGTGCTCGATGAAGGATTCCACGCCCTCCTTCATCGAGATCGAATTCACCACCGGCTTGCCCTGGACGCATTTCAGCCCGGCCTCGATCACCGAGAATTTCGAGGAATCGATCATCACCGGCACGCGCGCGATGTCGGGTTCCGCCGCGATCAGATTGAGGAAGGTGACCATCGCGGCCTGCGAATCGAGCAGGCCCTCGTCCATATTCACGTCGATGATCTGCGCGCCGTTCTCCACCTGCTCGCGCGCGATGGCAAGCGCCGCGGCATAGTCGCCGTTGGTCACGAGCTTGCGGAATTTCGCCGAACCGGTGACGTTGGTGCGTTCGCCGACATTGACGAAGCGCACTTCCGGCGTGAGCGTGAACGGCTCCAAGCCGGACAGCCGCAGCAGCGGCGCGATGTTCGGTATACGGCGCGGCGCCATGCCGCGCATGGCGGTTGCGATTGCACGCATGTGGTCGGGCGTGGTGCCGCAGCAGCCGCCGACGATATTGACGAGGCCGGAGGCGGCGAACTCGCCAAGCAGGCCGGCCATGAATTCCGGGCTCTCGTCGTAGAGCCCGAATTCGTTCGGCAACCCGGCATTCGGATAGGCGCAGACCAGGGTGTCGGAGACGCGGCCGAGCTCGGCGATATGCGCGCGCATTTCCTTGGCGCCGAGCGCGCAATTCAGGCCGATGGTGAGCGGGGCGGCATGCCGCACCGAATTCCAGAACGCTTCCGCCGTCTGGCCGGACAGCATGCGGCCGGACAAATCGGTGATGGTACCGGAAATCATCACCGGAATTTTCTCGCCGCGCGCCTCTTCCAGTTCGGCGATGGCGTAGAGCGCGGCCTTGGCGTTCAGCGTGTCGAAGATGGTCTCGATCAGCAGGATGTCGACGCCGCCTTCCAGCAACGCCGCCGCCTGCTCGCGATAGGCTTGCTTCAGTTCGTCGAAGGTGATGGCGCGGAAGCCGGGACTGTTGACGTCGGGCGAGATCGAGGCGGTGCGGTTGGTCGGACCCACGGCGCCGGCGACGAAACGCGGGCGCCCGTCCTCCTTCTGCGCGATCGCGGCCGCCTCGCGCACCAGCCTTGCGCCGTCGCGGTTCAATTCGGGAACGAGTTCCTCCATGCCGTAATCGGCCTGCGCGACGGCGGTCGAGGAGAAGGTGTTGGTCGACACGATGTCGGCGCCGGCGCGAAAGTAGGCGAGATGGATGTCGCGCACCGCGTCCGGCCGGGTCAGGACCAGCAGGTCGTTGTTGCCGCGCACGTCGCGCGGCCAGTTCGCAAAGCGCGCGCCGCGAAAGCCCGCCTCGTCGAGCTGCAATTGCTGCAGCATCGTGCCCATGCCGCCGTCGAGCAGCAGGATGCGCCCGGCCGCCATGTCGCGGATTTTCGCTTCGGTCTGCGAGGGGTGGATGGGAGAAGTCATAAAATAGCACGCCCTTCGCTATCGCCAAAAAAACTGTCAGTGCGACTCCTGCGTTCCCTCCCCCCTTGTGGGGGAGGGACAGGGAGGGGGGTAACCGGCACCGAACTTCGCGCGCATCCAGCCCCCCCCCCCCACCCCCCCCCACAAGGGGGGAGGGAGCAGAGCGAAGCGCGCTGCGCGCGGGCACCCTCTCCCTATGGGAGAGGGAAAGACTGAGTGCGCGGCGCTGGCTTTCATCACGCCGCCGCCTGCGCTTCCGGGCGCAGGCCGAGCAGGTGGCAGATCGCGTAGACGAGATCGGCGCGGTTCATGGTGTAGAAGTGGAAATCGGTGACGCCGCGGTCGACGAGATCGAGCACCTGCTCCGCCGCCACCGCCGCCGCGATCAGCTTGCGGGTGGCGAGATCCTCGTCCAGTCCCTCGAAGCGTTCCGCCAGCCAGTTCGGCACGCTGGCGCCGGTGCGCTCGGCGAAATTCTTCGCCTGCCTGAAATTCTGCACCGGCAGGATTCCGGGCACGATCGGAATGGCGATGCCGCGCGCGCGCACGCGGTCGAGATAGCGGAAGTAATGCTCGTTATCGAAGAAGAACTGCGTGATGGCGCGCGCCGCGCCGGCATCGACCTTGGCCTTCAGCATGTCGATGTCGGCCTCGACGCTCGCGCTGTCGGGATGCTTCTCCGGATAGGCGGAAACCGAGACCTCGATTTCGGCGACGCGCTTGATGCCGGCGACCAGGTCAGCGGCGTTGCGGTAGCCGCCCGGATGCGGCGCATAGGGCACGCCGACGCCCTCGACCGGGTCGCCGCGCAGCGCCACGATGTGGCGCACGCCCGCCGCGTGATAATTGCGGATCACCGCATCCACTTCCGCGCGCGTTGCCGCGACGCAGGTCAGATGCGCGGCCGGAATCAGCGCGGTCTCGTTGAGCAGGCGCTTGACGGTCGCGTGCGTGCGCTCGCGCGTCGAGCCGCCGGCGCCGTAGGTGACGGAGACGAAATTCGGCGACAGCGGCGCCAGCCGCTTGATCGAGTCCCACAGCGTGCGCTCCATCTCTTCCGACTTGGGCGGAAAGAATTCGAACGAGACGCTCAGTTGCGGCACCAGCGCGGTGCTGCCGACCCGGCTCGCACGCGGCGTGACGATCGGCTGCATCAGGCGACCTCCCTGCGGCCGGCGAGAACGATGCGCGGATCGCGCCCGACCCAGATCGACACCGCGATCTTGCCCTCCGAGCCCGGCTCCGGCGGGATGCTGCGATGCCCGATCACGTCGAGGCCGGCGGCCGCAAGCCATTGCGACACGGTCTCGTCGGCGAAGCCGAGACGGTGATGCGCATGCTCCTCGCGCAGGAATTCGAGATCGTGCGGCGCGAAATCGACCACCAGCAGCCGTCCGGACGGCGCCAGAACGCGCGCCGCCTCGCGGATCGCACGGGCGCCGTCCTCGACGTAATGCAGCACCTGGTGGATGATGACCACGTCGAAGGAATCGCGCGGCGCCGCGATGTCGTAGATATCGCCCTGCCGCACGCTGCAATTCTTCAGGTTGGCGCGGTCGAGCCGCGCCCGCGCGATCGAAAGCATCGCCGGCGACAGGTCGATGCCGAGCCCGCGCTCGATCTCGGGGCCGAACAATTCCAGCATGCGGCCGGTGCCGGTGCCGAGATCGAGCAGCGAGCGGAACGGCTTGTCGGCCAGCGCCTCCACGATCGCCCGCTCCACCGCCTCGTCCGGCGCGTGCAGCTTGCGGATGCGATCCCATTGCGCGGCGTGGGCGCCGAAATAATCCTGCGCGGCGGCGGCGCGCGCCTGGCGCACGGCGGCAAGCCGCTCGCGGTCGCGCGCCAGCGTCGCATCGCCGGGATCGAGAAAGCCGGTCAGCGCGCGCACGATGTCGGTGCCGCCGGCGCGGTCGGCGACGCGGAAGAAGGCCCAGGCGCCCTCGCGGTGGCGCTCGATCAGGCCGGCTTCCAGCAGCAGCTTGAGGTGGCGCGAAATGCGCGGCTGCGACTGGCGCAGGATTTCGATGAGGTCGGAGACGGTCAGCTCCGCCTCCGTGAGCAGCGCCAGGATGCGCAGCCGCGTCGCCTCCGCCACCGCGCGCAACGCCGTGTGCAGGTTCTGGAAGGACAGGCGGTCGGTCATGCGGGCGGCTCGGGCAGAGGAAATTGATATAAGGATATGTTTATACGTTAATTCGATGGGCGCAAGCCCATACAGCACCATCCGGCGAAGTGGGAGCCGGTTCGCCACAGAATTGCGCGACAAACCGGAAAAACCAGACCCTGACCCGATCGGACCGTGGGTCCGGTGGGCGGTCGGCGGTTTTCGCCTTGCGCGGCGGCGCCTATTTGCTCCACTCGGTCCCGATGGGAGACAAAACGACCATGACCGAACGAGAGGCGACGGCGCAGGAAGAGTTTGGCGTCCGGCCGGGCGAACAGATCGTCGATCTGCCGGCCGCGTTCGACGCCGCGCTCTACTATATCGGCCGCATCCGCACGCCCTGGACCCGCCGCCAGGACTGCCCGAAGAACGCGCGCGGCTCCGACGCCCTCTGCCGCATCGAGATCGATCCTCGCTGGCAGCCGGGGCTGGAAGGGGTGGCGGGCTGCACCCACCTGATCGCGCTTTACTGGATGGACAAGGCCCCGCGGAACATCGTGGTGCAGGTTCCGCGGCATTACGGCGTCGCGCGCGGGACCTTCGCTTTGCGCTCGCCGGCACGCCCCAACCCGATCGCCATGAGCGTGGTGCGCCTCGTCGGGATCGAGGGCGGCGTGCTTTCGGTCGTCGGCCTGGACTGCCTGGACAACACCCCGCTGCTCGATCTCAAGCCCTATTTCGGTTCGACCGACGCCATCCCCGAGGCGGTGGTGGGCTGGCATCGCGAGCACAAAGCTTCCTGATTCCCGACCGGCGTGCCTGTGCGGCCGGCGGGCGCGTTTGCGGCGGCTGCATCCGCATGCGCAACGACGACGCGATCGAGTGGTCCTGCCCGATCGCGGAGCGCGCGCCGCGGACCGCCAGCCGCTCGCGCTCGGCGATCTACTGAGACGACGCCTGACCCATCTGCCCCGATCGACGAGACGGCCGTCTTCAGGCGGCCGTCTCGTTTTGGGGCCCGCCGCCGCTGGCCCTTCCCGGCATCGACCGGTAGAGTGCGGGCGCGGTTAAGGACGGGCGGGCGGGGAGCACAGCGTGATCGCGCATTGGCGCAACGTCCTGCTGGGCGCAGCGGTTCTGGTGTCGTCCTTCACCGTCAGCCTGTGGCTGATGGATTACCTGTGGCCGCAGGACGAGACGGACGCCGCCCATCCGCAGGTCGCCGAAACGCCGCCGCTGCCGCCGATCACCCGCTCCTCCACGATCGTCGCGCCGGTCGCCATCGCCCATAGCGCGCTGCGCGAGATTCTCGACGGCGCCGCGCCGCGCGACCTCAGCGGGCGCAGCGACAATCCGATCAGCCAGGCGCTGGCCAAGGCCGATATCGGCTGGTCGCTCGCGCGCACGCCGATTTCGGTCGTCGGCCGGTCCGAGACTCTCAGCATCGGCACCGAACTGAACGGCTCTTTCCGTGTCGCCGGCCAGATCGGCTCGCAGGCTGCCAACCTCGCCGGCGCCCTCGGCGGCATCCTCAATTCGACGCTCGGACGCAATGCGCAGGCGGCCGGCGGCAAGATGCTGGACCAGCGCGCCGACATCCGCGGCAGCATCGTGGTGAATGCGCGGCCGGCCCTGCAGCCGAACTGGCGGATCGAGCCGAACATGACCGCGCAGGTCTCCATCCCGGACGGCGGGCTGGCGATCAGCGGCGTGAAGCTCAACGTCGCAAACGAGGTCAGGCCGCTGGTCGAGCGCGCGGTCAACGAGCAGGTGGTGGCGCTGCAATCGCGCCTGCGCGCGGACCCGGTGATCGAGACCGCGGCGCGCCGCGAATGGGCGAAGCTGTGCCGTTCCGTCGCGCTCGGCGGCGCCGGCACCGGCTTTCCGCCGCTATGGCTGGAAATCCGTCCAACCCGCGCCTTCGCCGCGCAGCCGCGCATCGACCAGAGCAACACCGTGCTCACGCTCGGCGTGCAGGCGGACACCCGCATCATCGCCAACGAATCGAAACCGAGCTGCCCGTTCCCGCAACGCCTCGACATCGTGCCGCCGATCCCCGACGGCCGCGTCAGCATCGGCGTGCCCATCGACCTGCCCTTCCCCGAGGTGAACAAGCTGCTCGACGCCCAGCTCAAGGGCAAGAGCTTCCCCGAAGACGGCAGCGGCGCGATCGAGGTGACGGTGCTGCATGCGTCGCTGGCAGCTTCCGGCGACCGCCTGCTGATGTCGCTGCGGGTGAAGGGACGCGAGCGCAAGAGCTGGTTCGGTTTCGGCACCGAGGCGACGTTGCATGTCTGGGGCAAGCCCGCGCTCGACCGCGACAACCAGATCCTGCGGCTGCGCGAGATCGCGCTGGCGGTGGAATCGAACGCCGCGTTCGGGCTGCTCGGCGCGGCTGCGCGCCAGGCCATGCCCTATCTGCAGGCGACGCTGGAGAAGAACGCCACCATCGATCTGAAGCCGTTCGCCGCCAATGCGCGCCAGAAGATCGAGGCCGCGCTTGCCGATTTCCGGCAGGCCGCCGACGGCGTGCGGGTGGAAGCCGCCGTCACCAATCTGCGGCTTGCCGACATCCAGTACGACGCCAAGATATTGCGCATCGTCGCGGAGGCGGAAGGCAGCGCCCGCGCATCCGTCAGCAAGCTGTCGCCGCAATAGGCTGGGGCATGATCCCGAAAAGCGCGTTTGCGGTTTTCGGAAAAGATCATGCTCGAACAATAGGCCGAAGCGGGATGGCGATTCGAAGAAAGACCATTCCGCTTCGATTCAGCGCGCCGCGTGACGCGGCTCTCCGGCCTTGACCAAAGCCGGCGCGACGCGGTGGTCCTTGGCTGCGAACCAGGCGACGAAGTCCGCCAGCGCCTGCTTGACCGGACGCGAGCTGTAGCCGAATTCGCGACGCGCCTTGGCGTCGTCGAGCGCCGCCGAGCGCAGCGCCAGCCGCACGCCTTCGGCGGTCGCGACCGGGCGGCGGTGCGAGATGCAGGTGGCCGCCCATTCGCACAGGCTCGCGACGAGCAGGGCCACCGGGCCCGGGATGCCGGCCTTCATGCGCTTGCGTCCGGTAAGAATGTCGAGTGAGCCGAGCAATTGGCGCATCGAGACGTTCTCGCCGCCCAGGATGTAGCGCTCGCCGGAGCGCCCGCCCTCCAGCGCCAGCAGCATGCCGGTGGCGACGTCGCGCACGTCGACCAGGTTGAACATCCCGTCCAGATAGACATGCACCGGCTGGGTGAGGAAATGCGCGAGCATCGCCGCGGGCGGGGTGAAGTCGAAATCGTTCGGCCCGATCGGCACCGTCGGATTGACGATCACCACGCCGAGACCGCGTTCGGCGGCATCGCGGGCGGCACGTTCGGCGAGAAGCTTGGAGCGCGTATAGGGTCCCGGCGCCTGTTCCGGCGTCGCTGCCGCAGTCTCGTCGATCGTCGCCTGGCCGCGCGCCCCGGCCAGCAGCACCGTTTCGCTCGAACAATGCAGCACGCGCGCCACGCCGCGTTCGCGCGCCGCCGCCATCACGATTTCGGTGCCGTGCGCATTCACGTCGTCGAATTCGTGCCGCTGCGGGGCCCACAGATGCGCGATCGCCGCCAGATGATAGACGCGGTCGATGCCGTGCATCGCCTGCCAGACGGTTTCCTCGTCGAGCACCGAACCCTGCACGAATTCCGCGCGCCGCCCGGCCCGCCGCGAGGGGGCGAGATCGAGAATACGGACGTGGTCGCCGCGCTTGATGAGGGAGGCGACCAGATGCTGCCCGATAAAGCCGTTTCCGCCGGTGACCAGTGATCGATGCAAAAGCCTTCCCTCGCTCCTCGCGGTTTCTACCACACCCAACGATCAGCCGGCGCGTGGGTTAAGGTCGAAATGTTCCTCAATGGTCTTAATACTTTGCGGCGTCAGCAGGTGGGCGCCCCACCCGCCTTTGGCCAGGGCCGTGCTGCCGGCCGGATTGGTTAATAGCAGGACAAAAGCTGTAAAAAGCGGCACCCCGCTGAGCCAGTCCAATCGCACCGGCGTGAGTTCCTCCCGGCTGTTCCTGTAATGGCCGTCCCGGGCGATCAGATGGCAGGCTTCCGACAGAATCTTGCTCCGTGCGGCGGTGCGGCCGGCGACGCCGAGCAGTGCCTGCATGGCCAGGTGCGTGCGCTCGCCGGGGCGGCTGCGGGCCGGCGCCGGCCTGCGGCCGAGCGAAATCTCCAGCAGCAATTCCGCCAGATCGAGCCCGCAAAGCTGCGCGCTCATCGGCTCGACCAGGCGCGGGTTGGAGTCGATATAGGCCGGACCCTGCTCGGTCTGGATGTAGTCGAGCGACCATGCGCCGTGCCATGCCAGCGCGCGGCCCATGATGCGCATATGCGCCTCGACATCGGGACGCGCGAGGCTTTCCTTCAGCGCGTCGCCCCCGCCCTGGCCGCGCACGATCTGCCGGCAGGCATGCATCGCGATTAGCTCGCCGCGGAAGAACAAAGCCTGCGCATGCTCCACCGATCCCTTGGCGAATTCCTGCACCAGGATCGGCTCGCCGAACGAGCCGCCTTGCTGCAGCCCACGGATCGCGTCCTCCAACTCGGCGGATTTGCGCACATACCAGGTGTCGCGGCTGGCGGTGCCGACCGCGGCCTTGATCTCGCACGGATAGCGCACCGCCGCGCGCAATTCCTCGGCGGTCGTGACGATGCGGGTGGGCGGCTCCGGCAGGCCGAGCTCGGTCAGCAGGGCGTGAAAGCCGGCCTTGCCGTGCGCGCGGCGATAATTGTCGAAGCTCGGCAGCGCCAACGCGACATGCGGCGCGAGCCGGTCCGCCGCCGCCGCGAACAGAAATCCCTGCTCGTGGATCGGCACCAGCACGTCGAAGCGCTCGCGCGAGACCAGATCGACGACGAAGTCGAGAAACTGCAGCGGCGCGTCGCGCAGCCCGGGACAGCGATGGAATTTCCGCACGAAGCGCGAGAAGCGGGCGAAGCAGCGCGGATCGGGATCGCAGATCTCGACCGCGTGTCCCCGCACTACGAACGCGGTCACCGCTTCGCGCGCCGAGGTGCTGGAACCCTCCGACAGCAGGATACGCATTTTCTCTCCGTCGCCTGGCACGGATTTTGGCGATCGGCGCTAGCCTCGCTATACCGGTGCGGCGACAGCAAGGCGAGGACGGCTTCATGCGGATTGCGATCATGGCGGCGGGCGCCGTCGGCGGCTATTTCGGGGCGCGCTGGGCGCTGGCCGGGCACGATGTGCATTTCGTCGCGCGCGGCGCGCATCTGGAGGCCATCCGCCGGGACGGGCTCGCGGTGGAAAGCGCGCTGGGCGACATGCATGTCGGGAACGCGCAGGCGACCGACGATCCCGCCGCCATCGGCCCGGTCGACCTGGTGCTGTTCGCGGTGAAATTGTGGGACACCGAAAAGGCCGGCGAGCTGACGAAACCGCTGATCGGCCCCGCTACGCGCGTGGTCACGGTGCAGAACGGCGTCGACAGCGTGGAGCGGCTCGCGCCCATCCTCGGCGCCGACACCGTCGTCGGCGGCACCACCTATGTGGTGACCACGATTACCGGGCCCGGCCGCATCCGCCAGGGCGGCAAGATCGCGCGCATCCTGTGCGGGCGGCTCGACGGCCGCGACGACAAGGCGCTGCAGGCCGCAGCCGCGGACCTGTCCGGTCCCGGCGTGGAATGCATCGCCACAAGCGACATGCAGCTCGAGCTGTGGCGGAAATTCGTGCTGCTTTCCGGCACGTCGAGCGTGACCGCGAGCACACGGCATTCCTTCGGCACGGTGCTCGCCGATCCCGACATCCGCCATTTCTTCCTGACGCTGATGACGGAAGCGGTTGCGGCCGGCCGCGCGGACGGCGTCGCGCTTCCCGCCGACCTGGTGCAGGAGCGCAAGCGGGTCGCGGAGAATTTCCCGCCCGACATGCGCGCCTCGATGGCCAACGACCTCGCCGCCGGCAACCGGCTCGAACTCGACTGGCTGGCCGGCAAGGTGGTGGAGCTCGGCCGCCGGCACGGCGTGCCGGTGCCGGCGAACGAGGCGGTCTACGCCATCCTCAAGCCGTGGCGGATGGGGAATAAGCAAAACTAGTTGTCATTCCGGGGCGCGACCGCAGGTCGCGAGCCCGGAATCCATAATCCCAAATCGCGGTTATGGATTCCGGGTTCGTCCGCCTTCGCGTGTTGCGCTCGGCGGACGCCCCGGAATGACGGCAGGTTACGCCACCTTCGCTTCCTCCGTGCCCAGGCACGCGAAGGCGATCTGCTCGACATGCCGGTGGTCGGTGCCGCAGCAGCCACCGAGCACGGCGAGATGCGGAAGCCGCTGCAGCAGCGCGCGGTAGCGCCGGCCGAGATCCACCGGATCGCCGGCATCGAGGTCGGACGCCGCATCGAGCTCGGCATGGCTGCGCATCGAGGCATTGGCGCGGATTCCGCCGATCCGCTTCACCCAATGCGCGCCGTCGCGCAAAGCCTCCTCGAAATGCGCCGGGTGCGCGCAGTTCACCATGTAATAGACCGGGGCGCCGTCGGTCGCGGCATCGACCTCCGCGATCGCCTCCGGCAGCTTCTGGCCGCTCGGCAGCCTGCCGTCGGTCTCCGTGGTGAAGGAAATCACGACCGGCATGCCGGAGGCGCGCGCGGCACGCACGATGCCGATCGCCTCGTTCGCGTAGTTGATCGTGAACGCGCTGACCATGTCGGCGGCGCTGTCGCGGAACACCGCGACCTGGAAGCCGTGATAGTCCTGCGCTTCCTTGGCGCTCATCGCGGCCTCCACGCGGTAGCCGTCGCCGCGCGGGCCGATATTGCCCGAAATCACCATCGGGGAGCTGCGGGTTTCGTGCCGCTCGCGCAGTTCCGCCATCAGCGACACGCAGCGGCGGTTCATGTCGGCAAGCGATTCGCGGCCGTAGCCGAGCTTCGCGCCCCAGTCGGGATTGGCGCGCCAGGTCGGGCTCTCCAGCACGAAGCCGGCCTGGCTTTTCCGGGCGAGCGCGATGTAGCGCTCGTAATAGGCGCGCACGCGCGCCTCGCCCGGAGCGTCCTTCATCAGGTCGAAGGAAGCGAAGCACGGCAGGTCGACGCCGTCGTGGAAGACGAGCGT
>JBFWWQ010000010.1:0-25943 GCA_050246095.1 Pseudorhodoplanes sp.
GAATGACCCCGGCCTTGTCGCCCGCGCAGATCGCCGAAGAGTCGCTCGCGGCGCGCGACGCGGCGCGGCAGATCGCGCCCTTCTCCGCACGCGATCCGGCCTTCGATCTGGCGCAGGCTTATCGCGCCGCCGACGCCGTGCGCGCCTTGCGGATCGCCCGCGATGAAAATCCCGTCGGCCGCAAGATCGGCTTCACCAATCGCGGCATCTGGGCACAATACAACGTCGATGGTCCGATCTGGGGCGACGTCTACGACAGCACGCAGCACGATCTCGCCGCACAATCCGGTCCGTTTTCGCTGGCAGCGTTCTGCGAACCGCAGATCGAACCCGAAATCATGTTCCGGCTCGCCCGCGCGCCGCATCCCGACATGGACGACGAGGCTATTCTGGCCTGCATCGAATCCGTCGCGCACGGGTTTGAGATCGTCGATTCGATCTTTCCCGGCTGGCGCTTCACCGCCGCCGACACGGTCGTGGCCTTCGGACTGCACGGCGCCCTGCTGGTCGGGCCGGCGGTGCCGGTCGCGCATCTGCCCGACGCCGCCGCGGCACTGAAGCGGCTGAATGTCTCGCTCTACCGGGATGGCAGCCATGTCGAAACCGCACCCGGCAGCAATGTGCTCGACAGCCCGCTCTCGGCGCTGCGCCACCTCGCCGCCGTTCTGAAGGCCGATCCGGCGAGCCCGCCGCTGCGGGCCGGCGAGATCGTCAGCACCGGCACCGTCACCCGCGCCTATCCCGTGGCGCCGGGGCAAAGCTGGCGGACGGAAATTTCCGGCATCGCTTTGCCGGGGGCCGCCGTCGCATTCGGCTGACACGCCCGAATTTGGCCGCTACCATCCGGTTCCGTCGGGACCTGGTGAGATTCGCTGGAGGCGAACGCATGGTCGTCGCGATCCGGGCATTGGCGGCGTCCCTGCTTCTCGTCCTGGCAGGCGTTCCCGCACGGGCGGCGGATGCCGTCGATCTGCTGCTGGTGCTTGCCGCCGACGTGTCGCGCAGCGTCGACCAGTCGAAATTCCAGCTGCAGCGCGAAGGCTACGCGGCGGCGATTTCCAACCCGCGCGTTCTCGATGCCATTGCCTCGGGACCGAACCGGCGCATCGCGATCTGCTTTGTCGAATGGTCGGGCGTCGGATCGCAGAAGCTCGTGATCGACTGGGCGGTGATCGACGGCCCTGCCACCGCGCGGCAGTTCGGCGACGCACTGCTGGAAGCGCCGCGCCCCTTCGCCGACCGCACCTCGATCAGCGGCGGCGTCGAGTTTGCGGTCGCGCAGCTCGAACGCGCGCCGCTGCAGGCGCAGCGCAAGACGATCGACGTATCGGGCGACGGCACCAACAATTCCGGACGCGACATCCGCGCGGTGCGCGACGAGGTCGTCGCCAAGGGTGTCACCATCAACGGGCTCGTCATCCTCAGCGACCGGCCGATCCCGTGGAATCCCGAACACACCAATCCGCCCGGCGGCCTGCCGCGCTATTACCAGGATAACGTGATCGGCGGACCGGGCGCCTTCGTGGAGGTGGCCGAGGATTTCAAATCCTTCGGCAGGGCGCTGATCAACAAGCTGGTGGCGGAGATTGTCCAGATCGATCCGCGCACCCGCGTCCGGCATGCGCAGCGACCGTGACGATTTGCTGCGGCGGAGGCGCGAAATTGTGCGCGATGGGCGCTGTCCGATTTCTCGTTGCCCGATCAGAGCGCAAGCGCGCGATTTCGATCCATTCCAATCTGCGCTTCCCTAGAATAATTCCAAGATACTGATTTCCAACGGGAAACTGCCTTGACCGGCGCGGACACCGGCCCGTATCTGCTGGCAGTTTTCCCGGGGAATTGCATTTGGAGAGGATCATGTCCCACACCGCCCGGCGGGTGCTGCTCGCCGTCGCCTTCGCGTCCGCCGCCACTGCCGCTGCCGCGCAGTCCGGCGAGGTCAATGTCTACAGCTACCGCGAACAGAAGCTGATCCAGCCGCTGCTCGACGCCTTCACCAAGGATACCGGCATCAAGGTGAACGTGGTGTCGGCGAGTTCCGGCCTCGAGCAGCGCATCGCGACCGAGGGCGCGAACAGCCCGGCCGACCTGCTGCTCACCGTCGACATTGCGCGCCTGCAGGATGCCGTGAATGCCGGCATCGCGCAGCCGATCAAGTCGGACGCCGCGAAGAAGGCGATCGCCGCGCAGTACCGGGACCCGAACGACATGTGGACCGGGCTCGCGATGCGCGCGCGCGTGGTCTATGCCGCGAAGGATCGCGTCCCGCAGAGCACGATCACCTATGAAGAGCTCGCCGACCCGAAATGGAAGGGCAAGATCTGCATCCGCTCCGGCCAGCACATGTACAACAACGCGCTGTTTGCGGCCTATGTCGCCAAGCACGGCGAAGCCAAGGCCGAGGCGTGGCTGAAGGGCCTGAAGGCCAATCTGGCGCAGAAGCCGTCCGGCGGCGACCGCGAAGTGGCGCGCGACATCGCGGCCGGCAAATGCGACATCGGCCTCGGCAACACCTATTACTGGGCGCTGATGAACGACAAGGAGACGGACAAGAAGGCCTGGGCGGACGCCACCAAGGTGCTGCTGCCGACCTTCCAGGGCGGCGGCACGCATGTGAACCTGTCCGGCGTGGTGCTGACCAAGAATGCACCCAACCGCGCCAACGCCGTGAGGCTGATCGAGTGGCTGGTCTCGGACAAGGCGCAGCACATGTACGCGGACATCAACTACGAATATCCGCTGCTCGCCGAGGTGCCGGTCAACAAGACCATCGCCGGCTACGGCAAGCTCACGCCCGACAGCATGCCGCTGGCCAAGATCGCCGACAGCAAGAAGGCGGCGGCGGCTCTGGTCGACAAGGTCGGCTTCGATAACTGACGACCGATCCGGCGGCGCGGCAAAGCCGCGCCGCCATTCCCCCTGCAATGTCGACGGCTTCCTCCACACAGGCTTTGTCTTCGCGCCGGTACGCCCTTCTGCGCCACCTGCGTCAGCCGTCCTTTTTCAGCGCCACGCTTCTGCTCGTCCTGGTCGCCGGTGTGGTGCTGACGCCGCTGGCGAGCCTGGTGCGCATCGCCGCGATCGGCGATGCCGAGATATGGCCGCACCTCATCTCCTATGTGCTGCCGACCGCGCTCGCGGATACCCTGCTGCTGCTGGCGGGCGTCGCCGCGCTCACCGGCGCCATCGGCATCGGCGCGGCCTGGCTGGTCACCGCCTATCGTTTTCCGTTCCGCAATTCGCTGATCTGGCTGCTGGCGCTGCCGCTCGCCTTTCCGACCTATATCGTGGCCTATGTCTATGTCGACGTGCTCGGCCCGTTCGGGCCGGCGCAGTGGCTGCTGCGCACGCTGTTCGGCTATCGCAATGCGTCCGAATACTGGTTTCCCGAAATCCGCTCGCTGCCGGGCGCCATCGCCGTCATCAGCCTGGTTCTCTATCCTTATGTCTATCTCGCCGCGCGCGCGATGTTCCAGACGCAGAGCGCCGCCTTGTTCGAGGTCGCACGCACGCTCGGCGCCTCGCGTCTGGTGCTGATGCGCCATGTCGCGCTGCCGCTGGCGCGCCCGGCCCTGGCGGTCGGGCTGTCGCTGGTATTGCTGGAGACGCTCAACGATATCGGCGCCTCCGAATATCTCGGCGTGCGCACGCTGACGCTGTCTATTTTCACCACCTGGCTGAATCGCGGCTCGCTGCCGGGCGCCGCGCAGATCGCCTGCGTGATGCTGCTGTTCGTGTTCGCGCTGATGGCGCTGGAGCGCTACGGCCGGCGGCACCGGCGCTTTGCCGTATCCGCACGCCGCCACCGGCCGGTGGCGCCGATCGCGCTGTCGGGCAAGGCCGCGGGCCTTGCCGTGCTCGCCTGCCTCGCTCCGGTGCTGTTCGGGTTCTTCGTGCCCGGTGCCTATCTGCTGCACGAGGTGATCCAGCGCGGCTTGCTGATCGGCTTCGATCCGCAGCTCGTCGACCACACCCTGACCACGGTCGCGCTCGCCGCCGTCGCCACCGCGATCGCGGTCGCGATCGGGCTTGCGGCCGCGATCGCCGCGCGCATCGTGCGCCGCCGCGTCGCCGATATCTGCCTGGTGCTGGCAAGCCTCGGCTATGCCGTGCCCGGCACGGTGCTGGCGCTCGGCCTGCTCTCGCCGCTGGTCGGCATCGACGACGGCATCAACTGGGTCACCCGCACGCTCGCGGGGGTGAGCGTCGGGCTGGTGGTCGCCGGCTCCTCGGCGGCGCTGATCATCGCCTATGTGCTGCGCTTCCTCGCCATCGCCGCCGGGTCGGCGCAGGCGGGGCTCACACGCATCTCGCACCAGATCGACGACGTCGCACGCACGCTCGGGCACAAGCCCGGCGAGATCGCGAGGCTGATCCATCTGCCGCTGACGCGGCCCGCCCTCGGCGGCGCGGCGCTGCTGGTCTTCGTCGATTGCCTGAAGGAATTGCCGGCGACGCTGCTGCTGCGTCCGCTCAATGTCGAGACGCTCTCGACCTATATCTACCAGTTCGCGACGCGCGGAAATTTCGAGGAAGGCGCGCTGGCCGCGCTGATCATCGTCGCCGTCGGCATCCTGCCGGTGATCCGCGTGACGCGGTTTGCCGACATCGCGCCGGCGCCGGTGGTCGATTCGCCGGGCCGATAGCCTACCAGCGCTCCCAGAAGCAGAACGGCGGCACGCGCGCGGGCGGCGCCCGGTGCCCCTCCCGATGCGGCTTCAGCGACAGGCCGGTCCAGAACTTGTACAGCACGAACAGGCACAAGGCAGCGCCGATCAGCGTGGGGAAAATGTGCAGAAACTGGGCGAACATGGGGCCTCCCACGCGATATCCGTGCGTATCTTCGTCGCTTCGGCGCCCCGGTAAGGTTCAAGCCCGGCGAGCATCATCCGATCGGCCCTGTCAATTACCCCCGAGCATAGGTCTGCCCCCTGCACACGCCGTCTAAAAGCAAGGTCACCGACGCCCAGATGCATTGATGTGGCGTCGGGGACCATTGTACGGTTGCGACCGGCAACCGGGGAGGACGGTTTCGATGGCGACATCCGATTCCGCGGCGGCGGCCCAGCACATGCCGTGGTTCATCACGGCAGAGGGCGGAACCGACGGCCTGTTCGTCTTCACCACCATCCTCGTTCTGGTGTCCGTCCTGCTGCTTGGCGTCATTTTCCTCTGGCTGCATTCGCTGCCCGAACGATTAGGCCACAAGAAGCTGCAATTCGAGATCGTGGCGGTGCTCGGCCTGATCTCGCTGTTCACGCACATGCACATTTTCTGGATCATCGGACTGGTGCTGGCGCTGATCGATCTGCCGGATTTCCGGACGCCGCTCGAACGCATCGCCGGGTCGCTGGAAAAGCTCTCCGGCACGCCGCCGCCGGCGGAACCGGAAATAAACCGTCCGTTCGTCGCAAGACAGCCGACCGAAAAGGCCGGCTGACGCCATGCTCGAACTGATCCTCTGTTCCCTGGTCACGGTCCTGCCGGACTATCTTTATCGCCGCTACGCGCAGGGCAAGCGCATCGGCCGCGAGATCACGCTGTTCTCGGTATGGTACGAATTGCGCTGGGGGATCACCGCCTGCGTCATGCTGACGGTGACGCTGATCACCATCATCTTCTACTACCACCCGTCCTCGACCTCGGTGACGTCGTTCTTCCGCACCATCCCGATCCTGCCGGAGACGAACGGGCGCGTGAGCGAAATCTTCGTGAAGTTCAGCGACCGGGTCGAAAAAGGCCAGCCGATCTTCAAGCTCGACAGCACGATCCCGCAGGCCGCGGTCGAGGTGGCGCGCCGCCGCATCGCCGAGATCGACGCCAATCTGCTGGTGGCGCGCACGGATATCGCCGCCGCCGAAGGACAGATCGGACAGGCCGAGGCCGCCGAGCAGCAGGCGCTCGACGAGCTGCGCACCAAGCAGGAGCTGTATCGCCGCAATCCGGGCAACGTCGCCGTCCGCGAGATCGAGCAGCTGGAGACCGCGGCGCAGGGCCGGCGCGCGGCGGTGGAGGCGGCCGAGGCCGCGAAAGCGGCGGCGGAAACGCGCGTCGGCACGCTGCTGCCCGCGCAAAAGGCGACCGCCCAGGCGACGCTCGATCAGGCCGAGAGCGATTTGCGCCGCATGACGGTCTATGCCGGCGTCACCGGCCGCATCGAGCAGTTCGTGCTGCGCGTCGGCGACATCGTCAATCCGCTGATGCGCCCGGCCGGCGTGCTCATTCCGGCGGAAGCGGGACGGATGCAATTGCAGGGCGGCTTCGGCCAGATCGAGGCGCAGGTGCTGCGCGTCGGCCTCGCCGCCGAGGCAATCTGCATCTCCAAGCCGCTGACCATCATCCCCCTCGTGGTCAACGATTTTCAGGACTTCATCGCCGCCGGCCAGGTGCGTACGAGCGAACAGCTCATCGACGCCCAGCGCGTCGCAGCCCCGGGATCGATCCTCGTCTTCCTCAAGCCGCTGCACGAGAACGGACTGGACGGCGTAGTCCCCGGCTCAAGCTGCATCGCGAACATCTACACCAACAACCACCACCGTTTTGCGAACGAGAAGCTCAGCGTCCCGACATGGCTGTTCCTGCATGTCGTGGATGCCACCGCGGTCGTGCACGCCATCATCCTGCGCGTCCAGGCGCTGCTGCTGCCGGTGAAGACGCTGGTCTTCGGCGGGCATTGAAGCGGGACGATCAGGGCAAACTGAACGCCACGATCTCGTCGCTGACCTTGGGCGTGAGGATCGAGTTCCCGCCAACCGCGAACAGCACATACTGCTTGCCCTTGTACTGGTAGATCGCGGGCATCGCGACGGCGGGCGCGGACACGTTGGCCTTCCACAGCACGTCCCCGGAGCGAAGGTCGATCGCGCGCACGCGCGAATCCATCGAGGCGCCGATGAAGATCAGGCCGCTGGCCGTGATCGCCGGGGCGCCGATCGTCACCGAGCCCCAGGATTCGGGCATGTAGAAGCCCCATTTCTGCACCTGGCCGAACGGCCGGCGCCACAGCAGCAACCCGGTCTTCAGATCGTAGGCCGACATGAGGCCGTAAGGCGGGTTCCAGCAGGGCATGCCGAGCCAGTTCAGGAAGGTGGAGAGATTCATGCCGTAGGGCGCGCCCGTCATCGGAAACAGGCCGCCGGTTTCCCGGCCGCCCATCTGGTCCCGGATGTATTCGGCGCGCGGAATCAGCTGATAGATCTGGACCGCGCTGGTGTGATTGACCACGAATATCTGCTTGTCCGGATCGACCGCGCCGCCGCCCCATTCCACGCCGCCGATGGTCGCGGGATAGACCAGCGAGCCCTTCAGGCTCGGCGGGGTGAAACGGCCCTCATAGACGAGTTCCTTCGCCTGGCGGCTGCAGGCGCCGAACGAGATCATGTCGGCGAGCGGGAAGACCCCCGGCCAGCGCATCGGCGTCGTCGGCTCGGGCAGCGGCACGAAGGGCTGCGTCGGCGACGACACCTCGCCCGGCACCGTCGATTTCGGAACCGGCAGGTCGTAGATCGGATAGATCGGCTGTCCCGTGTAACGGTCGAGAATGTAGATGAAGCCCTGCTTGGAGGTCTGCACCAGCGCGGGGATTTTCTGTCCGTCCTTCTCGATATCGACCAGCGTCGGCGGCGCGTTGGTGTCGTAGTCCCACAGGTCGTGATGGACGAGCTGGCGGCTCCACAGCACGTTGCCGGTCGTGATTTCGAGCGCGGTCACCGAGGTTGCCAGCGGGATCGGCTGCGTCCGGTTGCCGCCGTAGAAATTCGGGCTGGGCGAGGAGACCGGGATGTAGAGGATGTCGCGGTCCGGATCGATCGACATCGACGCCCAGACATTCGCGGTCCCGGTCTTCGCCGCGATCTCCGGCGGGATCGAGCGGAAGGTCCAGCGCAACGCCCCGGTCCGCACGTCGAGCGCGAATATCGTGCCGGGGGGCGCTTCGGCGTCGGCCCAGTCCTTGCCGGCCCAGCCGACGAAAAGGTAATCCTTGTACACGGTCGGCGCCTGCAGCAGCGACAGAGGCCACTTGGCGTTGACCGTGTTCCAGCGGTTCACGTCCACCATGCCGCCCTGGCCGAAATCCTCGCAGGATCTGCCGGTGTCTCCGTCCACGGCGTAGAGCTTGGCGTCCATCGTGCCGATGAAGACGCGCTTGTTGCAGGCGACGCCCGGCACGATGCGCGGCGATTCCCAATAGGCGACGCCGCGGTTCTTCAGGTCGGGCTGCGTCAGCGCCCTGCGTTCGGCCTTGGGATCGAAAATCCACTTCACCTTCCCGGTGTCGGGCTCGATCGCGAAGATGCGGTAGAACGGCGTTCCGAGATAGACCGTGTTGTTGACGACCAGCGGCGTCGCGGACCACACCGTCGCCGGCGTCGAACCCGAGCCGTCCGACTTGTCGCCGGTATGCACGCGCCATGCGACGCGCAGGTTCTTGACGTTGTCCGGCGTGATCTGGGTCAGCGGAGAATATTTCTGCGCGCGCAAATCGCCGTTGAACTGCGTCCAGCCGACTTCCTGCGCCGGGGCCAAGGCCGGCAAGGACATTACGAACGCGGCGGAAACGACAAAGCGTGCGTGCATGTCGGAAAATCCTGTCATGAAAACTTCTGCACAACGCGGCGGGGAACCGGCGTGAGCAGGGTGAACAGCCAGCCCACCAGGCACGCCGCCATGATCCAGACGAGATTCATGGATTCGAGCAGCAGGCCCGCAAAAGCGGTGCCGGCGATGGCGAGCAGGCTCGACACGAGGATGAAGCCGTAGAGTCCCGCGCCGATGGAGCCGCGCATCATCAGGATGACGGCGAAAACGACGAGCAGGACGCTGGAGGCGATGACCAGGATGGCGCCGGGCGTGCCGGCGATGCCGGTGAGCGGCGTCACGTAATTGTAGACGCCTAGCGCGACCGCCCCGAGCGCCGCCAGCGCCATCACCCAGGCTCCGAATGTGTCGCCCTGCGCCCGCGACGCCATGCCGCCCTCCCTGCATGTCCGCGGCCGCAGCCGCCCAGACGGAGAAGATTACAGGACAGACATGACGGACGGAACCCGTCAGGCAATTGGCGCTGCAAATGTGGAAAGTTTCCAGGCCGCGGGTTCCACGCGGCGACGGCAGCAAATGCCCCCAATTCTCATGAGGATCGTGCGCCAGCGCTTAGCAGCGCAAGCGTGACTATCTCCCCAGCTCCGCCAACCCCTCGTACAGCTTCAGCGCCTCCGGATTGGCCAGCGCCTCGGTGTTCTTCACGGGGCGGCCATGCACCACGTCGCGCACCGCAAGCTCGGTGATCTTGCCGCTCTTGGTGCGCGGGATGTCGGCGACCGCGATCACCTTCGCGGGCACGTGCCGCGGCGTGGCGCCGGCCCTGATCTTCTTGCGGATGCGCTCGCGCAGCGCCTCGTCCAGCGCGACGCCCTCCTTCAGCCGCACGAACAGCACCACGCGCACGTCGTTGTCCCAGTCCTGCCCGATGGCGATCGCCTCCAGCACTTCCGGAATCTGCTCGACCTGCGCATAGATTTCCGCCGTGCCGATGCGCACGCCGCCGGGATTGAGGGTGGCGTCGGAGCGGCCGTGGATGATCATGCCGCCGTGCCGCGTCCATTCGGCGAAATCGCCGTGGCACCACACATTCGGGAAGCGTTCGAAATAGGCGGCGCGATATTTCTTTCCGTCGGGGTCGTTCCAGAACATGACCGGCATCGACGGGAAGGGCCTGGTGCAGACGAGTTCGCCCTTTTCCTGCTCGATGTGGCGTCCGTCCTCCGACCACACGTCCACCGCCATGCCGAGGCCCGCCGCCTGGATTTCGCCGCGATAGACCGGCGCGGTCGGATCGCCGAGCACGAAGCAGGACACGATGTCGGTACCGCCGGAAATCGAGGCGAGGTGCAGGTCCTGCTTGACCGATTCATAGACGTAATCGAAGCTCTCGGCGGCGAGCGGCGAGCCGGTCGAGGTCATCAGCCGCAGCGCGGACAGATCGTGCGTGCGCGCGGGCGCCAGTCCTTCCTTCTTGCAGGCGTCGATGTATTTCGCCGACGTGCCGAACAGCGTGAACTTCTCCTCCTGCGCATAGTCGAACAGCACCGAGGGCTTCGGCGCGAAGGGCGAGCCGTCATAGAGCATCAGCGTCGCACCCGAGGCGATGCCGGAGACCAGCCAGTTCCACATCATCCAGCCGCAGGTGGTGAAGTAGAAGACGCGGTCGCCCGCGCGCACGTCGGATTGCAGCTGGTGCTCCTTCAGGTGCTGCAGCAGCGTGCCGCCGGCGCCGTGCACGATGCATTTCGGCACGCCGGTCGTGCCGGACGAGAACAGGATGAAGGCCGGGGTGTTGAACGGCAGCCGCGCATAGGTCACGGCCTTGGCGGCATAGGGCTGCAGGAAGGCATCGAGCGAGACCGCGCGCGGCAGCGATCCTGCGACCTCCTCGGCGATGCCGAGATAGGGGACGATGACCACTCTCTGCGCGCTGGGAAGCTGCGGCACGATGCCTTTCAGCTTCTCGGAAATGTCGATGCGCTTGCCGTTGTACCAATAGCCGTCGCAGGCGACGAAGACCTTGGGCTCGATCTGGCCGAACCGATCGAGCACGCCGCGCTCGCCGAAATCCGGCGAGCAGGAAGACCAGATCGCGCCGAGCGAGGTCGTGGCCAGCATCAGGGCGACGGTTTCCGGCAGGTTCGGCATCATCGCCGCCACGCGGTCGCCCTGCGTCACGCCAGCCCCGGCCATCGCCTGCTGCAGGCGCGAGACCAGCGCCGCGAGCGCGCTCCAGGTCATGCGCGTCTGCCGCTTGTCCTCGCCGCGGAACACCATCGCATCGCCCGGCCGGCCGGCATGCTTGAGCAGATTCTCGGCAAAGTTGAGCCGCGCCTCCGGGAAGAAGCCCGCGCCCGGCATCCGGTTCGCGTCGGTAAGCAGCGCGGCGCCCTTGTCGCCGACGACGCCGCAGAAATCCCAGACCAGCGACCAGAATTCGGCCGGATGTTCGACCGACCATTGGTGGAGCGCGGCATAGCTCCCGAGCGAGGTTCCGTGGCGCTTGTTCACCTCGCGCATGAAGGCCGCGACCTGCGTGCCCGCCACCCGCTCCGCACTCGGCGTCCATAGCGGCTTGTCGCTCATTCCCGAAGCTCCCCATCGCCGCTGCCTGCAGCCCGCCTGCAATAAACCATGAATCGTCGGCCGCGCGCAGCCATCGCGGCCACGAAAGGGTCACAGACGCGGCCCAAAGGTTGCGCAGCAGAGCCCGAGGGTTATAGTCCGCGGCACCTGCCTTGAAATCCGGAAGATTCCCTTGTCCGCCGCAACCGGCTTCAAACGCCTCGGCCTGGCTGTCGTCGCCCTTGTCCTGGCCCTTTTCGGCACCCTCGGCGTGGTCTCGCTGCTGCTGCCGGCCGAGCAGGTACGCGAGGCCGTGAAGGCGGAAATCCGCGCCGTGACCGGGCTCGACCCGGTACTGCGCGGGGACGTGTCCGTGTCCCTGTTTCCCTCCGGCAGCGTGAGCTTTTCCGACGTCGCCCTCGGCGATCCGGCCGCTGCCGAGCCGCCGCTCGCCGCCGACCGGCTGACCGCGAAGCTGCGGTTCTTCCCGCTGCTGATGGGCAAGATCGAGGTGGCCGACGTCGCGCTCGACAATCCCAGGATCGAGATCGTGGTGCGCGCGGACGGCCGCTCCAACTGGTCGCCTTTGCTCGGATCGCTGACCCGCACGCTCGCGCCCGGCGCCGCGCGCGCGGAGAAGGTCGTATCGTTCTCGGAAATCCGCATGAGCGGCGGCACCATTCGCGTGCGCGACGAATTGCGCGGCATCACCGAACGCTTCGACAAGGTGGAATTGTCGCTGGCCTGGCCGGCGATTTCCCGCAGCTTCGCGGCGACCGGCACCGTGATGTGGCGCAACGAGCCGATGGAAGTCGGCATCACGGTCGGCGATTTCGCGGCGGCTTTGCAGGGCGAGAGATCCGTCATCAAGCTGCGCGCGAGCGGCCCGCCGATCAAGTTCGCCTTCGACGGCTCCTATTCCATGCGCCCGACCGTGAAGGTGGAGGGCTCGGTTTCCGCCGACGCGCCCTCCCTCCGCCGCGCCATCGTCTGGGCCGGACAGAAGCCGCTGGCCGGCGGCGGCTTCGGCTTGTTCTCGCTGAAGGCGCAGACCAACGTGGTCGGCGGCACCATCGCGCTGACCGGCGTCAATCTTGAACTCGACGGCAACGTGGCCGAAGGCGTCCTGACCTTCGCCACCGACGGCCGCCAGACGCTGCAGGGCACGCTGGCCTCCGATTCCATCGACCTGTCGCCCTATCTCTCCACCGTCCGCCTGATGGCCGACCGCGAGCGCGAATGGAGCCGCGCGCCGATCTCGCTGGACGGGCTGTCGACGGTCGACCTCGACCTGCGCATCTCCGCCGCCAAAATCGCCGTGGCCGGCACCAAGGCCGGACGCACGGCGGTGGGCCTCAACCTGCGCGACGGCAATCTGACGGTGACAATCGGCGAGTCGCAGGCCTTCGGCGGCGTGATCCGCGGTTCGCTCGCCCTGTCGCGGCTGCAGAACGGTGCGTCGTTCAAGTCGCAGCTGCAATTCTCCAATGTCGATCTGGAAAGCTGCATCGGCGACCTGTTCGGCATCCGGCGCATCGAAGGCAAGGGCGATCTCACTTTCGCGCTCGATGCCGTCGGCGGCAGCGTTCTCGCCCTCACCCGTTCGCTTGACGGCACCGCCAGCATCGCGGGGCGCAACGGCGCGCTGACCGGACTCAATGTCGAGCAATTGCTGCGGCGGCTGGAGCGCCGGCCGCTTTCCGCCGGCACCGAATTCCGCACCGGCCGCACGCCTTTCGAGCGCCTCGGCGTTACGCTCAAGATCGTCGACGGCACCGCCGATGTCGAAAACGTCACGCTCGAAGGCGCCGCCGTACGGCTCGGTCTCGCGGGCTCGGCCTCGATTCCCGCGCGCGACCTCGATCTGCGCGGCACGGCAAGACTCGCGGCCGCGACCGACGGCAAGGGCAGTTTCGAATTGCCCTTCGTCGTCCAGGGTCCGTGGGACGATCCGATCATGCTGCCCGATCCGGAAGTGCTGATCCGCCGCTCCGGTGCCGTGGCGCCGTTCCTGGATGCGCTGAAGAACCGGCGCGAGCGGGAAGCCGCGCGGCCCGCCGTCGAAGCCCCGAACCCGGCACCGGCCGCCATCCAGCCGCCCACGCCCGCGCCGCCTGCGGCCACCACGCCCGCCATCGAACCTGCCGCCCGCGCAGCGGAAGCGCAGGGCGCCGGCGAGCGGACCGAGATTCGCGCCGTCGAAAGCCCCGCATCCGCCCCCGAGACCGCTCCGCCGGCGGAAGCCGCGCCGCAGACCGAAAACGCGCCCGCCGAGCGGGCCGAACCGGCGGCGGAAAAGCCGGTCCAATAGCGCCCGACCGGCCGGCGGATGCCGGATCGCCCGCAATCCACTATCATCACGGGCGGACGAATCAGTCGCCGGGCATCCCGGCCTGCGGCGGAGACTGCATGCTGCTCTTGCGGACGCTGGTGAAGGTCGCGGTCGCCTCGCTGATCGTCGGCACCATTCTCTCGCATTTCGGCATCACCGCCGACCGCATCATGCTGGAATTCGGCTTCACGCCCGAGCGGATCGCCGAACTCGGGCGCCGCACGCTCGACTGGGCGCTGCCCAACGTGCTGCTGGGCGCGCTGATCATCGTGCCGGTCTGGTTCGTGATTTTCCTGTTCCGGCCGCCCGGCGCCAGCCGCGAATAGTCACATCGGCGCGCCGAGCGCGCCCTTGCGCTCCTGCGACAGCGCATAGCGCTTCGACAGCAAGGACGCGATCACCACGATGCACGCCACGAACGCGATCATGACCGTGCAGATCGCGTTGATTTCCGGCTTCACGCCGAGTCGCACGTCGGAATAGATGCGGATCGGCAGGGTGGTCGCGCCCGGCCCCGTGGTGAAGCTCGCGATCACCAGATCGTCGAGCGACAGCGTGAAGGCGAGCAGCCATCCCGCGGCGATGGCCGGCGAAATCAGCGGCAGCGTGACCGAGAGGAACGTGCGCAAAGGCGGCGCGCCGAGATCCATCGCCGCCTCTTCCAGCGACCGGTCGAAATCGAGCAGCCGCGCCTGCACGATGACGGTGACGAAGCACATGGTCAGCGTGGTGTGCGCCAGCGCCGTCGTCCAGAAGCCGCGATCGAGATTGACGGCGACGAACAGAAGCAGGAGCGAAAGCCCGATGACCACCTCCGGCATGACCAGCGGCGCATAGATCATGGCGGAGAACGGCAGGCGCCCGGCAAAGCGTCCGCCCCGGACCAGCGCCAGCGCCGCAAGCGATCCGAGCACGGCCGCGGCCGTCGCGGAGACGAAGGCGAGGCGAAGACTGACCCAGGCGGCATCGAGCAGCGCCTCGTTGTCGAGCAGTTCGCGATACCAGCGCGTGGAGAATCCTCCCCACACCGCGACCAGGCGCGAATCGTTGAACGAATACACGACGAGCACGGCGATCGGCAGATACAAGAAGGCCAGGCCGAGCACGACCGAGACGATGTTGAATCGCGTGGCGCCCCGCATGTCAGCGTCGCCCCTCGATCGCGCGCGACTGCAGGTGCTGGTAGATCACGATCGGCACCAGCAGGACGCACAGGAGCACGATGGCGAGCGCCGACGCCACCGGCCAGTCCTTGTTGGAGAAGAATTCGGTCCACAAGGTCTGCCCGATCATCAGCGTGTCCGAACTGCCGAGCAGGTCGGGGATCACGAACTCGCCGACGATCGGAATGAAGCAGAGCAGCGCGCCGGCGAACACGCCGGGCAAGGCGATGGGCAGCGTCACCGTCCAGAACGCCTTCCAGGGCGGGCAGCCGAGATCGGCGGCGGCCTCGATCAGGCTTTCGTCCATCTTCTCCAGCGTGGCGTAGATCGGCAACACCATGAACGGCAGGTAGGAATAGACGATGCCGATATAGACCGCGGTGTCGGTCGCGAGCCAGGACAGCGGCTCGTCGACGAGGCCGAGGGCGGCAAGCGTCCGGTTCAGCAGGCCGTCATGCTGCAGGATCGTGACCCAGGCATAGATACGGATCAGGAACGCGGTCCAGAACGGCAGCATCACCGCCATCACCAGCAGCGGCTGCCAGCTTCGCGGCGCGCGCGCGAGCCCGTAGGCCACCGGAAAGGCCAGGACCAGCAGCATCAGCGTCGAGACCGCCGCGATCTGCAGGCTGCGCAGATACGACGTGACATACAGCGTATCGGAGAACAGAAGCCGATAGCCATCGAGGGTGAGCGCGGCGAAAAAGTCCTTCACGCCCTCCCAGCCGGCCGCCAGATCGAAGACCGGAAGATAGGGCGGCTGCGCCAGCGCCGTCTGCGAGAAGCTCAGCTTCAGCACGATGAGGAAGGGAACGAGGAAGAACGCGATCAGCCACAGATACGGCAGGCCGATCGTCAGCCGGTGCATCCAGGTTCCTTTTTGCCATAGCGCGCTCATCGGTTTCTTTATTCCGTCAGCACGATCGCCGCTTCGGACGGCCAGTCGACGAACACCCGCTCGCCGACCTGCGGCGCGGGTTCGGCGCGGCGCGACACGTTGGCGATCGCCGCCTTGACCGTCTGGCCGCCGTCCAGCTTCACCTTGTAGAGCGAGAAATCGCCGAGATAGCCGATATCGGCCACCGTGCCGGCGATGACGTTCTCCGCCGCTGCCGGCGCCGTGCGCAACACATGCATCTTTTCCGGGCGCACCGCGACGGTGACGGCCATGCCGGGCGCGACGCCCGGCATGCCGCTCGCGCGCAGGCGGCCGGCAATGCCGCTCTCGGCCACGAGATGCGCCGCCGTCGCCTCGACCGCGCGGGCGTCGAACAGATTGATGTCGCCGATGAACTGCGCGACCCAGCGCGAGTTCGGCTGTTCGTAGATTCGTGTCGGCGGCGCCACCTGCACGATGCGGCCCTCGTTCATGACCGCGATGCGGCTGGCCATCGCCATCGCCTCCTCCTGGTCATGCGTCACGATGATGAAGGTGACGCCGAGACGGCGCTGCAGCTCGCGCAACTCGGATTGCGTCTCCTCGCGCAGCTTCTTGTCGAGCGCGGCGAGCGGCTCGTCGAGCAGGAACAGCTTGGGCCGCTTCACCAAGGCGCGCGCCAGCGCGACGCGCTGGCGCTGGCCGCCGGACAATTGCTGCGGCTTGCGGGCGCCGAGCCCTTCGAGCCGCACGGTGCGAAGCGATTCCTGCACCCGCGCCTCGATCTCGGCGCGCGCCATGCCTTCCTGCTTCAACCCGAACGCGATGTTGCCCGCCACGCTCAGATGCGGGAACAAAGCATAGCTCTGGAACATCATGTTGACGGGGCGCCGGTGCGGCGGCGCCGCGGTGATGTCCTCGCCGTCGAGCACGATCCGGCCTTCGTCCGGCCGCTCGAACCCCGCCAGCATGCGCAGCAATGTGGTCTTCCCGCAGCCGGACGGGCCGAGCAGCGCCACGAACTCGCCGCGGCCGACATCGAGCGAGACGCGGTCGACAGCGGTGATTCCGACGAAGCGCCGGGTCACCGTCTCGATGCGCAGCAGCGGGGCGCCGGATGTCCTGCCTGTCTTGTCGGGATCGGAGCCGGCCACGCCGTCTTGCATCGTGGGGTTTGTGTCCTTGCGAATTTTCCGGGCCGCACGCCAAAGCGCAGTCCGGCGAAGCGGGCACCGGTTCGCCGCAAGATTGCGCGATAAACCAAAAAAACTAGACCATGATCCGCTTCAGCCCAATCGGATCATGATCTAGCGGCAGGCGGCGCCGCACTCAAGGGCGCGTCGCACTCAAGGGCGCGGCGCGGACAAGGTGCGCGCGACCGCGTCGCGCCAGCCCGACCATTTCCGCTCGCGCTCGTCCTGCGGCATCGTCGGCGCGAATCTTCGGTCGAGCTGCCAGGTCGCGGCGAACCGGTCCGGCGGCGGACAAAGCCCGGCCTTCAGTCCGGCGAGATAGGCCGCGCCCAGCGCCGTGGTCTCCATCACGGTCGGCCGGTCGACCGGCGCGCCGAGGATGTCGGCCAGAAACTGCATGGCGCGGTCACTCGCGGTCATGCCGCCGTCGACGCGCAGCACGGTGCCGGCCTGCGCGGCCTGCGGCCAGTCCGCGCGCATCGCTTCCAGCAGATCGCGGGTCTGATAGCCCACCGCCTCCAGCGCCGCATGCGCGATCTCGGCGACGCCGGCATTGCGCGTGAGCCCGAAAATCGCGCCGCGCGCCTCCGCGTCCCAGTACGGCGCGCCCAGCCCGACAAAGGCCGGCACCAGATAGACCTGCTCGGCCGGGTCGGCGCGCGCGGCAAGCTCGTTCACCGCCGGTGCCTGCGCGATGACCTTCAGCGCGTCGCGCAGCCATTGCACGGCCGCGCCGGCGATGAAGATCGCCCCTTCCAGCGCGTAAGTGCGCTTGCCGTCGAGCTGGTAGGCGATGGTGGTCAGCAGGCGGTTGCGCGAGGCCACCGGCGCATCGCCGGTATTGAGCAGGGCGAAGCAGCCGGTGCCGTAGGTCGATTTCATCATGCCGGGCGCGAAACAGCCCTGCCCGATGGTCGCCGCCTGCTGGTCGCCCGCCATGCCGAGAATGCGGATGCGGCCGCCGAACAGGCCGGTCGCGCCGAAATCCGCCGCGCAGTCGCGCAGGCCGGGGAGCAGGCTCTCGGGAATGCCGAAGAGCTGCGTCAGGTCGCGGTCCCAGCGCGCAGTGCGGATATCGAGCAGCAGCGTGCGCGCCGCATTGGTGGCGTCGGTCGCATGCACGCGCCCGCCGGTGAGCCGCCAGAGCAGGAACGAATCGATCGTGCCGAAAGCGAGACGCCCGGCCGCGGCCGCCGCGCGCGCGCCGCTCACGCGGTCGAGCAGCCAGGCGATCTTGGTCGCAGAGAAATACGGATCGAGCAGCAGCCCGGTCTTCTCCGACACGGCCTTCTCGTGGCCCGCGGATTTCAGGCCGGCGCAATATTCGGCGGTGCGGCGGTCCTGCCAGACGATGGCGTTATGGATCGGCCGGCCGGTGTCGCGGTCCCAGATGACGGTGGTCTCGCGCTGATTGGTGATGCCGATGCCGGCGATGTTCCCGGCATCAATCCCGGCCTTGGCGATGGCCTCGCGCACGGTCTCGACCACACTCGCCCAGATTTCTTCCGGATCGTGCTCGACGAGACCCGGCGCCGGATAGATCTGGCGGAATTCCCGTTGCGCCAGCGCGACCGGCACCAGCCTGGAATCGAACAGGATGGCGCGCGAGGACGTCGTGCCCTGGTCGATCGCGAGCAGATGATCCATGCCGCTTACCCCGCTGCCCTGGTCGGCGAGGGCTGCGCCATGAAACGCTGCAAGCTTTCCCGCTCGGACGCATTCATGCGCAGCCCGAGCTTGCTGCGGCGCCAGAGCACGTCGTCCGGCTCGCGCGCCCATTCGCGCTGCATCAGGTAGCGCACCTCGATTTCGGTCAGGTCGGCGCCGAACCATTGCCCGAGGTCGCGTTCGGATTTGGCGTCGGCGAGAATGTGTTCCGCCCGCGTGCCGTAGGCGCGGGTCAGCCGCAAGGCATGCGTCTCGGTCAGGAACGGCCAGGTCCGGTGGATCTGCGCCGCCAGCGCGCCCACCATGTCGCGCGGTATGTCGCCGCCCGGTAGCGGCGCCGTGGCGGTCCAGGCGGGCGGCATGACGAAGAAGCTTTCCAGCATGGCCAACACCTGTTCGGCCAGCCGCCGATAGGTCGTGATCTTGCCGCCATAGACGCACAGATACGGCGCCTCGCCGTAGGACTTGTCGAGAAACAGGTGATAGTCGCGCGTGGCGTCCTCCGGCTTTCCGGATTCTTCGTCGTAGAGCGCGCGCACGCCGGAATAGGACCATACGATGTCGTCGGCGGTCAGGATGTGCCGGAAATAGTCGTTGGACACATTGCACAGATACTGGATTTCCTTCTCGTCGGCGGTGACCGAGCCGAGATTGCCCTTGAAATCCTCGTCGGTGGTGCCGAGCAGCGTGAAATCGCGCTCGAAAGGAATCGCAAAGACGATGCGGCGATCCTCGTTCTGGAAGATATAGGCGCGGTCGTGGTCGAACAGCTTGGCCACGACGATATGGCTGCCTTTGACCAGCCGCACGCGCGGGGTCGAGGGCTGCCGCAGCACGAATTCGTTGACTTCGGCGACCCACGGGCCCGCCGCATTGACCAGCGCACGCGCGGTCACCGTCTCGCGCCGCCCGCGGGCGTTGAGAACGAGCGTCCAGACTTCGCCGCGATCCGCACGCACGCAGCGCGTGCGCGGGCGGATCGCGGCGCCGCGCTCGCTCGCATCCACCGCGTTGAGCACGACCAGCCGCGCGTCGTCGACCCAGCAATCGGAATATTCGAACGCGGTCTGGTAGCGCCGCTTCAGCGGCCCGGCGACGACGTTATGCGTAAGGTCGAGCGTCGCGGTCGGCGGCAGGTCCTTGCGGCCGCCGAGATGGTCGTACAGGAACAGCCCCAGCCGGATCGTCAGGCTGGAACGCAGGCCCGGCCGCGGCGGCAGCACGAAGCGCAGCGGGCGGATGATATGCGGCGCGATCCCCCACAGCACCTCGCGCTCGATCAGCGCTTCGCGCACCAGCCGCAGCGCGCCGTGTTCGAGATAGCGCAACCCGCCATGAATGAGCTTGGTGGAGGCAGAGGAGGTTCCGGAAGCGAGATCGCCCTGCTCGACCAGGAGCACGCGCAGGCCGCGGCCGGCCGCATCGCGCGCGATCCCGGCACCGTTGATGCCCCCGCCGATAATCGCCAGGTCGAAATCCGCCAAGCCGATACCCGCCATGTTCCGATTCCCTCGTCCGGCAGCATGGCGCGCGAGGCCGGCTTTGCTCAAGCTGCCCATGCGGAGGGTCTCGCAACTTTGCCGCATTAGGCGTTATGTAAGTGTCATTGCGATCCGGACTGATTGAATGCCATCCCCCCGCTTCCTCGTCGTCGAAGGCAACACCGCCGACGGCCGCGCCCTGCTCAAGGCGGCGGGCGGGCGGGCGCCGAGCGAGGGCTATGCGGAACTGCTGCGGGAACTTTGCCCGGAATCCATCGCCGACATCTGCTATGCGGCCGATCCGGGAGCAAATCTGCCGTCAAAAGAAGGGCTTGAGAGCTATGACGGGGTCGCGCTGACCGGCTCGGCGCTGCATGTCTATGAGGGCGGGCCGCATGTCCTGCCGCAGATCGACCTGGTCCGGGCCGTGCTCGCCACCGGCACCCCGATATTCGGCAGCTGCTGGGGCCTGCAGGTCATCACCGTCGCGGTAGGCGGCGCGGTCCGCCGCAACCCCAAGGGCCGCGAGATCGGCTTCGGACGGCGCATCCGGCTGACCGGCGCGGGCCGCGGCCACCCCATGTATGCCGGCAAGGACGAGGTGTTCAACGCCGTCACCGTGCATCTCGACGAGGTCGAGACGCTCCCCCCCGGCACGCGGGTGCTGGCGGCCAACGCCATGTCGGACGTGCAGGCGGCGGAAATCCATGTCGGCGAAGCGACCGCCTGGGGCGTGCAATATCACCCGGAATACACCCTGCACGATATCGCGGCGACGTTCCGCCGCCACGGCAAGCGCTGCGTGGAGGAAGGCTTCTTCCCGGACGAGCCGAGCCTGATCGCCTATGCGAGGGAGATCGACGAGATCGCCGACAACCCGGGAATCAAGTGGCTGACCTGGCGGCACGCGCTGGACCGGGTCATCCTCGACAAGTCGATCCGCACCAAGGAGATCGCCAACTGGATCGATCACCAGGTGCTGCCGATGCGTCAGAAGCGGGGCCGCGGCTGATGGCCGGCGATTTCGCACAACGCACCGCGATCGTCACCGGCGGCACCGGCGCGCTCGGGACCGCGACCGTCGCCGCCCTGCTCGCGGCCGGCGCGCATTGCCTGGTGCCGTACCGGTCCGGCAGGGAGGCGGAACGATTTCCCTACGCCGGCGATGCGCGGGTCACGCTGTGTCCCGGCATCGAATTGTCGGACGAGGCGTCGGTCGCGAGCCTTTACGCGCGGGCGCCGAAACTGTGGGCATCGATCCACATTGCCGGCGGATTCGCCGCCAAGCCCGCGGCGGACACGACGAAGGCCGATCTGATGCAGCAGATCGAGACCAATCTGGTGAGCACGTTTCTCTGCTGCCGCGCCGCGATCGGCGCCATGCGCGGACAGGGCGGACGCATCGTCAACGTGGCCGCCCGTCCCGCCCTGGAATGGCGTACCGGGGCCGGCATGGCCGCCTACACGGCGAGCAAGGCCGCCGTCGCCGCGCTGACGGTGGCGCTGGCCGAGGAGGTCGCGAAGGACGGCATTCTCGTCAATGCGGTCGCGCCCTCGGTCATGGACACGCCGGCCAACCGCAAGGCCATGCCGAAGGCGGAATTCGGCCACTGGCCGAAGGTCGAGGAGGTCGCCGCGGCCATCCTCTTTCTGGCGTCTCCCGACAACGCCGTCACCCGCGGCGCGATCGTTCCGGTCTACGGCCGCTCGTGATGGCCGTCGGCATCGCCGCGGCGATCCCGGTCAGGCCGTGCGTTTGCCGGCGGACCCCGCATAGAGCGCGGCATTGCGCTCGCGCAGGACATTCTTCTGCACCTTGCCCATGGTGTTGCGCGGCAGGTCGTCGGCAAAAACCACCCGCTTCGGCAGCTTGAATTTGGCCAGCCGTTTTTCCAGTTCGGCAATGACCGATGTTTCCGTCAGGACCGCGCCGGACTTGCAGACCACCACCGCCGTCACCCCCTCGCCGAAATCCGGATGCGGGCAGCCGATCACCGCGCTCTCCACCACGCCCGGCAGCGCGTCGATCTCGGCTTCGATTTCCTTCGGATAGACGTTGAAGCCGCCGGTGATGATGAGATCCTTGGCGCGCCCGACGATATGCACGTAGCCGCGCGCGTCGATCTTGCCGACATCGCCGGTGATGAAGAAGCCGTCGGCGCGGAACTCGGCCTCGGTCTTTTCCGGCATACGCCAATAGCCCTTGAACACATTCGGCCCTTTCACCTCGATGCCGCCGATCTCGCTTTGCGGCAGCGCCCGGCCGCTGTCGGGATCGGCGATGCGCAATTCGACGCCGGGCAGCGGAAACCCGACCGTGCCCGCGATCCGGTCGCCGTCATAGGGGTTCGACGTGTTCATGTTGGTTTCGGTCATGCCGTAGCGCTCGAGGATGGCGTGGCCGGTCTTCTGTCGGAACTCCACATGCGTCTCGGCCAGGAGCGGCGCCGACCCGGACGTGAACAGGCGCATATGCGCGCAGGCTTCGCGCGTCAGGCCCGCGTGCCGCAGCAGCCGCGTATAGAAGGTCGGCACGCCCATCATGGAACTCGCCTTCGGCAGATGCCGCATCACCTCGTCGGCGTCGAATTTCGACAGCCAGATCATCGCGCCGCCGGAGAACATCACCGTATTGCAGGCCACGAACAGGCCGTGGGTATGGTAGATCGGCAGCGCGTGCAGCAGCACGTCCCGGTCGGAAAACCGCCAGTAATCGACCAGGACGCGGGCGTTGGAGGAGAGATTGCGGTGCGTCAGCATCGCGCCCTTGGAGCGCCCGGTGGTGCCGGACGTGTACAGGATGGCGGCGAGATCGTCCTCGCCGCGCGGCACGTCGGCAAAGTCCTTCGGCGCCGCGTCGGCCGCACCGGCAAGGCTGCCCTTGCCGGCGGGGTCCATCGTCTCCAGCGCGGCGACGCGATGCTTCTGCGCAAGGGGCGCGAGCGCCGCCTGTTTCGTCGGATCGCAGACGAACACCTTGGGCTCGGCGTCGCCGATAAAATAGTCGATCTCGGCCGGCATATAGGCGGTGTTGAGCGGCAGATAGACCGCGCCCGCGCGCACGGTCGCAAGATAAAGCAGCAGGTTTTCCGGCGACTTCTCCACCTGCGCCGCCACGCGGTCGCCCGGTTCGACGCCGCGCAGCACCAGGACATTGGCAATCTGCGCCGAGCGCGCGAGCATGTCGGCATAGGTGAGGCGCTCGCCGCCGCCCGTCGTCAGAAACGGCTTCTCCGGCGACGGGATGGCCTTGCGGATATGGTCGAACAGATTCATGGCGATGCTTCCGGCGGTGCAGTTCAACTGGCGAGCGGCACGAGCGCGGCGGGAGCCGGCCGCGCCAGCTTGCGGATCGCGTTCGATGCCGCAACCGTGCGGTTCTGCGCGAAGGCTTCGTGGTTGCGCTCGATATAATCGAGATCGTAGAGATAATTGACCATCACGCCGAAGGATTGCCGCAATCCGTTCTCGGACATGTCGCCGAACGCATTGATCTGCTCCAGCCGCGCGCCGTTTCCGAGATGGAATCGCGCCACCGGATCGACCGGCAGGCCGCGCCCGTTGCGCGCGTACAGAAAGTACCAGGCGGCGGCGCGTGTCAGCGGTTCGCGCAGGCTCTCGCGCACGGCGGCGTCCGACCTCCACTCGTCGCCGTCCAGCACCGCCAGCGCCAGGCGGTCCTCGTTGGTCAAGGCCGGCGAGTCGTCGCGCTGGCGTTCCCGTCTGAGCCAGCCGGCAAAACCCGGCGCCGGCGAGAGCGTCACGAAGCGCGAGAGTTTTGCATTCTCGCGCGAAATCTCTTCCACCACCTGCTTGATCAGGAAATGTCCGAAGCTGACGCCGGTCAGCCCGCGCTGGCAATTGGAGATCGAGTAGAAAACCGCGGTCGTGGTCTTGTCCGGGTCGAGCACGTCGCGCGTTTCCGCCAGCACCGGCGCGATGGCGCCGGCGATCTCGCGCACCAGCGCCACCTCGACGAAGATCAGCGGCTCGTCGTTGAGCGCCGGGTGGAAGAAGGCGTAGCAGCGCCGGTCCGGCGGATCGATGCGGCGGCGCAGGTCGTCCCAGCTCCTGATTTTGTGAACGGCCTCATGCCGGATGATCTTTTCCAGGATATTGGCGGGCGTCGACCAGTCGATGCGGCGCAGCACGAGAAAGCCGCGGTTGAACCAGGACGAGAAGAGATGGACGAAATCGGCATCGACCGGCGCCAGATCGTCGCGGTGGTCCATAGCGCCGATCAATTGCTCGCGCATCCTGACCAGCGCGGCGGTGCCGCCCGGCGCGAGATTGAGCCGCCGGAAGAGTTCCTGCCGGCGCGGTTCCGCCGCTTCGTGCAGTTCGGCCGCGGCGGCATCCGATGCGTCGTTATTCCAGGCCGCGATGGCGGCCTCAACGCGCGCGCGGGCCGGACCGAAGCGCTCCGCGAGCGCCTCGAAGAAGGCGATGCGCGGGCCGGTGGTGAGCTGCGCATAATGGGTCAGGATTTCGCGCGCCAGGGCGACCCCGGAGGCTTCGCCCCGCCCCGACAGCAGTTCCTCGCAGAGCTCCACCAGGCTATCCGAGCGCTCCCCGGCCGCCGGGCGCCCGCGCAAATCCAGCAGCGCCCGCCCCCGGTCCGAGATCGATTGCAGGAGATCGCCGAAAAAAGAGGAATTCATGCCTGCGCTCATTCGCTCCACGGAAGGGGGTGGCATATCGCGTGATTATGATAAAGTCTCTCCGCCCGATCACCCGCTAATACATAATGCCGGGAAATTGGGCAGGGTACAGGGGAACGCCAGGCGGGGTGCCATTGAGTCTTAGTCCGACGTCCGTTCTCGACCGGCCGACGCCGTCCGCCAATGCAGCGCCCGTGCTGCTCGATGTCGAGGACCTGCATGTCCATTTCGAGACATCCCGGGGCGTGGTCCGCGCCGTCGAGGGGCTGAGCTTCAACGTCCGCAAGGGCGAGATTGTCGCGATCGTCGGCGAATCCGGTTCCGGCAAGTCGGTATCGGCGCTCTCGATCATGCGGCTCCTGCCGCGCCTGACCGGGCGGACGCGCGGACGCATCACCTTCGACGGCAAGAGCCTGCTCGATCTCGACGACGACGACATGCGCGAGATTCGCGGTCGCGATATCTCGATGATCTTCCAGGAGCCGATGACCTCGCTCAATCCGATCCTGACGATCGGGCTGCAGATCACCGAGCCGCTGCAGATCCATCTCGGCATGAGCGACGGGGAGGCGCGCGCCCGCGCGGTCGAATTGCTGCGGCTCGTCGGCATCCCGGACCCGGAAAGCCGGCTCGACCAGTATCCGCACCAATTCTCCGGCGGCATGCGCCAGCGCGTGATGATCGCGATCGGCCTTGCCTGCAATCCGCAGCTCATTATCGCGGACGAGCCGACCACCGCGCTCGACGTCACCATCCAGGCGCAGATTCTCGAATTGATGAAGGACCTGTCGCGCCGGCTCAATATCGCGCTGATCGTCATCACGCATAATCTCGGCGTGGTCGCACGCTACGCCGACCGCGTGATCGTGATGTACGCGGCGCGCATGGTCGAGGAAGGCGACGCCGACGATGTCTTCCACCGGCCGCGCCATCCCTACACGATGGGCCTGCTGCGTTCGGTGCCGCGGCTCGACCGGCCGCGCGGCGCCAAGCTGGAAACCATCGAGGGATTGCCGCCGAACCTTTCGCTGATGCAGTCGGGCTGCCGGTTCGCGCCGCGCTGTCCGTTCCGCATCCCCGTCTGCGACGAGGAGCCGACGCTCGTCACCACCGACCTCGGCAGCCTCTCGCGCTGCCATCGCATCGAGGATATCGCCATCGGGCGCATCGCCTGGGCCGCCGCCGACACCGGCGAGCAGGTTGTGACGCAGCAGATCCCCGAGCCGCTGCTCTCGGTCCGCAACCTGAAGAAGCACTTCCCCGTGCGGCGCGGGCTGCGCGGCAAGCCCGGACTGGTGCGCGCGGTCGACGACGTGAGCTTCGACATCTATCCGGGCGAGACGCTCGGCCTGGTCGGGGAATCGGGCTGCGGCAAGACCACGGTCGGCCGGCTGATCTTGCGGCTCGAGGACAAGACCGCGGGCGACATCCACTTCGATGGCGAGGACCTCTCCTCCGCCTC